>NZ_JBIKSU010000009.1:0-63043 GCF_044348475.1 Daejeonella sp. | reverse complement strand
CCATCATGAGTGATCGCAGAAAAAACAGGGGTAAAACCTGCTTCTAATAGTTTAGAAAGAGCCTCAGAATCAACCGATGTATCATCCAGATCACCTACAAAACCATAATCAACTAGTATTTCGGCACCTTTTTCTTCTGAATAAACCTTAACCCGAGGACGTTTTTTAGCTCGAATAAAATTTCCATCAGCACCTGTAAGCCCGATAGCGTTACATTGTTCATTCTGTAGAGCTGCAATAATATTTTTATTGATCAATCCAGAATAGACCATCGTTACAATCTTGAGGGTTTCTGCATCAGTTACCCTGCGCCCCTCGATCAATTTTGATTTGACACCCAGGTCAGTTGAAAGCTTGGTGGCAATTTTACCGCCACCGTGTATCAGAATCTTATCGCCTTTTAATGCAGAAAAGTCTGATAAAAAATTCATCAGATTTTCTGGATCATCAATAACATTCCCCCCAATTTTTATGACGTGTAAAGGTTTCATTTCAGTGCCTCAAGCATATTTTTAAGTATCGTTTGCGCCGACCATACCCGATTAGCTGCTTCTTTGATCACAAGCGAATGCGGTCCATCTAGCACTTCGGCCGATAGCTCAAAATCACGACGTACGGGCAAACAGTGCATGACCTTAGCCGCATTGGTTTGTTCCAGTTTTTTATGTGTTATCATCCATGATTCTGCTCCCTGAACGGTTTTGCCATAATCATGGTAAGATGACCAGTTCTTGGCATAAACAAAGTCAGCACCCTGCAGCGCAGTATCCTGATTGTATTCAATTTCTGCCCCGGGAGTAAATTTATCAGCAAGCTCAAGCCCTTGAGGATGAGTGATCACAAAATCAATCATTCCCTCGGCCTGTGCTCTACACATCCACTCCGAAAAAGAATTAGGAACAGCCTGAGGCAATGATTTTACATGGGGTGCCCAGGTTAAAACCACTTTAGGCCTGGCAACTTTTTTATTTTCTTCGATGGTGATTAAATCGGCAAAACTCTGCAAAGGGTGCAAGGTTGCACTCTCTAAAGAAATTACAGGAACACCACTAAACTTTACAAACTTATTGAACAATCCCTCACTATAATCTTCCTCCCGATTCTGCAATTTAGGAAAAGAACGGAAGCCCAATATATCACAATACTGACCCATTACTGCTGCTGCTTCGCGAATATGTTCTACGGTTGTACCATTCATCACAACACCGTCTTCAGTTTCTAATGCCCAGCCTTCTTTATCCAGATTCATCACCATGACATTCATTCCCAGATTCAAGGCTGCCTTTTGAGTACTTAAGCGGGTACGCAAACTTGGATTCAAAAAAACCAGACCAAGAGTTTTGTTTTTACCCAGACTTTGATTTGCAAAAGGATCTGCCTTTTGTATCAGTGCCTGTTCAACAGAACCTTTCAGGTCAGAGATATCGTTTACAGAAGAAAATAATTTCATGTTTTTAAGGTAAAATTGTAAAACATAAAGCTAGAAAGCACGCATATTCCAATACCATTCGATGAGCTTTTTTCCATACTTGAATCAAAGTATAATATCTCATAATAATTGCGCTTTAAGCTTTTATATTTTTGCTATCATCTTTCAGCTCTTTACTAAGTGCCGCTAAGAATTGATCAGCATGTGCTTTTGTTATGTTCAAGGCGGGCAAGAGCCTGATTACATTTGGCTTTGCCTCGCCGGTAAAGATACGATGTTTAAAAAGCAAATCTTTTTTAACGTGGCTATACTCATCAGGTAGATCAATACCAATCATTAATCCCCTGCCACGAACTTCAATAATCTTTTCAAATTTCTTGAGCTCTGAAATTAAATAGCCGCCAACTTCTTGAGCATTTTTCATCAGATTATCCTTTTCCATTACTTCAAGCACAGCAAGAGCAGCTGCACATGCCAAATGATTTCCACCAAAAGTTGTTCCCAGTTCACCATGCCAAGGCTTAAACTTCGAAGAGATAGCAATTGCTCCTATCGGAAAACCATTGCCCATTCCTTTTGCCATAGAGTAGATATCAGCTTCAACACCTGCATAATCATGGGCATAAAAATTACCCGTACGGCCATAACCGCATTGCACTGAATCTGCAATATAAACTGCATTATACTGATCACATAGTGTTCTGATTTTTTGAAGAAAGCTTTTTGATGCTTCTCTGATCCCACCAACACCCTGAATTCCTTCAATAATCACCGAAGAGATTTCATTACCAAATGCCTTGAATGTATCTTCCAAGGCCTGTTCATCATTAAGAGGAAGAAAAGTAACATTATCGGTCTGGTTAACTGCTGCAATAATCTTCGGATTATCTGTAGCCGCAACCGCCAGTGAAGTTCGGCCGTGAAATGCCCCCTTGAAAGCAATAATCTTCTTTCGGTTATTATAAAAAGAAGCAAGTTTAAGGGCATTCTCATTTGCCTCAGCACCTGAATTACATAAAAATAACTGAAAATCAGACTTGCCAGACAATTTACCCAGTTTCTCAGCCAACTCTTGTTGCAAAGAAATAATTACTGAATTTGAATAGAAAGCTACCTTATTCAGCTGATCTGTAAGTCTGTTTACATAATGCGGATGCGTATGTCCGATAGAGATCACCGCATGACCTCCGTAAAGATCCAAGTATTCATCGCCATTGGCATCCCAGACGGTACTGCCGCTAGCTTTTACAATTTCTATGGGATTAAGTGGGTATACGTCGAATAGTTTCATTTTTATTAAGTTATAAGTTGTAGGTTATAGGTTATAGGTTTTTCCAACCTACAACCTAACTTTCTGTATTAAAGATATAAGCATTGCTTTGATCTCGTTTATAGTTTTCTCTAAAAGTTGATGATCTTCGAGTGTTAAGTAGCCTAGATCTTTTGAAAGAAGAAGAAAGTATTCAGTTTCGTTAGCCGAACCCAATGCAATATTCAAAAATCTTCCCAGGTCTTTATTAGAATTCTTACCACAACCTTCAGCTATATTTGCAGGGATTGAAGATGAACACCTTTTAATCTGACTTGTTAAAGAATAAATTTCTTCTTTCGGAAAACCATTAGTGAGGCCGTAAATTTTAAGGGTAATCTCATGTGATTTAACCCACACATTTAAGTTTTTATAATTTTGCATTCATAAACTTAAAAAATCTGATAAAGCCAATATAATTTAGTTAGCTATCGGTCCTAGATTTAACCCCATCGTCGAAAACCTGTTATCAAATACCCTAGAAAAATCATTTTAAATTTATTTTATATCAAATATTCAGTCAAAGAAAAAAATTAAAAACCTACTACTTAAAACCTATAACCTATAACTTACAACTTATAACCTAAAACCCCACCCCCTTCAACCTCAAACCCTCCGTCTCATCCAAACCAAACATCAAATTCATATTCTGCACCGCATGGCCGCTGGCTCCCTTCAGTAAATTATCTACAATACTGATAATAAACAGTTTGCTACCATGCTTTTCAAGGTAAACCAAAGCCTTATTTGTATTCACCACCTGCTTCAGATCAATATTTTTCCTGCTCATGTGCGTAAAAGGATGAGAAGCATAATAGTTGGTATAAATCTGTTGGGCTTCTTCCAATGATAAATCGCTTTCCAAGTACATCGCAGCAAGGATACCTCTAGTAAAATTTCCCCGTTGAGGAATAAAAGAAAGCTCCTTGTTGAAGTCTTTTTGTAACTGTATTAAACTCTCGCCAATCTCATTTAAATGCTGATGCTCAAATGCTTTGTAGATGGAAAGATTATTGTTTCTCCAACTAAAATGGGTGGTGGCACCTAGACTTTGACCAGCACCTGTTGAACCCGTAGTAGCATTGATATGCACTTCGGCATTTAAATTTCCGGATGCTGCCAATGGCAATAATCCTATCTGTACGCAGCTTGCAAAACAACCGGGATTGGCAATATTATCTGCATTTTTAATTTTTTCCTTGTTTAATTCAGGCAAGCCATAAACGAAATTCCGGTTTCCATGAATTGAATTTTGACTGAGCCTGAAATCCTGAGAAAGGTCAATAATCTTTATCCGTTCAGCTATTGAATTAGCATCAAGAAATTTCCTGGCATCGCCATGCCCAACACAGAGAAACAATACATCAATATCTTGAGAAAGGGTATCTGAAAACTTAGTATCAGTATCACCAAATAGGTCAGTATGTACATCAGAAACTAGCTTTCCTGCATTGCTTTTACTATGCACAAAAACTATTTCTGCACGCGGGTGATTAATCAGTATTCTGAGCAATTCTCCGCCGGTATATCCAGCACCACCTACAATTCCTATCCTGATAGCTTCCATTCCTTATTTCTTATCGTTTACCCGATGCCAGATCATGGTCTGGTTACCAAAAATCTTTGAAAACCCTTTCACATCCTCTCCCGACCATGAATTATTCATTTCGCCGTAGCTTCCGAATTTATTCGACATTAAGTCATGTACAGACTCAATGCCAATGATCTGGAAACGGTAAGGATTCAATTTAACAAATACTTTTCCTGAAACGGTTTCTTGTGTATCCGAAAGGAATGATTCAATATTACGCATGATTGGATCATGAAACTGACCCTCATGCAACCAGTTACCATAAAAAGCTGCCAGCTGATCTTTCCAGCTCAGCTGCCATTTAGTTAGCGTATGTTTTTCTAAGGTATGATGCGCTTTGATAATAATCATTGGCGCGGCAGCCTCAAAACCAACACGACCTTTGATACCGATTATGGTATCGCCTACGTGAATATCCCGCCCAACACCATATGGCTGAGCAATTTCTTGTAATTTCTGAATGGCCTTTACCGGCGATAAGGTTTGACCATCAATTCCTACCAATTCACCTTTTTCAAAGCTTAGTTCAAGATCACGCTCTACAGTTTCGGTTACCTGTGTAGGCCATGCTTCTTCTGGCAGAGTTTGGTTTGAAGTAAGGGTTTCTTTACCACCAACGGATGTTCCCCAGATGCCTTTATTGATCGAGTATCTGGCTTTTTCGGCCGTATATTCAATACCATGCTTGTTTAGATATTCGATCTCTGCTTCACGACTTAATTTAAGATCGCGAATTGGGGTGATGATCTCCACACCGGGAATCATGATATTAAAAATCATGTCAAAACGAACCTGATCATTTCCAGCTCCGGTACTACCATGAGCCACATAATCAGCGCCAATCATATTCACATATTTAGCAATTGCAGTAGCCTGACTAACACGCTCAGCACTCACCGAAAGTGGGTAAGTTGCATTCTTAAGCACGTTTCCATAGATCAGATATTTTATACAGCTATCATAATAGTTCTGCGTTTCGTCAACTACTGCATGCGAAGTAACACCCAATGCATAAGCACGCTTTTCGATCTGCTCTAGCTCTTGGTCGGAAAAACCACCAGTATTCACAATCACTGAATGTACTTCCATATCACGATCTCTGGATAAGTAAATACAGCAAAAGGAAGTATCCAAACCTCCGCTGAAAGCTAAAACCACCTTCTTCTTCATCATTTAATTTTGTAAAAGTTTAACGAATAATGCACTTATACCAACAACCATTTTTAAAGAGTTGCGCAATTTCTCTTCTATACGCTCCAAAAGCGTTTGTTTACGTGACACCTTGTTCAAATGTTCTTCAGCAGTTTTATTTTTCTGCTCTTCAGCTTCTTTCATTTTCTGCTCAATCTCTTTGGCCTTTTCTTCCGGATCCCAAAGCATGGCTGTGCACATACAGTTTTTGCGGTCCTTACTCATCAAGATGTCATAGTTCACACAGCTCTGACAGCCTTTCCAGAAATCTTCGTCCTGTGAGAGTTCAGAATAGGTAACAGGCTCATAACCAAGCTCCGAATTAATTTTCATAACCGCTAATCCGGTAGTCAGACCAAAAATCTTTGCCTCCGGGTATTTCTCTCTAGAAAGTTCAAATACGGTTCTTTTGATCATCTTGGCAAGCCCTTTGTTGCGAAATTGCGGATTAACAATCAACCCTGAATTGGCAACAAAAGTACCATGGCTCCAAGTTTCGATGTAGCAAAAGCCCGCCCATGTACCATCTTGCTGCAGGGCAATAACCGCCTTACCTTCCAACATTTTTTGGGTAATATAATCTGGAGTTCTTTTAGCTATGCCCGTGCCTCTAGCCTTGGCAGATTCTGCCATCTCATCACAAATTTGCTCTGCGTACTTAATATGATGTTCTGTTGCCGGGATGACAACAAATTCGCTTTCTTTCATTGATTTAAAGAAAAAATCCGGTTTTGAATCGGAAAAAAGAAACGTTTTTCTTTCCTTGTGTAAATAATCTGATTGATTGATTTGCCGGCTGGAAGGTTCCGGTTACCTATGGGTTAATGCCAGGATTCAAGTCCGCGGCATAAAGGGTCGTCGGAAACGCAACACTAACTTCTCAGGCCTAAAATTACTACAAACAATACCCCTCATATAACCCGTTTGGGTTACTGATACTGTATTGGCCTGGTAGTGTAAACTATTCATTGTTAATAGTATATTGCTATTGAATTTTTACAAAAAAACAAAAAAAATACTGAAATCTACAATATTAAGGGGATAATATTACAATTTTTTAATGCAGCTATATCGTTTGATAAATAATATGATACTCTCTAATTGAACGAGTTAGCCAGTTTAAAATCGTATCATTTGATTTTATAACCCTAGTCATGATCAAAAATAGACATTAAATAATGTCATTAAGCCGGCCAATATTTAATTAAAAATATGCTTATACCTTATTATCTTGCAATTGCTAAAGCCTGAAAAGCAGGGCATAACACTAAAAATATCCATGCAATACCATGAATGATCAAATAAAACCAGAAGCATCACTAAAAAGAACATTAGGGCTTTTTGCGAGCACATTAATGGTAGTGGGCATAGTTATAGGGAGTGGGGTATTTAAAAAAATAGTCCCAATGTCTCAAACCGGCCTGGGTGAGACTGCAATCTTGATGGCCTGGCTTCTGGCCGGAGTAATTAGTTTATTTGCAGCATTTACAGTTAGTGCTTTAGCTTCACTTACCGAAGAGTCTGGAGGCTTATATGAATACTTCCGATTATCTTATGGAGATTTCCTGGCCTTTATTTCTGGCTGGGCCGATTTTATAATTATTAGTCCGGCAGCCACTGCAGCTTTGGCTTTCCTATTTGGCGAAATCATTAATTCATTCATTCCTCTTTACAATCCATTAGATCAATGGAAAGATCTTTCTATTGGTGGCTTCATTTTTCCATTTGCAAATTCAGGGGTAAAACTGGTTGGTATTTCAGCAATTGTTATCCTAACAGGGATTAACACGTTAGGTTCACGCGAAAGCGGGGTATTCAACTCTATTATAACCTCGGCAAAAATTTTAGGAATATCGGTTCTTATTATTGTGGGATTAACCTATTCAGGCCAGGTGGCAGAAATCAGCAGCACGTTAACAAGTTCAATGAAAGTGCCGCAAGGAATGTTATTCTTTAGCGCCTTTTTTGCAGCTATGTTAAGTGCTTTTTGGGCTTATAATGGTTGGGAAACTGCCACAAACATCTCAGGAGAGATAGTTAATCCAAAAAAGAACCTTCCATTAGCGCTAACAATTGGCTTATCGATAGTAGCACTTATCTATACGCTACTTAATTACAGCTATTTTAATGTGCTTAGTCTGGAGCAGATCAGGGCTATTCATTCAAATGAAATTGGTGCATTCATTGTAGCTGAAACCTTATTGGGTAATTTTGGCAAAATCTTGCTTATTGTATTGCTGGTTATCTGTGTATTTGGAGCCCTAAACAGTACTATCGTTACTTCTCCACGCAAGTTCTACCGCATGGCGCAGCAAGGATATCTGTTTAGCCATTTACAAAAAGTACATTCTAGATTCAGAACTCCCCATGTTTCATTAAGGTATATGATGGTAATTGGCTGTATTATGCTTATTTCAGGATCATTTGACATGCTCACCAATATGGTTATTTTTCTGAATTTCGTACTTTATGGATTTTTAGCTTTTGCAGTTTTAAGGTTGAAAAGAATGGGAAAGATTCAGGTTAAAGTTATTGGATATCCAGTGGTGCCAATGGTATTACTCCTTTTCTCGATTGCCTTAACATTTAATACTATTTGGGTTCAGCCCCAGCAGTCTTTGGTTGGAATCATACTTGTTCTAAGCGGAGTACCCTTTTATTATTACTTCAAAAAGAAGAAAAAGGCTTAATAATTGGTGTACCAAAAATCAATCAATAGGTAAATAAACCCTTAGTCTTAATTTATACCAGTGTAAATTAAGCCCAACATGTATCCTCATGGTAAGAGCGTAAACCAAGCAATACTTTCTTAAAATTAGGCTCTTGACACGAATTTACTTTAAATCTGTATAGTCGAATAATTAACAAGAGAGTGCCTCTAAATACCCCAAAAAGCATACTGTCAACCTAGCTGATGTATTCTAAATAGTACGATTGATACTGTTGGAATTGAGCTGAAAAATCTAAAAATATGCCACGCATGATGTAAATAAGTGAAACATAATTTGTTTTAGATTTTTGATTTAAGCATATTATTGTAATATTTACGTTGCAATAAACCTTTTATCTTTTTGATAAATGAAAGAATTTTTGAGTAGCCTTTATTTTGAACATCATTAAATTGTTGACTGCCAGCCAGAAAGAATACCAGCATGGACATTAATTATTACAAAGAATATGCAACATTAGAACGTCAACACTGGTGGTTCAAAGTAAGAGGAAAGATCATAAGCAGACTGATTTCAGCAAGTATCCAGAATAAGGAAAATAAACCCTTAACTATTTTAAACATTGGTGCAGCTACTGGCAAAACCAGTGAATTACTCTCCAAGTTTGGGACAGTCACTTCGCTAGAGTATGATCAGGATTGCTGCAATTATGCCAATCAACAGTTTAATATGACTATCATCCATGGTTCTATCCTTGAGCTACCATTCAAAGATGAAGAGTTTGACCTTGTTTGTGCGTTTGATGTGATTGAACATGTTGAAGATGATTTATCAGGTGTTCATGAAATGAAAAGGGTTTGTAAAAAAGATGGCCAAATTGTACTAACTGTACCCGCATATATGTTTTTATGGAGCCACCATGATGTAGTGAACCATCACTTTAGACGATATACTCTCAAAAGTTTAAAAGATTTAGTTAAAAAATCAGATTTACTTACCGTAAGAACCACTTTCTTTAATACGATATTATTTATACCCATCACTATTTTTAGATTGTTGAGTAAAATGATACCTGATAAGATAATCAGAAAGGGAGCAGGCTCAGACGCCACCCTCCATACATACGATGGTTTAATCAGCCGCATATTATACCGCATATTTAGTTGGGAATTAAGCATGCTCAAATTATTTAATCTTCCATTTGGCGTATCCATCTTTATTTCGCTATCAAAAAATAATTCATAATGCTGAAGTCTGTCAATACTTTTTTTACTGAAACAATTTTTAAAAAGAAGGTTTATATTTTTTCATTATGGTACCTAATCAGCGCGATAGCATTGATAAAAATTTTAAAGAATGGTAACTACAACAACTTCCTTATTTTTAAATTCACTTTTTTCAGCCTGCTAGATCAAAAGAATTTATTTTTACCACAGCCTGAAAATTTTCAGCATTATAATTTATACGGTCCAATTTTTAGTGTTCTGATTGCTCCTTTTGCGATACTTCCAAACTGGCTCGGTCATACCCTTTGGACGTTCTTTAACTCATTCATCCTCTTATTTGCAATTAGGAAATTGCCCTTATCATCTGGCGCAACCTTGGCAATTTTACTAATTGCGGCGCATGAAAACCTAACCTCCATTCTCAGCTCGCAGTTTAATCCATCCATGACAGCAATTATTTTGCTAACCTATACCTTCATCGATCAAAAAAAGGATTTTTGGGCAGCCTTAATGATTGTCTTAGGCACATTCATCAAGCTATATGGGATAGTTGGATTAGCTTTCTTTCTATTCTCGAAAAATAAATTAATGCTTGTATCTGGTCTCATTTTTTGGAGCGCACTTGCATTTTCTATTCCCATGCTATTTTCATCACCTGCATATATACTTCAAACCTATAAAGATTGGTTTGAGGCCATTACAGAAAAAAATAAAATGAATAGTACACTAATTACCGACCAGGATCTTTGTTTGATGGGCATGGTGCGAAGAATATCCGGAAACCCTTATATTCCAAACTGGCCATTTTTGGGAGCGGGTCTTTTCTTATTTTCAATTCCTTATTTACGCATCAAACAATACAAAGAGCCGGCATTTAGGTTATTGCTCTTATCAAGTACCTTAATATTTACTGTTATTTTTAGTACAAGCTCTGAATCTCCAACTTACATTATTGCTTTCACAGGTGTAGCCATTTGGTTTGTAACTCAAGAAAGACCTTTGAAAGCCTGGCAAGTAGTTCTTTTTGTTTTTGCCATGGCCTTAACCAGTTTCTCGCCCTCTGATTTATTTCCCAAATTTATTCGGAATGAATTTATTAAACCGTATTCACTAAAAGCGCTTCCATGCGTGCTAATCTGGTTCGTAATCAGTTATCAGTTATTGACTAGAGATTTTAGAAAGAATGCCCAGGTCAAATGAAAAATTAGTTTTATAATTTGCTGGTCAATAATTTAGCTTAAAAGCAAATGGCCGGATTAAAAAAGCTAAGGTCATTACATTCCGATCAAGGAAGCAGATTGCAAAAACATAAATATGCCTTTTATTATCTCTATTTTTCCGAAAAATAAAACTCAAAATTGATCATGATGAATCGCCGTCTCACCCTGCTTTTTGTATTTATATTTCTGGCAAGTGCACTTTTTGCACAAAAAACTATACAAAAGCCTATCAAATCACTTAATGAAGCTGAACTGCCCCAGGGTACCAGAACTATAGCCATAGTGGATGTTCTTCTGATTGACGGAAATGGTGGACAAGCAATTTCAAATGGTTCAGTACTCGTTAAAGGGAATAAAATTATCGCAGCTGGTTCATCAAAAAGTATTCAGATACCTCAGGGTACTGAAATTATTCAGGGCAAGGGGATGTCGTTATTACCGGGGCTTATTGATTCCCATTTCCATATCGACGGAGCTGAAGATCTTCCCTCAACTTTTCTGCAAAATGGGATTACTTCAATTCGTGATCCAGGACTATGGATTGAAATGTATGATCAGGTACGAAAATCAAGTAAACATAAGCCACGACTCTTTTTAAGTGGCCCGCATTTGGATGGTTCACCTCCTGCATATCCCAATGATGCCTATGTGGTTCGCGATGAAGCAGAAGCAATCAGACAAGTAAACGAAGTTGTAGACCAGGGTTCAACTGTCATCAAAATATATTTCAGAACCCCGCCAGGACTGATCAAAGCAATCACCGATGCCGCACATAAGCGTGGAATTCCGGTTACCGGGCATCTGGAAATTACTGAAGCAAAACATGCCATTGAAGCCGGTCTCGATGGGATTGAACACATTACATCATTCGGATTATCTCTCACTCCAAAACGCAAAGCCGAAAAATATCGTCAAAGCATGCTGGCCGATAATAATTATCGGAAACAAGGACGTTATGAAGCCTGGGCTGCACTTAATCTAAACTCTGCAGCAGCCGATAGTCTAGCCCGATATCTAGTCAAAAAAGGCACATTTGTTAGTCCGACCCTAGCAATTTTTGAATATCAACCTGGAAAGGGAGCTATTGACAGTATTCAGCTTAAAGGATTCGATCAAATGATGAAACTTACATCAAAACTTCAAAAAGCTGGCGTAAACATTGTCGTTGGTTCACATGGCATGGTTCCATATGCCGAAAAAGGCTGGGCATATCAGCGAGAAATGGAACTTTTCGTGGAAAGTGGAATGTCAAACTCAGCGGTTATTCATGCCGCCACAATGGTAAATGCCCGCTTTTTCAGGATTGAAAAGGAATTAGGCAGCATCGAGAAAGGAAAGCTCGCAGATTTGATACTGGTTAGAGGTAATCCACTGGAGGATATTAAAGCGATGAGGAATATTGAGAAAGTGATGATTAACGGGGTATTTGTCAAATAAATTTATTCGTTGGTATAGTAAAAACTATTCACTCACCACAAATTTGACTATTAAATTTTAATGTAGTTTTACCTTGGGCTCCATTTTACATCGGTTTAATCTGCATCTTGAGGTTTAGTCTAGTTGCCAAAAATTATACTAAAAGTTTGGCAATGTAACAAGTACAAGCATTCATTTATCCGTCCTAAAAGAAATAATACTCATGAAAATAAAAGCTCTTTTAAATGCTTTTCTAATATCATTGTTATTGACGATATCTGTATCAGCACAAGAAAAGAAGGTTGCCCATACATCTTCAGAGTTATTCAAAGAAATTGAACGAGCCGACCGCATCCTATTTGAGGCCTTCAACAGGCAGGATATGACTACGTTTAAGGCCATGTTCACAGAAGATCTGGAATGGTTCCAAGACAATGGCGGGCTCATACCCTATAAAACCGTTTTTGAAAATTTTGAAAATACCTTTAAGAATGAGAATAAACTCAGCAGAGTATTGGTAAAAGGAAGCCTTGAAGTACACCCAATAAAAGATTATGGAGCTATACAGATCGGATCACATCAGTTTCGTCATTTTGAAAATGGAAAAGAAGAAGTCGGAACCTTTAAATTTCTAATGATTTGGAATAAAAAAGATGGTAATTGGAAGATCTCTAGAGTGGTGAGTTATGACCATTAATAGAAATTATGACACCATAATTAATTGAGAAATATCAATTTTTCATCTATATATTTACATTGAATCAAATTTCATACTTACACTATCTATCGGCTAAAATTAATTGAAAAGTCTAAACCTACTTAAACCGGTATTCTTTATTAGTCTGACATTGGTATTTGCTCAATACTTATGTAAATATTTGAATTTACCAGGCCAGAACCTTTTTAATGTTATAAATCTGCCATTTATGGTGATCTACATAATTATGGCATTAAATGAAATTTATACTTCAAACAGGGTAAATTTGATAGAAAAAATCATGTGGACCATAAGTTTTATAGGATTGGGCTGGATTGCAGGACTTATCTATTTGCTTTTTGCAAGGAAGAGAATGTTTAGAAAATACAAAATGCTTTTCAATGGTACAGAGTCATTCGCATGAATGAATTTTGCTGTACCTCTAAATTTGTCTTTTCGTTTTAATAAGATTTAAACTGATACCGTTTTCTTAAATTAATAGTGCTTAATCTAAAATCATTTAACCTAAATAACTCATTATGTTTTTAATTATCATTGGAATATTTGCCCTTGTCGCCAGCTTTTTTATGGCCTCACAGGATGGACCAGCAGCACGATTTAGTACTATTACACGTATTGGCGCAATCATATTAGTACTAATCGGTGCATCATTTTCCATGTTCAAAGTAGTTGAATCAGGAGAAGTTGGTGTTAAAACGCTTTTCGGAAAAGTTAATAATGATGTTTTATACAGTGGTTTAAATATTGTAAACCCAATGATAAAGGTAACTACCTTTGATGTAAAAACTCAAAATTATACCATGTCTGGAATAAACGATGAAGGATCTAAAGCTGGCGACGATGCCATTAGGGTACTTTCAGCAGATGGTTTGGAAGTGGTCATTGACCTTTCTGTACTTTTTAAGGTAAAGCCTTCTGCTGCACCTGAAATTCTTCGTACCATCGGCACAGACTATCTAGATAAGATTGTTCGGCCCATAGCACGTACTGCCATAAGAGATAATGCAGTTTCATACGATGCTGTGGCTCTTTATTCGAGCAAGCGGGATGAATTTCAAAATAAAATATTCAATACAATCAATAAAAGTTTTATAAAACGCGGACTTGAATTAGAGCAGCTGTTAGTTAGAAACATAACTTTACCGGCATCCGTTAAAACCACCATTGAATCAAAGATCAATGCTGAGCAAGATGCCCAGAAAATGACCTTTGTACTTCAAAAAGAAAGACAGGAAGCCGAACGAAAACGTGTTGAAGCTCAAGGTATAGCAGATTATCAAAGAATTTTGTCTACAGGATTAAGTGATAAACAACTTCAATATGAAACGATCAAAGCCCAGAAGGAGATTGCACTTTCACCAAACACGAAAGTAATCATTATGGGAAACAGCAAGAATTCACCAATCATTTTGGGCGGCAATTAATTGAATGAGCTATTAATCAAGCCATTGGAAAAAGATTGAAAAAGATTATGAAAATCAAGATCAGCCTATTAACGCTATTGTTATTAATATCTCTAACTGTACTTGTTAATGCCCAAACAATCATAAAACTAGGGTCAGCAACAGATAATCGTGAGTTTGTGCTAAGCAAAGAAAAAGGCAAATTTGTTGCCCTTCATTTCCTGCTTAAAACAGAATGCCCTTATTGTATACGCCATACTCAGGAATATTTTAGTAAAGCAAAAACACTTAAAAATGTAGTGCAAATATTTATTAAACCCGATACTGAACTTGAAATCAGAGCATGGTCTGGAAAATTAGCAGCCGAGGATCTAAAAAATTTTCCAATCTATCGCGATCCCGATGCGCAACTAGCCAATCAACTGGGAATACCTGATGGTTATAAATTTCATAATCAGATTGTACATTATCCTGCTACAATTTTATTTGACAGGAAGGGTAAAGAAGTATATCGTTATGTTGGGAAAAATAACTCGGATCGTTTATCTTTCGATCAATTGGCTTTAAAAATTCAGGAACTGAGTAAAAAATAAATGGATATCTGCTTAAAAAAACTAAGCTAAAAAAATACCTATTAAAGCACATAATCTATTCAAACATAGAAACTTCAGACCCACTTTTTACTTCGTTAAATGATCTAGACAGCGCCCAGTGTTTGTCTAAACAATTTACCTTTCTGGATGGTGATAAACCTCATCCTCTATGCAAGATTGCAGCAGAACAAGTGCAAGATTATCTGATCAATCAAAAAGACTGGATTCATAATTTTGGTTTAAACGCATCACAAAAAGGAACTGTAATTGGCAAGATGTTTGGAGTTCTGGTAGTTAAAAATCATCGAAATGAAACAGGTTATCTTGCTGCTTTTTCAGGAAAACTTGGAGGTGCTAATCATCATGCTAAATTTGTTCCTCCGGTTTTTGACAGCCTAACAGAAAACAACTTTTTAAATCGAGGAATGGCTGAACTCAACCAAATGAATCAGGTAATTTCTGAAGAAAATGAATACAAGCTGCAGGGCTATCTGGATCGAATTAGTATTCTGAAAATCAGAAGAAGAAAACTCTCCAATAACTTGCAGCAAGAATTATTCAATAATTATCATTTTTTGAATCAACATGGTGAAGAAAAGAGCTTGAACGAGCTTTTTGCACAAGCTTCTTATAAAAACCCACCTGCAGGGGCCGGAGAATGTGCCGGACCTAAACTACTTCAATATGCGTTTCAACATAAAATGAAACCAATCGCTATCGCAGAATTCTGGTGGGGCCAGTCTCCAAAATCAGAACAATGGAAGCATGGCCACTATTATCCCTGCTGCAAAGAAAAATGTGAGCCCATTTTGGTACACATGCTAGACGGAATAGCTTGATGATGTAATATGCTCTATAGCATGTTTGATATACTTGAATTTTAGCATAAGCAACTAAAAAACAAGAAAATCTTTTTTCTGAATTCAATCAAATTTTATTCATTTTTTTATCTGAATTATTAAAATATTTCTATTTTAGAGATGTAATATTTTAATTACAATTAAACCTTTGCCTTATTGCGAGCCAGCTCACAAATTTATTACATGTTACTATTAGACGTTAAGCATTACAAAAACTATGGTACCAAATAAGTTAGTCTCCGTAGTTATACCTGCATTTAATGAGTCAGAAAACATAGTCAAAATATGTTCAGAACTTGCCGAAGTTTTCAGCAAACTAAATTACTCTTATGAAGTTATCCTTGTAGCCGATGGCTGCACAGATAATACAATGAAAACCATTGAAACGCTCATTTCCATTCATAATAACCTATTTTTTATTGAGTTTTCACGAAATTTTGGTCATCAGCTAGCCTTAAAAGCTGGCTTAGATTATGCAAAAGGGAATTGTGTCATCAGTATGGATTGCGACCTTCAGCACCCTCCAGGGCTCATTCCTGAATTATTAGCAAAATGGGAAGAAGGATATGAAGTAGTGTACACAATTCGTTTAGAAGATAAAAAACTACCGCTAGGTAAACAACTATCTTCGAGGCTTTTCTATAAAACATTAAACAGCCTTTCAAATGTTGAACTAGAAACCGGATCGGCAGATTTCAGATTACTTGACAGCAAGGTTTTATCGGTGATCCGAAATTTTCACGAAAATGAGCCATTTTTGAGAGGTTTATTTAAATGGATAGGGTTTAAACAAACTTCAATTGTGTTCAAGCCTAACGCCAGGCATAGTGGAAAAAGCAAATACAGTGTCCAGAAAATGATCAAATTTGCACTGCAGGGAGTAACATCATTTTCTGTCAAACCTTTATATGCAGCTATCTATCTTGGCTTTACATTCTCTGTCTTATCTATTTTATATCTCCCATATGTGTTACATGCTTTCCATACCGGCAAGGAGGTATCTGGCTGGGCATCTATCATTATGACTATCGTATTCTTTGGTGGATTACAACTTACTATTTTGGGGATCATTGGAATCTATATCGGCAAAATGTTCATGCAAGTAAAGAATAGACCTAATTATATTATTCGTTCCACTAATATTAAAGAACAGCAGTATTGATTCTTCTTAGCTTTGATATAGAGGAGTTTGATATGCCTCTTGAATATGGAAAAGAAATAAATTTTCAAGATCAGATAGATATATCTATCAGTGGTACCAATCATATTCTTGATATTCTCGATAAGCATCGGGTAAAAGCTACCTTTTTCAGTACGGTAGTATTTGCACAAAATGCGCCTGATATAATCAAGCGAATAATCAAAAGCGGTCATGAACTCGCATCGCACGGATATTTTCATTCAGCATTTGAGCCTGAACATCTTGCATCATCCAGAAATGAACTGCAAGAGATTTCATCTCAAAAAATAACCGGATTTAGAATGCCGAGAATGAAGCCAGTTGATGAAAATGAGGTCAAAAAAGCCGGCTACCTCTATAATTCATCTATTAATCCAACCTGGCTACCCGGACGTTATAATAATTTAAACCGGCCACGAACCAAATTCAAAGAAGCTGGTATATGGCAAATTCCAGCATCTGTTAGTCCGATACTACGTTTCCCTTTGTTTTGGCTATCCTTTCACAATCTCCCAATAAAAATATATCAGTGGGTGGCTGAAAGAACACATAAAAAGGATGGATATCTTAACATTTATTTCCACCCATGGGAGTTTACAGAACTGGGCGATCAGGAAAGATTTGGTTTCCCGGGATATGTAAGCCGAAATTCGGGCAGGAAAATGATTGAACGGATGGATCAGTTTATTGGAGCCTTAAAATTGAAGAATTATTCATTCAGCACAATTTCAGAGTTTATTCAAAATTCATAAGGGGCATAAAAAACAGGTAAATTCTATACTTTATGGTATATTATACTAAAATTAGCTGTTCATATGATTTACAAAGCCTCACTCGACAAAACTGCAATCCTAATTACCAGTTTGGTAACCCTGATTTTTGGAGCTCTGATCGTCTTTAATTTTAGCCTACCTCTTGCCATATTTTTAATACTCATCTATTTAATATGCTTGCTTTTAAAACCTCTTAGCTATGAGATTACTCAAGATGAGCTAATTATACGCAGGCTAATCAAAAGTGTTCGCATTAACAGGAATGATATTAAAAGTTTGGAATTAATTGAAAAAGCTACACTTTCAGGAACCATTAGGACCTTTGGAGTTGGCGGACTATTTGGTTGGTACGGAAAATTCGCCAATTTTCAATTAGGTGCTATGACCTGGTATGTAACCCGTAGAGATAAGCCGGTATTAATTATAAAAAAGGATAGCAAAAAGATTCTTATTAGCCCAGATGAAGCAGAAGCCTTCGCTAAAGAATTTAATGGATTTTAGCCTAAATATAAGTATCAAAAAAACTACTAGTTTCCTTCCACTGATAAAGACCATTTTTTTGCTAATTGGTATTTTATAAAAATCGATGCTGGCTTTCAAGCATTAATAAACGAGAGCTATCAAAAAAAATCGAAATACCCCTTGCCAATTAATCAAATTCTCGTATCTTTGCAATCCCTATTTTTAGGGCATTTAATAAATAATACATAATTTAAATTAAAGCAAGTGAATACGTTAAGTTACAAAACTGTCTCTGCCAATAAAGCGACCGCCAACAAAGAATGGGTAGTTGTTGACGCTCAGGGCGAGATTTTGGGGCGCTTGTCTTCTAAGATCGCAATGATCATCAGAGGAAAAAACAAGCCATCGTTCACCCCACACGTAGACTGCGGAGATAATGTAATCGTTATCAATGCAGACAAAGTAAAACTGACAGGAAACAAATTTGCCAACAAGCAATATGTTTCTTATACAGGTTATCCTGGCGGTCAGAAATTCATTTCTCCAAAGGAGTTAATGGCAAAGCATCCTACCCGCGTGGTAGAGAAGGCTATACGTGGAATGTTACCTAAAAACAGTTTGGGCCGTGCATTGTACAAAAACCTGTTTGTTTATGCAGGTACTGAACATCCGCATGCAGCACAAAATCCTCAAACCATTAAACCGTAATTAAGAGAAATGTCAACTACAAACACTTCAGGAAGAAGAAAAACAGCAGTTGCACGCATTTATCTAACAGATGGAAGCGGCAAGGTTACCGTAAACGGTAAAGATTACAAGGAGTATTTTCCAACATTGCCATTACAATACATCGTAATGCAATCAACCGAAGTTTCTGAATCAACAGGAAAATTTGACGTGATTGTAAACGTTGCTGGCGGTGGTGTTAAAGGACAGGCTGAAGCCGTTCGTTTAGCAATTGCCAAGGCTATTGTAGAGCTAGATCCAGAGAAAAAACCTGCATTGAGAGCTAAAGGTATTATGACCCGCGATGACCGTATGGTTGAGCGTAAGAAACCAGGTCGTAAGAAAGCCCGTAAGAAATTTCAATTTAGTAAACGTTAATCTCAGGAGGATCAGACAATGGCAAGAACAACATATCAAGATTTATTGGATGCAGGTGTACATTTTGGTCACCTTACCCGCAAATGGGATCCGAAAATGGCACCGTACATTTTCATGGAGCGTAATGGCATCCACATTATAGACTTAAACAAAACATTAACAAAATTAGAAGAAGCTGCTGCTGCGATCAAACAGATCGTAAAATCAGGTCGCAAAATCTTATTTGTTTCTACAAAGAAACAAGCTAAGGATATTGTTGCTGAGCAAGCTCGTTCTGTAAACATGCCTTACGTAACCGAACGTTGGTTAGGTGGAATGTTAACTAATTTTGCAACTGTTCGTAAGTCAATCAAAAAGATGTCAAACATCGATAAGATGACTAAAGACGGAACTTTTGATGTATTATCAAAGAAAGAAAAATTAATGATACAGCGTGAGCGTATCAAATTAGAGGCACTTCTTGGAGGTATCGCTGATTTGAACCGTTTGCCTGCAGCATTATTCATAATTGACGTAAAGAAAGAACATATCTCTGTGGCTGAAGCGATGAAATTAAACATCCCTACTTTTGCAATGGTAGATACTAACTCTGATCCGTCAAATATCGACTTCCCTATCCCGGCGAACGATGATGCAACTAAATCAATCACATTGATCACAGATGTTATCATGAAAGCTATCCACGAAGGATTAGACGAGCGCAAGCGTGAAAAAGAAGAAGAAGCTGACAAAGAAGCTGCAGTTGCTAAAGCAAAATCAGATACTGCAGGTGAAGCAAAAGACGAAACGGCTACTCCAGGAAAACGTACCCGTAAGGCTACAGGATCAGAAGGTGTTGCAGTAGTAGCTGAACCAGAAGCAAAAGACGAAGAATAATTGCTGAATTAATCGCAATTACCAAGGCAAAATCTACATTGAACAAGGATAAAATCCTCAATCGATAACAGATTTTACCTTATCAACTATCAAATTAATTTTAATAATATCCCTTTAAATCCCCGCCCAAGGCGGGGATTCAAAGGATTAAAAGAAAAATAACATGTCTACAGTACAAATTACTGCCGCAGATGTAAATAAATTACGCCAGCAAACCGGAGCCGGTATGATGGATTGCAAAAAAGCATTGACCGAAGCAAACGGTGATTTTGAAGCTGCAATTGATAACCTTCGTAAAAAAGGTGCAAAAGTTGCTGCAAGCCGTCAAGATCGTGAATCAAATGAAGGAGTAGTTATCGCAAAAACAACAGCCGACGGAAAACGTGGTGTGGTTGTTGAATTCAATTGCGAAACCGACTTCGTTGCAAAAAATGCTGATTTCGTTGCATTCGCAAACAGCATTGCAGACTTGGCAATTGAGAAAAACCCTTCTTCATTAGAACAACTACTTGAGCTTGATCTCAATGGCGAAAAGTTAGCTGATACCATCATTTCACAAATTGGAAAAATTGGAGAAAAAGTTGGTGTTTCTAAATTTGAGAATGTGACAGGTGAAAAAGTTATCGCTTATATCCATGGAAATTTTCGCTTAGGCGTATTAGTAGCATTAAGCTCTAATCCAGCTAGCGCTGATGAAGTGGGTAAAGATGTAGCGATGCAGATTGCTGCAATGAACCCAGTTGCTATCGATAAAGGCGATGTTGACTCAAAAACTATCGAAAGAGAACTTGAAATTGCTAAAGATGTAATCCGCGCAGAGGGCAAACCTGAAGAAATGGTTGAAAAGATCGCTGCAGGTAAGCTTAATAAATTCTATAAAGATTCTACTTTACTAAATCAGGAGTTTGTTAAAGACTCTTCTAAAACTGTTGCACAGTTTTTAAATGATGTAGAAAAAGGCCTCACCGTTTCTGCATTCAAGCGGGTTCAGTTAGGAGCTTAATATTTTAAATCCTCTCCAAAACGGAGAGGATTTTTTTTGTCTGAAAATTCCTGCGCCATGAAAGTTGCTTTAATAAACGCTATTATTTTTACCGGGGAAGAAAAATTAGAGAATAAATCTATCCTAATTCAGGACGGCCTGATATTCTCAATCACTGACCAATCAGAAATACCTTCAGATTACCAAATCACCGATCTTCACGGACTATCTATTGCTCCTGGTTTAATAGATCTTCAGATTTATGGCAGCGGAGGAAAATTATTTGGCGCTTTACCAGATGAAGAAGGTTTGGAACAATTAGAAAATGACCTTCTTGATCAAGGCACAACCGGATTTTATGCCACAGCAGCAACCAATAGTGATGAAGTGGTCATCAAAGCAATTGATACTGCAAAGGCATACCGCAAAAAAGCTAAGGGTAATTTTTTGGGCTTACACCTAGAAGGACCCTACCTAAACGAAAAAAGAAAAGGTGCACATCCAGAAAAATATATCAAAAAAGGAACTCTTTCAGAGATTAAAAGCTGGGTAGAACGAGCAGAAGGTGAATTAAAAATGATAACCATCGCCCCAGAGCTCCAAGATCAGGAATTAATTGATTACCTCCACTTTAACAATATCATTATATCTGCAGGACATAGTAATGCCAGTTATGAAGAAGCACTTTCCTTTTTAAATAATCCGGTGCAGGCAGCTACTCATCTTTACAATGCCATGCCACCCATTCATCATCGTGAACCAGGACTTATCCCGGCAATTTTTAAATTGAAACCATTTACCAGTATCGTAGCCGATGGAGTTCATGTGAGTTTTCCAATGATCGAACTGGCTAAACGTGAGTTAGGTGCAAAATTATTTCTAATTACAGATGCAGTAACTACAAGTAATGAAGGTGCTTATCAACATCAATTTACTGGCAACCGATATACAATGCCAGACGGAACATTATCAGGATCATGCCTTACCATGCTAAAGGCTATAGAAAACTGTGTAGAAAAAGTGAATATTTCATTGGATGAGGCCTTAAGAATGGGCTCCACCTACCCGGCACAATTAATAAAAGATAGTACTCGCGGACTGCTGAAAGCTGGTTGTAAAGCCGACATTATTGTTTTTGATAAAAATATTAAACATCATAGCACCTATATTTCAGGCAAACTGAACTAAAATATTTTAATAACTTTAAAAAAAAATCTCCTCATGAAGTTCAAACGTATCCTGTTAAAATTAAGCGGCGAAGCATTAATGGGCGAAAAGCAGTACGGAATCGATATTGATCGTGTTGCACAGTATGCCAAAGATATTCAGGCCGTTCACGCTAAAGGAATAGAGATCGCACTGGTAATTGGTGGTGGTAATATTTACCGCGGATTAAGTGCAGAAAAAGCAGGTATGGATCGTGTACAGGCAGATTACATGGGGATGCTAGCCACAGTAATCAATAGTATGGCATTGCAGGATGCACTAGAGAAAACCGGTGTCAAAACGCGTTTACTAACTGCTATAAAAATGGAGCAGATTTGTGAGCCCTTCATCCGCCGCCGAGCAGTTCGACATCTTGAAAAAGGCAGAATCGTTATTTTCGGTGCGGGTACTGGTAATCCATATTTTACTACAGATACTGCTGCCTCTTTGAGAGCAGTAGAGATCAATGCCGATGTAGTAATGAAAGGCACGCGCGTAGATGGAATTTATACCGCAGACCCATTAAAAGATGCGAATGCAACAAGATACGACGAAATAACATTTGACGAAGTTTACAAAAAGAACCTAAATGTTATGGATATGACGGCATTCACCCTGTGTCAGGAAAATAACCTTCCAATCATTGTATTTGATATGAATAAACCAGGTAATTTAATGCGTCTGGTAGATGGTGAACCAATCGGTACTTTAGTAAAAGGATAAGAAATCAAGGGTTGGGTAAAGCTTAAATACCTTAGAATAACAGGAATTTAATTAATTTTACAGATCGAACAGATATATTATGAACGAGCTAATTAAGAAACAACTGGATGATGCAAAAGCTCATATGGAAAAAGCCATTGAGTTTTGTGATAATGAACTAATAAAGATCCGTGCCGGAAAAGCAATGCCTACAATGCTAGACGGAATATTTGTAGATTATTACGGCACACCAACAGCACTCAATCAGATTGGAACTGTGAATACTCCTGATGCCCGCACACTCGTGGTGCAGCCTTGGGAAAAAACTATGTTAATTTCAATTGAAAGAGCCATTATGGAGGCAAATATAGGCCTCAACCCACAGAATGATGGGATAGTGATTCGTTTGAATGTTCCGCCCCTTACTGAAGAACGTCGTAAAGACTTGGTAAAAAAAGTTAAAGAAGAAGCAGAAAAAGGACGAATTGCAGTACGTAATATCCGTAAAGATGCGAATGAAAAGATCAAGCGTTCAAAATCTGAAGGTATTTCTGACGATGAAATCAAAACTGGCGAAGCTGAAGTTCAAAAATTAACAGATAGCTTTATCGTTCGAATTGACCGCCTGATGGAGGCCAAAGAGAAAGATGTGATGACGGTCTAATCTTCATATACTTAAAAAAAGAAAGGGAATAGGAATTTAGCTTGTTCCCTTTCTTTTTTACTGAAAAAATTAAAGCATGAAACTATTATTAGAGTATTTAAAAAATTATAAAAGCTTGATCTTCCTGGCACTCCTACTTGCTGCAGTAAACCAGGTCTTCTCTTTACTTGATCCATGGATCTTTCGCAAAATCATAGACACCTATGTAACACGTTACCAAGAATATACAACAGAAGAATTTTTTAAGGGTGCAGGTTTGTTAATTCTAGCAGCAATGGGTGTTGCAATGGTTTCTCGAATCGCGAAAAATTTTCAGGACTATTACGTAAATGTGATCACACAACGACTAGGAGCCAAAATCTATTCTGATGGCCTGGCACATTCTCTTGAATTACCTTATTCAGTATTTGAAGATCAGCGAAGCGGCGAAACCTTAGGTATTCTACAAAAAGTAAGGACTGATAGTGAAAAACTAATAACCGCACTCATTAATATTGTGTTTACATCATTAGTTGGTGTAACCTTTGTATTTATTTATGCAATCAATATCCATTGGTCAATCGCTGTAGTTTATATCTCTGTTATCCCTGTTCTTGGGATAATTAGTTCAGTTTTAAGTAAAAAAATCAAGGTTGTTCAGAAAGCAATAGTAAGTGAAACCACCATACTTGCTGGTTCAACAACCGAATCGCTACGCAACATTGAGCTTGTAAAAAGTCTCGGGCTATCAAGTCAGGAAATCAAACGACTCAACAACACAACAGATAAGATCTTAAAACTAGAACTTAAAAAAGTAAAATATGTACGGAGTTTGAGTTTCATACAAGGCACTTTAGTTAACCTGCTTCGTAACATGATCCTGCTGCTAATGCTTTACCTGATATTTGCAGGGCGGATCAGCGTAGGAGAATTTTTCTCTCTGTTTATTTATTCCTTCTTTATTTTCGGACCCCTACAAGAGCTTGGAAATATTATCAATATCTATCGTGAAACTGAAGTATCACTGGATAACTTCAAAGGAATATTAAATACACCGAAAGAGAAAAAACCAGAAAAGCCAACCATTTTAGGCCGAATTACCAAACTAAAATTTGATACTGTAAGCTTCAAACATCAGTCGTCAAACCGGAATGCACTCGAAAATATCTCCTTTGAAACTGAAAAAGGTCAAACAATCGCATTTGTTGGGCCTTCCGGATCGGGAAAAACCACCTTGGTCAAACTTCTTGTTGGTCTTTATAATCCAGACAGCGGGCAGGTACTTTACAATGAGGTATCATCTACCCATATCGACCTAAATGAACTACGTGAAAAAATTGGATTTGTAACTCAGGACACTCAGTTATTTTCAGGAAGCATTCGTGAAAATCTGCTATTTGTACGGCCAAATGCAAGCGATGAAGATTGTATGCTCGTTTTACAAAAAGCAGCCTGCCAGAATCTACTTTCACGAGCAGATAAGGGTCTAGATACGATTATTGGAGAAGGTGGAGTTAAAGTATCAGGTGGAGAAAAACAACGCCTATCTATAGCCAGAGCATTGCTTCGGAATCCCAACATTTTGGTATTTGATGAAGCAACATCTTCACTTGACTCATTAACAGAAGAGGAGATTACAGAAACTATCCGTGATGTTTCTGTAATTAGTGATCATATAACCATACTGATTGCACACCGGCTTTCAACTATTATGCATGCTGATAAGATCTTTGTTCTTGAAAAAGGCAAAATTATCGAAGCAGGTAAACATGATGAATTACTTGCCGAAAAAGGATTGTATTTTGCCATGTGGCGTCAGCAGATAGGTGAGAAATTATCAGTTTAAGTGTAAATTTTTAATTAAATTTAATAGCGATGATTTGCACATTACTAAATATTAACATTGGGCTATGGGAAACCGTCATGATTGCTTTTGCAGTCATTGCACTTTTTCTGATCATTCCATTTGCGATATTTGATACTGTAAGATCAAAAGACCTGAGCACCACACAGAAATTTCTCTGGATACTGTTTATTCTGATAGCCCCATATTTGGGAGCCATTGTCTATCTTTTCTGGGGCCGTAAACAAAAAGCAATATGAGTATATTAATAATAATTCTATTTATCGGGGGCTTGTTGCGCTTCCTTATGGGTATCGTTTGGTTTGTTTTGATTGTGTATACCCTGATGGATCTACTCAGAAGCAATTTGCCAACAAACACGAAGTTATTGTGGTTGATCGTCATCCTGATTGCACCATTTCTGGGGTCAATAATCTACCTTGTAGGCGGAAGAAATAAACAAATTTAATGACTGTTTATCTGTTTTAAGCTTAATGGGACAAGTCTTTTGGTTTTGAAATAGGTAAAAATAACGATCATTATAGTCATGCTTCCTCCAAAAATGACCGAGGGTATAGTTCCCATCAGCCTTGCGGTAGCTCCCGACTCAAATGCCCCAATTTCATTAGAAGAATTGATAAAGATTCCATTCACTGCTGATACTCTTCCACGCATCTCTTCTGGTGTGAGTATCTGTAAAATGGTAGAACGAATAATCACGCTGACACTATCAAAGGCACCCTCAAAAAATAAACACAAAAGCGTGAGATAAAAATTTCGGGAAAGCCCGAAGCAAATGATCGAAATTCCAAATCCTGCAACCGCTAGCAAAAGATTTCTCCAGGGTTTATTCATTGGTGGATATTTTGCCAAAATAAACATGGTGATCACCGCCCCAAGTGCTGGTGCTGCACGCATAAAGCCAAGCCCCTCAGCACCTACCTTCAAAATATCATGCGCAAAAATTGGCATCAGCGCTACCGCGCCACCAAAAAATACCGAAAACATGTCAAGACTTAATGCCCCAAGAATCATTCTACTTTTAAAAACAAATTGAATACCTTCTGACAGGCTTTTAAAAATGTTTTCCTTAGGTACAAAATAAGCGGGATAATTTTTAACGAAAAATATGATGCATCCAAGAGCAAGGGCAAGAAATGTAACGATTACAACAAAACAAGCTGTTATTCCACTGAAAGCATACAGCAGGCCTCCAACTGCAGGGCCCATGATCGACGCTGTTTGCCAGCTACCACTATTCCAAGTAGACGAGTTTGCATAATGCTCTTTTGGAATAATCTGTGCCATTAATGCAAAGGCTGTTGGCGAATAAAATCCACGCGTAATACCAATAAAAAATATCATTACATAAATGATGATGATCACCGGCGTTTGTCCAATTAAGCTCAATACATGATCAGTAGTTACCACGGTAAGTACCGCCGAACAGCACAGCATAGAGCCAATGATCCAAATCAGAAGTTTTTTCTTGTCTGATTTATCGGCAATATAGCCCCCATAAAGAGTAACCATTATAGAAGGAATGGCTTCAGCCAGACCAATCAGGCCCAATGATAAAGGATCTTTGGTTAGCTGATAAATATGCCAGCCTATCACAACTGCCTGAACCTGATAAGCAAAGGTGAAGAGAAACCGCATCGCAATGTACGAGCGGAACTCCGGAAAGCGCATCGCTATATACGGATCAGTTTTAATTGCTTCTGACTTTAAATCACCCATTCGGAGCTATCCAATTAATTGCTGAAATCTACCTATTTAGTACCATATTGATCAATAAGATAGATCAGTGAAGCCATGGATGCTGCTCCAAGCTCCAATTCACGTTTATTCACATTTTCAAACACATCATTGCTAGAATGATGAATATCAAAGTATCGCTGTGAATCTGGTCTAAAACCAATAAGAACTACTCCGGGAATGACTCTCAACGGACCAATATCAGCGCCACTGCCACCTGCGTCTAAATCATTTAAACGGTATGGAGCAAGAAGTGGCTTCCATTTAGAAAAATGCTTTAAAGCCTGAGGGGCATTTTCTACACTAAATCCGCGGGGAGTAAATCCTCCTTCATCCGATTCCACAGCAGCAACATGCATCTCATTATTTTGCTTTGCTATCTCGGCATATTTCATTCCTCCGCGTAAGCCATTTTCTTCATTCATGAACATCACAGCCCTGATTGTGTGCTTTGGCTTGATTTTCAGCGATTTGAATATTCTTAAAACCTCTACAGACTGCATAACTCCGGTTCCATCATCATGAGCTCCTTCAGCAAGATCCCATGAATCGAGATGACCGCCAACAGTAATGATTCCATCAGGTTTTTCAGTACCACGAATCTCACCAATTACATTGTAGGAAACCGCATCAGGCAGGGTTCGGCAGCTTTGCTTAAAATAAAATTGAATGACTGGTAGTTTCTTGAGTTTTAATTTCTGACTCAATAAGTTAGCGGCTTTTGTACTGATTGCTGCGGCAGGAATTTTTGTAACCCCTTCCTGATAGCGCATTCCGCCAGTGTGAGGAAAATCATCAACGATGCTAGACATGGAACGAACAATCACTGCTACAGCTCCTAATTTTGCTGCCTCAATTGCCCCCTGACCACGCTGATCAACAGCACCACCATATGCACTGAATGTATTGAACAATTTAGGATCAAAAGGACGATTGAAAAATATGATCTTACCTTTAACAACCTGCTCACCTAAGGCTTTTAACTCTTCGAAATTTTGAACCTCTAAGATTGGGGCGGTAATACCTTGTGCCTGACTAGCAATTGAACCGCCAAGAGCTGCAATAGGTACACGTATTTTTGTTTTACCTTCAATAATATAGGCTACTTCTTTTTCACCACGCTCCCAAACAGGCACCATCAATTCTTGGAGGTAAACCTTGTCAAAACCATAGTCTTCCATCAACTTTTTAGTCCATTCAACAGACTTTTGTGCATTCGCTGAGCCGCTAAGCCTGGGTCCAATCTTTTTGCAGAGGTACTCCAAATTTTTATAGGCATGCCCATTAGACAAAGCCTCATCATAGATTTTACGGATTTGGATAGAATCTGTATTCTGAGCAAATAATGATGCTCCGATAAACAGCGCGGGTAACATAATCTTATAGAATTTCATTTTTTTTAATTAGATTGTTTTTAAAAATCAATTTGTTCAGGATATCTTATCCCAGCTTATGCCACCTGATTTTGTCTCAAAATACTGTCTTAGAATACGATTATCTTCATTCATCAATTCAGGATCATTGTCAAGGATATGAATAACAGTTTTTCTGGCCTCTGCCAATAATTGCTGATCGATAGCAAGGTCAGCTAATTTAAGATCAAGAACGCCACTCTGCTGTGTTCCTTCGATATTTCCAGGTCCACGAAGCTGAAGATCAATTTCAGCGATCTCGAATCCGTCATTGGTACGAACCATTGTGTCCAATCGAATTTTTGCATCAGAGCTAAGCTTCATACCCGACATTAATATGCAAAAAGATTGCTCAGCTCCACGGCCAACTCTGCCTCTTAACTGGTGCAATTGCGAAATTCCAAACCGCTCTGCGTTTTCAATGATCATGACGCTCGCATTTGGAACATTAACTCCTACTTCAATCACTGTTGTGGCTACCATGATCTGGGTTTCACCCTTTACAAAACGCTGCATTTCAGCAGCTTTATCTTTTGCTGCCAATTTACCATGTACAATACTGATTCGATATTCAGGCAGAGGAAACTCAATGGATATTGCTTCAATACCAGCTTCAAGATATAAAAGATCAAGTTTTTCACTTTCCTTAATCAAGGGATACACAATATAAACCTGTCGGCCTTTAGCTATTTCTTCGCGCATGAAACCAAACATCCTTAACCGCTGACTATGATATAAGTGAACCGTTTTTATGGGTTTTCTTCCTGCAGGAAGCTCATCGATCACTGAAATATCTAAATCGCCGTATAGTGTCATGGCCAGCGTACGTGGAATTGGGGTTGCCGTCATTACTAAAACATGCGGAGGAATAACATTCTTTCTCCATAAACGCGCCCGTTGTTCTACCCCAAACCGATGTTGTTCATCAATAACCACAAGCCCAAGGTTCTGAAATTGTACCGCATCTTCTATTAACGCATGTGTGCCAACTAGTATATTCAATTGGCCACTCTCCAGACGCTCATGCAGCCCACGCCTTGCCTTTTTTGGTGTAGAGCCTGTAAGTAATTCAACACTTATAAAACCGTCTCCTAGAAGGCTTTTAATAGAAAAATAATGCTGTTGTGCCAGAATTTCTGTTGGGGCCATGATACAAGCCTGAAATCCATTATCAATAGCCAGTAGCATGATCATCAAGGCAACCACAGTTTTCCCGCTACCAACATCCCCCTGAAGCAAGCGGTTCATTTGAACCCCACGTTGAGTATCCTGCCTAATTTCTTTGATCACACGCTTCTGAGCCACAGTTAGTTCAAAAGGTAATTTTTCTGAATAGAAGGTGTTGAAATTATCGCCAACATTATTAAAAACTGAACCTTTGAATTTTTGCGACCGTAATACTTTGGTTCTGAGAAGCTTTAGTTGTATAAAAAAAAGCTCTTCAAATTTAAGTCGTTTCTGAGCCTCTCTAAGTGCTTGTACATGCTCCGGAAAATGGATTGTATACAGCGCTTTCTGCCTACTAATTAGTTCATGCTTTTGCATGATATATACAGGAAGAGTTTCTTCAACCTGCCTAATCACCTGATCGATAAGTGCGGCCTGAGCACGCTGAATTCCTTTACTATCCAGATTAAACTGCTTGAGTTTCTCGGTAGAACTATATACTGGCTGTAGCGTTAAGTTACCTTGGCTCACTACATTTGGCTGATATACTTCCAACTCTGGGTGAGAAATAGAAAAATGCCCGTTAAAAAGTGTTGGCTTCCCAAAAACAATAAAAACTGCACCAGGCTGAATAATTTTATCAATCCAGCGAATACTTTGGAACCATACCAATTCCATACTGCCCGTATCATCTTTAAAACGAGCAACAAGCCTTTTTACATGCTTATCACCAATAATTTCTTTTGAAACAATACGTCCAAGAATCTGTATAGCAGGCAGATCCGGATTAAGCTCTCTAATCTTATAGAAACGCGTACGATCAATGTAGCGGAACGGATAATGTTGCAGAAGATCAGCATAAGAAAATATTTCAAGGTCTTTCTTAAGGATCTCAGCACGCTGCGAACCTATTCCTTTTAAATACTCAATAGGGGTTGTAAAAATCTGTTCTGCCAATCCGCTTAAGGGATAATGACCGGCGTTTTATTGGCCGGCGTTTTAAATAAAATTTCTTTAATCGTAGCCCAGTTAAAGACTATGACCGCTACCAACAAGATCAGATATGAATATACTTGAACCATGCTGATTTCTTCGTGAAAATAGAAAAATGCGACTGCAAAAGCAACAATAGGATTTATATAAATGATAATACCTAGGGTGGATGAAGGCATACCTATTAGAGCATAAAGGCTTAAAAAAAGTGGAATAATTGTAAAGAAAACAGAAATTACTACGATAGTTATCCAGAATTTAGGATCAGAGGGCAAAAATTCAAAATCAGATAGAAAAAAAGGAAGCATCAATAGTGCTGCAATAAGAAGATGTAAGCCAAGCATATTGAACTTGTCGATTCGAACCATTACTCTTTGTATAATCAAATAGAAGCTGTAAAGTGCAGCTACCAATACAGACCATAATACATCTTTTAAAGAACCCTGGGCCAGGATTACAATGCTTACCGATGCAAATCCCAAAGCAACCAGCTTCAATGTAGAAAGCTTCTCTTTCAGAATCAAGAAACCACCTAATGCCGTGATCAAAGGACAGACCATGTATGCGAATGCTGCAGATTTAAGACTTACATTGTTCACCACGTAAATGTAAGTGAACCAATTTCCAGTTATTAATAATCCGGCAAGCAGGCTAAGCCAAATGAGCTTCTTAACACTATATATCTCTTCCTTTTGAATGTATTCAATATCTAATTTGATCTGGTTTTTTCTGAAAAGAAAAATATATAACCAGGTCAATAAAAGGGAAGTAAAAATGCGATAATATAAAATTTGTTCAGATGGATAATCCTGGAGCATTCGCAGAGGGATTGAGAAAAAACCCCAAACTACTACCGCAGAAAATGCAGCAATAAAATATTTAAGTATACCCTCTTTCAAGTTCAGGCTTTGACAGCAATTAAAGAGATCTCAACATTTACATTTTTAGGTAAACCAAGCACAGCTACAGTTTCTCTGGCCGGATAATCAGATTTAAAATAAGATCCATAAACTTCATTAACATCGCCAAAATGATTCATTTCACTTAAAAAAATGGTGGTTTTAACCACATTCTCGAATGAGAAACCAGCTTTCTGCAATAGCGCGCCAAGATTTTGCATAACCTGTTCTGCTTCATCTTTGATAGTGCCGCTTATGAGCTGATTAGTTTCAGGGTCAATTGGGATTTGCCCAGAAATAAAAAGCATATTTCCAGTTTGCACAGCCTGGCTATACGGGCCGATAGGAGCCGGTGCTTTTTCTGTAAAGATGATGGATTTCATAAATCTAGTTTAGTATGATCAAAAGAGTTTTAAAAAAATCAAAAGACATACCATTCAAGCAGCTTGTAAATAATACCAGCTAAGAACATAATTATTGCAGTAGTATTGATGATGTGCATGATCTTCAGATTAAAATTCTTTGGTCTGCTAGGATCGTTCTTTCTAAAAAAATACATAATGCCAAAATTATTAAAAAAAAAAAGAGTCCCGATTAATCGGGACTCTTTTTTACAATTTGCTTATATACAATATTGTTTATTGTTGTTTGAATTCAACACGACGATTTTGAGTACGTCCTGCTTCAGTAGAGTTTGAAGCAAGTGGACGGCTTTCACCGTATGCACTTGTAGCAATTCTACCTGCAGCAATTCCAGCATTAACTAAGTAAGTTTTTACTGAGTTAGCTCTGTCTCTTGATAAAGACATGTTGTATTCGTCAGTTCCTTCAGCAGAAGCATGACCATCTAATTGAACAATACTAGAAGAATTAGCTTTTAAATCAGAAGATAATTTATCTAAAATTGGGTAAGCATTAGTTTTCAAAACTGAAGAATTGAATTCGAACTGGATTGCAATTGCAGAACCACCTACAAACTCAGGACATCCGTTAAGAGCAGCAGTACCTTTAACAGTAGGACATGCATCTTTTGAATCAGGAATACCGTCAGCATCAACATCTAATGGACAACCAGAACCATCAACTTTAATTCCAGCCTCAGTGTTAGGGCATTTGTCTAATTTGTCAGCAACACCGTCACCGTCAGAATCTTTTAACAAATCAGCAGCTTCTAGTGCAGAAACACGACCTTTTAATGCTTCAACTTCTTGACGTAATGTAATATCTTTCAATTCATCATACATCAAAGCTAAAGGATTAACCCAATCTAAGTTTGGCTTAGCTGTTGAACCTAAAGAGAATTCTAAACCAGCTGATTTATATGACCATTTATCTTTTGTGAAACCTTTTCCTTTGGTACCATCAAGATCATCAGCATCAAGGAAGTTCATTGTGTAACCTAAATCAAAGTTAACACGTTCAGAAACCTTGAACTTTACACCAACACCAACAGGAACGTATTCGTTTCTGATATTGTTGCGATCACGATTCGGACCATAAGTACCTTTAGCTGGAGTTGCATTAGGATTGATTTCAACCCAGTGATATGCAGCTTGTCCAAAACCAGCTTTAACGGTAAAGTTTATTGCATTTTCTCTTTTAAGGAAATCAACAGTAGCTACATTAGTAACTGCCATAATACTTACAGCAGAACTGATTTGAGTAACTCCGTCAGTACGTGGACCAGAACCTAAGTTGATAGTTGCACCATCATTATCATAGGTAAGTCTTCCACTTAGGAATCCTAACTCAAGACCAAATGCATGACCTAATTGCTTTCTTACTGTAAAACCATATCCTAAAGATGGGCTCCAGTTAGTAAAATCATTAGTACCGCCAATTTTAACAAGAGGTTCTAATACTCCAGCATTGACACCTAAATTCCAGGTTCTATACTGTCCTCTTCCACCAAAAACTTTGGCCGAAGAGCTCGCAGCAGTCTGTGCCAGAGAAACCTCTCCAAGGGCCAGTAATGCTACTAATGAAAACACAAGGGCCTTCTTAATTGTAGAATTCTTCATAATAGTTAATTTAAAGGTTAACAAATTTCATCAGTGTAATTTACACAAAAATAGTCATAAATTTGACTTGTGCAAATAATCAAATACAGTTCTAGTAATTTTGTTAACAAATTTAATAGGATAAACTATTTTAATCCGGTCAATACTCACCTATTACACCTATGAAATATCCAATCATAAATAATCAGCTATTTAAATTAAACCGAGAAAATTTCAAAAAACGGCTTTCTAATGGATCTATAGCTATATTTCAATCAAATGACGAATTTCCAAGAAGTGGTGATCAATCTTTTACATTCAAACAAAATCCTGATCTTTTCTATTTAAGTGGGATAGATCAGGAGCAAAGTATTTTAATTTTATTTCCTGATTGCCCTAATCCACAATACAAAGAAGTACTATTTTTAAGACAAACAAGTGAACATATCGCCGTATGGGAAGGCCATAAACTGACTATTCAGGAGGCAAAAAAGGTTTCAGGAATAGAAAATATCTATTGGCTGGATGAATTCTGGAATATATTACCCTCCATTATTAACTATGCGGAACTCATTTTTTTAAACACCAATGAGAATGATAGGTACGCACATCAGGTACCTTACCGCGATATCCGTTTCATTGAAAAGTTAAAAAATCTCTATCCCTTGCATCGCTATGAACGCGCTGCACCAATTTTACGCGACCTCAGACCAGTAAAATCGGATATTGAAATTGAGTTAACGCAAAAGGCATGCGACATTACTAGGGATGCCTTTAACCGCATACTTAAAGTTATTAAACCTGGAATTGCTGAATATGAGATTGAAGCAGAGATAATCCATGAATTCATACGTCAGGGTGCAACCGGGCATGCCTATAATCCCATCATTGCCTCAGGTAAAAATGCCAATATTCTTCATTATAATGATAATAACCAGATATGTAAGGATGGCGATGTGATACTATTCGACTTTGGTGCTGAATATGCGAATTACAATGCTGACCTCAGTCGCTCAGTTCCAGTAAATGGCCGTTTCACTAAAAGACAGAAAGATGTTTATCATTCAGTTCTTCACATTATGAAAGAAGCCCGAAAAATGCTTTTACCAGGAACCATCTGGAATGAATATCATACTGAAGTTGGAAAAGTGGTTGAGTCTGAACTGATTAAACTTGGATTGCTTGATAAGCATGATATTGCAAAACAAGACCACAAAATGCCTCTGTATAAAAAGTTTTTTATGCATGGCACCTCACATCACCTTGGATTGGATGTACATGATTTTGCAAGTAGGTACAAGCCATTTGAAGAAGGCAATATCTTGACTTGCGAACCAGGGATTTATATTCAGAATGAGGGATTAGGAATTCGTCTAGAGAATGATATTCTACTAACTAGAGATGGCAATATCGATTTGATGGCCAATATTCCAATTGAGGCTGAAGAAATTGAAGAAATTATGAATGCTTAATACTACCGAGAATCTTATCAATAAAACGGTATAAATTAAATGAAGGGTCAACTGAAGCAATACTAATTTCCTCGTGAAGCTTTATTCTGCTGATATTTTTCATTTTTTCATGCTGAATAAGCTTCCATGCCTTTTCGGCAAGTAGAAAAGTACGACGGCTGTTATTCTTAAAGGGCTGATCTTTGATTACCTGCATGAGCTCTTCAATACCTGTTGACTTTTCGGCAATGGTATTGATAACCGGGATAATCTCTGTTCGTTGATGTACAAGTTTCTTTAGATTATTGGCAAATGCCTCAGCACCCTCACGATCCGACTTATTTACCACAAAAATATCGGCAATTTCCATCAATCCCGATTTCATGCTCTGAATTTCATCGCCAGACTCTGGCACCAATACCACCACACTAATGTCTGCCAGGCCAGCAATCTCTACTTCCGATTGCCCCACACCAACCGTTTCAACCAAGATATAATCAAACCCCGATGATTTAAGTATATCAGTCATCTCAATTGTCTTTCCTGATAAGCCCCCCAATGATCCACGAGTTGCAAGAGAACGGATATACACGTTAGGCTTATTAAACTGTTCAGACATCCTAACGCGATCGCCAAGCAAAGAGCCTAAGTTAAAAGGAGATGTTGGATCAATAGCCAAAACAGCAATGGATTTACCCTGAGCGCTTAGATTATTTATCATGGCGTTTACTAAGGTGCTTTTGCCTGCTCCCGGAGGCCCGGTAATACCTATAACAGGGGTATCTGATGGCCCAAGCTCTTTGAGTAAATCTTCAGAACCTGCCAAATCATTCTCAACCAAAGTCAAATCTCTGGCTAATTTTTTAAAGTCACCAAGCTGAATTGGATTTTTGATTAGGGGTAACTGCATGATACAAAAAAGGTGTTTTTATTCCATATTACAAAGTTTGGGTTTTTATTAACTTTGCGTATCTAAATTATAATATCTCATATCTCATATCTCATATCTCATATCTCAAATCTCATATCTCATATCTCATATCTCATATCTAACATCTCATATCTAACATCTCATTAAATGAAAGTTACAGGTTTTTCATTCATTCGTAATGCCGTTAAAAATGACTACCCTGTTGTACAGGCAATTCTTTCTATTTTACCCATATGTGATGAGTTTGTAATAGCCCTTGGCAACTCTGAAGACAATACACAGGAACTCATTGAAAGTATCGCCTCTCCAAAAATAAAAATCATTCATACCATTTGGGATGAAAGCATACGAGAAGGTGGAAAAACATTCGCTCAGGAAACTGATAAAGCATATGCTGCTATTTCAAAGGATACCGATTGGGCTTTTTATATCCAAGGAGATGAATGCGTCCATGAAAATTATCTTCCTGTAATAAAAAAGGCAATGGAAGAAAATTTGGGTAATAAAAATGTGGAAGGTCTTTTATTTAAATACCTACATTTTTATGGCTCTTACGATTTCATAGCTTCTTCAAGACGTTGGTATAGAAACGAGGTCAGAGTTTTAAAATTTGACCCAGGGGTTCATTCCTACCGGGATGCTCAAGGTTTTAGAAAAAATGACAGGAAAATAAAGGTTAAACCCATAGATGCCTATATTTATCATTATGGATGGGTTCAGCCTCCTGCAGGTCTGGGAAACAAGGTTCGTAATTTTAATAAATTTTATCATGAAGACTCCTGGATTCAGGAACATCTTCCTGAAAATCAGCAATTTGATTATGGCAACGCTGATCGCTTGATCAGATTTGAAGATACTCATCCGCTTGTTATGCAAAAGCGAATTGAAGTTAGCAATTGGAAGTTTCAGGCCGACCCAACACTTCTGAAAAAGAAAATGAGCCTGAGACGCCGAATATTACAAAAAATAGAAGATGTATGGCAATGGAGAATTGGAGAATATAAAAACTACAAAATTGTTCAATGAAAAAAGCGTCCACTTCTAGAAAAAGTATATCTGTAGTTATACCAAATTATAATGGCAGACACCTGTTGGAACGAAATCTATCTTCAGTTTTAGATGCCTTAAATAGTGCTAACACAGATTTTGAAATTATTATAATCGATGATTGTTCAACAGATAGTTCTGTGGACTTTCTAAAACAAAGCTATCCAACTATACGCTTGATTATTAGCGACCAAAATCAGGGCTTTTCAGCCACCTGCAACAAAGGAATAGCGGTAGCCGAAAAAGATTTAATTTTACTTTTAAACACCGACATTGAGCTCAACAACAACTATTTTGAAACTCAATTTAAATATTTTGAACTTCCGGATACGTTTGGTGTAATGAGTAAAATAATTGAAGCCAAAAATGCTGAAACCCAAGATACTGCACGGTTTTTAAGATACTCCGGATTTAAAATCAAAGCCAATGATTTTTTTTACGTTGAGGATGAGAACTTTCTTACTCCAACCGCTTATTTATCAGGCGCAAATGCTTTAATAGACGCCAAAAAATTAAAAGAAATAGGAGGTTTTGATGAAATCTTTTCGCCTTTTTATTGCGAAGATTTTGATTTGGGGCTAAAGGCATGGCGCTTAGGCTGGAAATGTTATTATGACCCAAAATCTTATTGCATTCACGATCATTCATCAACTACCAAAAATTATCGTACTCAAAACTGGGTTAAAGCCATATATTTTCGAAACAGATTGTATGTACATGCCATACATTTGAGTAGAACCAGATTAATTTTTTGGTTGATGCAAATAACCTTTATTGATTTTCTTTTCATGTGGCTTGGGTTAAAATTTTATTTCTATAAAAGTTTCGGAATGTTTTTTAACAATTTAAAGCACCTGGTGCATTCCCGTAAAAAGATGAACCAATTAATGACCCAGCATCAAGGCTCAGCAAGCATTGATGAGGTGATCAATAAAATTGACAAGATGCTAGAGGGGCAAACAATCATTCAGGGTAGAAATTAGACCTGCTTCAAAATGATTAACTTTACAGGACAAATTAATTTATGAAAACCTTTTTCCGACTTTTCTCTTTTGCATCACCGGTTCAGCGATTTGCCGTTCCATTTTTTATTGCCTCGGTATTAGGTGTCATCTTTGGACTGCTCAATTTCACGCTACTTATCCCTGTATTTGAGCTATTATTCAACCAATCTGGTAAAATAGGAGCCCAAAAACTAACTGTGGTACCTACATTCGATTTTAGTTTGAGCTATTTTAAAGACTTATTCTATTTCTATTTTCAAAGCGTAATCAACAGTTCGGGCAAAGTTGGAGCATTGAAAATGGTCAGTATTGCCATAGTCATTTCTGTAATTTTGAGTAACCTATTTAAATATATTTCGGCTAGGGTTATTGAAAATTTCAGGTTAATGATTGTAACCCGAATTCGAAGCAGTATTTTTAAAAAACTAACGGATATCGATATCCAGTATTTTAGCAGCCAACGCAAAGGAGATCTGATCTCAAGATTCATGACCGATGTTGTCACTATTCAAGACTCTATCATCCGCTCCATACAAGTTATTCTACGTGAGCCTATTGCCATTATTCTGAACTTTGCAGTACTATTTACCATTTCTGCCAAACTGACATTTTTTGCACTGATCTTAATTCCAGTTTCTGGTCTGCTCATTTCAACAATCGTAAAACGACTTAAGAAGCATGCCGCTGCAGCCCAGGAATCTCTAGGATTATTGGTTTCCAGTATTGATGAGGGCCTTAATGGGGTTAAAATTATCAAATCGTTTAATGCTGAAAAGTATATCCAGGAAAAATTCAATGCCATTAATATGTGGACAAGCAAGATCCATAGGCGACTGGCTAGGCGGCTTCTACTGGCTGTTCCGGTTTCTGAAATGATGGGGGTAATTACTGTGGCTGCACTCCTCTATTACGGAGGCACGCTAATACTTCAAGAGGGGTCGGATCTAAGGGGAGCTGAATTTATTGGCTATATCATCATATTTTCACAAATAATTATTCCGGCAAAGGCTATTTCAGAAGCTTTTGGGAATATCTCCCAAGGCATCTCTGCTGGCGAGCGTGTTTTCCAATTACTAGATGCCCCAGAAAATATCACTGATAAACCAAATCCAATTTCAAAAACTTCATTCAATGAATGTATCCAGTTAAAAAATGTCTCTTTCGCTTATGGAGATAAAGAAGTATTGAAAGGAATCAATTTTGAAATTCGAAAGGGAAGTACAGTTGCCTTGGTTGGCCCTTCGGGTGGAGGGAAAACCACACTCATGGATCTCCTTCCAAGATTTATGGATCCTTCTGAAGGTGAAATTTGCCTGGATGATATTAGTATCAAAGAGATAAGTATGCACGATGTAAGAGCGCTCATGGGCATTGTAAATCAGGAATCTATACTTTTCAATGATACCATTTACAATAATATTGCATTTGGAAGATCTTTTACACAAGAGGAGGTAGTTGAAGCAGCTAAAATTGCAAATGCACATGAGTTCATTGTTAAAACCTCTGATGCTTATCAAACCAATATTGGGGATAAAGGGATGAAATTATCTGGCGGACAAAAACAACGAATTTGCATTGCCAGAGCAGTGCTTGCAAATCCGCCTATTCTGTTGCTTGATGAAGCTACTTCAGCTCTGGATACCGAATCAGAAAAATTAGTTCAGGGAGCACTCAAAAAATTAATGCAAAACCGCACTTCTATTGTAATTGCCCATCGCTTAAGTACCATTCAGGAAGCCGATCAGATCGTTGTTTTAGAAAACGGTAAAATTCAAGAACAGGGTAACCACAATGAACTGATTTTAGCCGACGGCCTCTACAAAAAATTAATCGAAATGCAAACATTTAACGATTAAAAATGAATCATAAAGCACTGATTTCCATAGCTTTATGTACATATAATGGCGAAGCCTATCTGCGAGAGCAGTTAGAATCAATTGTTAATCAAAGCTACTCGCCACTTGAACTTATTGCGGTTGACGATTGTTCCTCAGACAATACCCTAAGCATTCTGAAAGAATATGAAGCTAATTACCCATTCATCAAAGTTTTTGTCAATCCAGAAAATCTAGGGTATATCAAAAATTTTGAAAAAGCACTAAAACTTTGCAACGGTGAGTTCATTGCTTTATCAGATCAGGATGATATCTGGGATTTGCATAAGATTGACAAACAGGTTAATGCAATTGGTAATCATTTAATGGTTTACCATGATTCTGAATTCGTTGACCAGGATGGACAATTATTAAATAAAAAAATGTCTGATATAATGAATTTATACCGTGGAGATCAGCCAGAGTCATTTTTGTTTTTTAATTGCATTTCTGGACACTCCGTATTAATGAAAAAGGAGCTACGAGATGAATTATTGCCATTCCCGAATGCTTATTTTCATGATTGGTGGATGGGATACGTGGCCACTAATCTGGGCACTATTGACTGCATTGATGAACCCCTTGTCAAATACCGGCAACATCACACCGCAGATACGAATATTTTAAAACGAAAGCGTGATAATGCAACTAGAAATCAGCTCAGTGCATCAATGAAATATGACAAAAAAATGCGATGGTTGAAATCTTGTGCAGAATATCCAAAAAATAAAGATCCTCAATTCATTCAAAATTTATATGCTGAATTCATGAAAAATAAGACCGTTTATTTTTCTTTCGGACTGGCTCGAATGATCCATGCTAACCGTTCTATACTCTTCAGCATCAATAAAAAGAGTTTATTCAGTAAATTAAATTTTGCCCTGAAAGAGCTATGGGGTGGAAAAATGAGGAGTATTTTTTCAGACTAATTCAGACTTTCTTCTCTTTATACTTTATAGCAAAAAACATTGATCGCCATATCAAAACTTTCACAGATCAGCCTAGTGTCTACAAATGGGCTTTTTCTTGTAGCTGATTCTTTTATATAATAATGGAATCCAAGACTTTCAACCAGTGCAAGAAGCTCATGAAGAGTTTGCTTTGAATTCACATTGTTATGATATTCAAAAAAGATATGATCGGCATTCTGTAAACTCTTGCCACAGTATTTCAATACGGTATCCTCAGCACCTTCAATATCGATTTTCAGAAAATCAACCTCATCGGTCAGGAAGTCTAAAAGTGGTACTGCCTCTATAATTTTAGGCTTCTGATCAGCATATTCATTGCCTATGCGCCCTCCCATTCCTCCATCAGTATAAAAGGATAGCGTTTCTGTTTTAGTCCATACAGCCTTCTGATAAAGGGTCACATTCTTTAATGCGAATGTTTTAACATTCTCCTCCAAAATTGCAAATATCTCAGCATCCGGCTCAAATGCAATAACTTGATGATCAGGATAATTTAGAGAAAAATACAAAACACTTAGCCCCATATTGGCGCCGCAATCAAGAATGACTGCTGAACCAGGAGTGGGTTGAAAACGATAAATTTCTGTTTCAAAAATTTCGATATACGACTCAGCAAAACTTGGCCCGTGGTGAAATTTAAAAGGCTTATCAAACACATGCGCATAGCCCACCGTAAAATGTTTGAAATCAGCAACACGGCCTAATTCGAGTTTGATATCACCCGCAAAAAACCTAGAAATAATTCTTCTCTTAAGCCTTCTGTATTCTTTTCTTAAACCCACGAATGATAGAATAAATTGATTCCAAAAATATGATTAAAACAAAAAAAGCGATCAAAAGATCGCTTTTAATTATATCTATTAAAACTATAGTTTTCTTTTTACTTCTACCTGTTCGTATGATTCTACAATATCACCAACCTCAATATTATTGAAATTTTGAATATTTAAACCACACTCATATCCTGTAGCTACTTCTTTCACATCATCCTTGAAGCGCTTCAATGAAGCTAACTCTCCGGTATAAACAACTACACCATCACGAATAATACGCACCTTGCTATTTCTAGTGATCTTTCCATCTAATACCATACAACCTGCAATAGTACCCACTTTAGTGATTTTAAACACCTCTCGTATTTCAACGTTTGAAGTGATTTTCTCTTCAAATTCAGGGTCAAGCATACCTTCCATTGCAGCTTTAACTTCATTGATAGCATCGTAAATAATAGAATATAGACGAATATCAATCTGTTCGGCTTCGGCCAATTTACGTGCACTTGCTGAAGGACGTACCTGGAAACCGATGATGATCGCATCAGAAGCTGAAGCGAGCAGTACATCAGATTCAGAAATCTGACCAACTGATTTATGAATGATATTAACTTGAATTTGTTCAGTAGAAAGCTTCAGTAATGAATCAGATAATGCTTCAATTGAACCATCCACGTCACCCTTAACAATCACATTCAACTCTTTAAAGTTTCCGATCGCCAAACGACGTCCAATTTCATCAAGCGTGATATGTTTCTGGGTACGCAATCCCTGCTCACGTTGTAATTGTAATCTCTTATTAGCAACCTGGCGTGCTTCCACTTCACTTTCCATCACGTTGAATTTATCGCCTGATGTAGGTGCACCCTGCATACCAAGTACCTGAACAGGAGTTGATGGTCCGGCATGGTCTAATTTAACGCCACGTTCATTATGTAAAGCTTTTACCTTTCCGCTATATCCACCTGCAAGTATGGCATCACCAACCTTCAGTGTTCCTGATTGAATTAATACGGTAGTAACAATACCTCTACCTTTATCTAATGCTGCTTCAATAACAGTACCAACTGCACGTTTGTTAGGATTAGCAGTTAATTCAAGCATATCGGCCTCCAGACAAACTTTTTCAAGTAATAGGTCAATACCCATTCCCGTTTTACCAGAAATTTCCTGACTTTGATATTTTCCACCCCAGTCTTCAACCAAAATATTCATGGCAGAAAGTTGCTCACGGATTTTATCAGCATTTGAACCCGGCTTATCTACCTTACTAAAGGCAAATACGATGGGCACATTTGCAGCTTGTGCATGATTAATAGCTTCACGCGTTTGAGGCATCACACTATCATCTGCAGCAATTACAATAATCGCAATATCAGTGACATTTGCTCCCCTTGCACGCATGGCTGTAAAGGCTTCGTGACCAGGAGTATCTAAAAATGTTATTTTTCTTTCGTTTTCAAGGCTAACCTCATAAGCACCAATGTGCTGAGTAATACCTCCGGCTTCACCGGCAATCACATTAGTTTTACGAACAAAGTCAAGTAAAGATGTTTTACCATGATCCACGTGACCCATTACCGTTACGATTGGGGCCCTTGGCAATAGATCTTCCGGCTTATCTTCTTCACCGAATAAACCGCTTTCTTCATCTTCGGGTTTTACAAATTCTACCTCGAAGCCAAACTCATCAGCTACAATGGTGAGGGTTTCAGCATCAAGCCTTTGGTTGATGGAAACAAACATTCCCAAACTCATACAGGTAGAAATAACCTGAGTTACAGGAACATCAAGCATGAGTGCTAATTCATTTGCAGTAACAAATTCGGTTACCTTAATGGTTTTAGATTGTGCTTCAAGTTCTAATGCAGCATCTTCAGCTGTTTGAGCAACATCATCACGCTTTTGACGACGTAATTTAGCACGCTGAGCAAATTTACCTGATTTACCTGCTCCACTTAAACGGGCAAGTGTTGCTTTGATCTGATCCTGAATTTCTTTATCGGTAGGTTCAGCCTTTGGAGCATCCGGTGTACGCGGTTTGTTTCTAAAATCTGGTCGAGCTGCTGATCCACCAGCACCAGGTGCTGGTCTACTTCCTCTGAAATCTGGACGGTTTCCCTGATATCCAGCACCAGGTGCCGGACGTGGAGTACTTCCTGCCTGTCCTTGAGGAGCTTGTCCCGGCTGCTGACCGGGAGCATTATCTTTACGCTTACGTTTACGTTTATGATCAGCGCCTGCAGCTGCAGACGATGATGCTACAGGCTGACCACGACGTGGCTGCGCTATTGGCAATTCAATACGTCCAATTACATTAGGACCTGATAAACGTTCTGCTTTAGCCCGTATAACTGGTGCATTAGGGTTACCCTCCTGCGTATTTGGTTTATTTTCTTGTTTTTCCTGAGCAGGCGGAGCTGTTGCGGGATTAATGGCCGCTGGAGCTGCAAGCACTTCAGGCTCAAGCTTCTTTGAAGCTTTTGGAGTTTCTATAAGCTCATCAACCGAAGCTACTGGCTCAAGCTTTTCGGCTGGTATAGCTACTGGTTCTTTTACTGCAATCGGCTCTGCAATTACTGGTGCCTGAGCAACTGGCTCAGGTTTAACAACAGCTACCGGAGCAGGTTTTTCTGGCTCAGGGTTTTTCTTTTCTGGACGGGTTTTTGAGTTAAGCTGATTTAAATCAATCTTACCTACTACTTTTACACCCGGCAAAGATCCTTCATCAGGTGTAGGTTCAACAAGTGCAGCCTCATTTGGTTTTTCAACCACAGGAGTAGTAAAAGGATTTACATTCTTGATCAGAATCTCTTCCTGTTCAAATTCCTTTGAATGCTGTGGCTCCGACTTCTCAACGGCTACAGGGACATCATCGCGTCGAATCTTGCCAATCACAATTTGTTTGGCTTCCTCTTTTACAATCTTATCACCCTGATACTCCTTAAGAAGAACATCATACATCTCATCGGTGAGCTTAGTATTGGGCCTGGCTTCAACTTTGAAGCCTTTTTTTCCTAAAAACTCAACCGCTGTGGACAAGCCAATATTCAGCTCCTTCGCAGTTTTAAGTAAATTTGTGCTTTTACCTTCTGACATTTATTATTTAACCTCGCTATTTTTGTATAAAAGTACGTTTTTTATATGTTATATGTTTTAGGATCGGGCAATTTCTCTACCCAGGATTTTTTTCAAATATCCCAACTCAAATAACTTATTCGAATTCTGACTTCAGAATCTCAATTACATCCTTCACTGTTGTTTCTTCCAGATCGGTACGTTTTACCAATTCATCTGCATTTAATGCCAGAATTGATTTTGCTGTATCTAGTCCAACACGCTTGAATTCATCAATAATCCAGCCTTCAATTTCATCTGAGAATTCCTCAATATCCACATCCTCATCATCTTCAAGTGCTTCACGGTATACATCGATCTCGAACCCTGTCAGCTTTCCGGCTAACTTAATATTGTGTCCACCACGGCCAATAGCGAGTGAAACCTGATCTGGTTTCAAATATACTGCAGCTCTTTTTTCTTCTTCGTCTAATTTGATACTGGTTATCTTGGCCGGACTTAAAGCTCTTTGAATATACAATGAAATATTGTTTGTGAAATTGATCACATCTATATTTTCATTCTTTAGTTCACGAACAATACCATGAATACGTGACCCTTTCATACCCACACAGGCTCCTACAGGATCAATTCTGTCATCATAAGATTCTACCGCAACTTTTGCTCTTTCGCCTGGTTCACGCACAATCTTTTTGATGGTAATTAGGCCATCAAAAATTTCAGGAACTTCCATTTCGAATAAACGCTGTAGAAACTCAGGTGCAGTACGTGAAATAATAATCTTGGGGTTGCCATTTAACATTTCTACCTTTTCAATTATTGCACGTACAGAATCGCCTTTTTTGAAATAATCTGCTGGGATCTGCTCAGTTTTAGGTAATAAAAGCTCATTGCCTTCATCATCAAGCACGAGCGTTTCTTTTTTCCAAACCTGGTAAACTTCACCAGAAACAATTTCGCCAACACGATCTTTATATTTTTTAAATATTTCGTCTTTTTCAAGTTCAAGGATTTTTGAAACAAGTGTTTGACGGGCAGCAAGTATTGCTCTGCGTCCAAAACTTTCAAGTGTGATCTGTTCGATAAAATCATCACCAACTTCTAGATCAGCGTCAAAAGTTTTTACTTCAGCCAGCTCAATCTCCAGATCATCATCTTCAGAAAATCCATCCTCCATAACAGTACGGGTACGCCAGATCTCCAAATCACCATTGTCTGGGTTGACAATCACATCGCAATTTTCGTCAGTACCATACCTTTTACGCAACATGCTGCGGAAAACCTCTTCCAAAACACTAATAACCGTAGGACGGTCAATATTCTTGAAGTCTTTAAACTCCTGGAATGAATCGATTAAATTAATATTGCTCATTTTTTATTGAATTTGTCCCATTTATATAGGACGTTATTTAAAACTCACTAAAACTATACTTTCTGAAATATTTTCAAATGGGATCAAGCTTTCAATCAATTCTGCTTTTTTCCCTTTTCCTTTCACACTTTCCTGTATGGTAATGCCCGATTCTTCGACATTGATCAATTTACCTTCCTTAGTATTACCATCCAACAACTTGATTTTCAAGGAGCGATTGATATTTTTCTGAAATTGCCTGAATGATTTTAGCGGAGTATCTATACCTGGAGAAGAAACCTCAAGCCTATAAGCCTGTTCAATTGTATTTTCCTCTTCAAGATGAAAACCCACATGGCGGCTAATTGCAACGCAATCACTAATTGCAACGCCATTATCGCCATCTACTAAAATAGACAAAATTCCGCTCCCATGCATCTGAACATCAACCCAAAACAAATCTGGACGATCAGCTATCTTCTCTTCAACTAATTCAATTACCCTTTTCTCTATGTTCATAATCGACCTTTTTTGATCCCATTAAAAAAATGGGAAGGTAAAAAAAGAGCCCCGATAACGTCGGGGCTCTTCTCAGATCGATGCAAATATAAAAAAACTATCCGGCATTGCAAATACCTGGTTTCAATACATTTATATTATTTACTTGACCTGAATTTAAATTCAATGAAATCGCCGCTAGTGAATACTTTTCTAGTAGAAATAATATCTTCAGGCTTCCTGAGCAAAATTTTAGTATAACACCTGGCAAAGTAAGACACGCCAGGATTAAAACCTACTTCTGGCTTAAATTTGATTCTGTCTTGGGCGATAGTATAAGTTCCTTCTAAGGCAGATTGAAAATCTCTAAGTTCTTGATCGGAAGTATCTTTATAAACAGCAAAAAAATTGACCCATTCAGTATTCTTCAATGAATCAGAACTCAATTCTTCAATCATAAACGATGGCACTTTAGATAGGATCACTTCAGTACTATCATCAGAAAGACTAATTTTTAACTCGCTACTTACCTTGTCTTTTGGTATTTCCTGCCTGCAGGAATTAAGCAAGAGAAAAATAAATGTGAAAATGTAAAATAGAATATTCAATTTCATTGTTTATTACATTTTTTAAAAAAATGAATTATGAGACTAATCATTGAGATATTATTAATGGGAGCTGCAGTTGCCATAGCTGCATACCTTTTGCCAGGAGTTACGGTAGAAAATTTCTGGGCTGCAATTATAGCAGGTGCTCTCATTGCATTAGCCAATGCTACAATCGGTATGATTCTTCGGATTTTAACTTTTCCAATCAATTTTTTAACACTCGGACTAATGTCATTTATTATTACTGTGTTGATGGTATTATTAGTTGATCAATTAATGGTTAGTTTTAATACACAGGGATTTTTCTCTGCCTTTTTATTTGCTGCTGTTCTTGCACTGATTCAAATGATATTTTCTGCTTTCCGCTCAGAAAAAGCTATTTAAAATTTTATTTGAACCCAATCACTGTCTTTAGAATCAGGGATTGGGTTTCTTTATTTTTGTAATGCATCATTAGTAGCCTTTTTCACAGCAAGCGATTTATCGTTTGCTGTAATAGCGAAAACAGTACGATTATCCATTGATCGGTAATATTTACCAAGAATTTGAACTGCTGAAGCTCTTACCTGTGAATGGTCATCTTTCAGAGCCAATTCCTTTATTTTTCCATAAACCGAGGTTCTTTCTTCGTTCGAAAGGTATTCCAATACCATTAAAGCAGTATTCCGAATTACCCAGCTTTTATCTTTAAAAGCTTCAATCAACATTCTTTTGGCAAGGCTTTCCTCTTTTTTCTGCAGGAACATGATTACTGCCTCTAGTCTATCCATAAAAAGCGGAGCATGCTCGTATTGAAATACATTTTGTTGTAAGTTTTTAACTTCTGATTTTTCAGCTAGAATATACTTTTCGGCATCAACATTGACCAAATCTGGAAGTGTAGCTACAGGAAAAACAAACGACTGCTTTTGCTTATCCAGAACAATCTCCTTACGTTCTACTTTCCCGTTAAAATAAATGTCAATAGCAATAGGAATACGATAAAGTGGAGTTTTTGACAGGTCCTGATTTTGCCTGATTGTTACAGAAACTTCTTTCCTTTCAGGATCAAAAGTATTCTGTATGTTTAACACAGGGTGGCCTGATGACAAAAACCATTGATTAAAAAACCAATTCATGTCAGTTCCAGTTACCTCTTCAAAAACAAGTCTCAAATCATGAATTTCAGCAGATTTATAGGCATAACGGGTAAGATATAGGTTGAGTGCTTTGAAAAATGCCGCATCTCCAACAGTGTTTCGCAGCATATGAATGATTCTTCCACCTTTCTGATAGCTGATTTCATCAAACATGTGTTCACGATCTGCGTAATCAAAACGTATGACATCTACGTTCTCTTTACTTTTATTACCGAAATAAATCGAAAAATCCTGAAATCCTTTAAAATCAGCCTGCTCTCTGCCATATTTAAATTCATTCCATAAATATTCAGCATAGGTAGCAAATGACTCATTCAATGGAAGGTTTGCCCAAGATTCTGCAGTTACCAAATCGCCAAACCAATGATGAAATAGCTCATGAGATATGATATCTTCCTGATTTTGGTCAATATACTCCCCTTCAGACATATTTAATCCTTCATAAAAAACTGTAGCGCTGGTATTTTCCATGGCTCCGCTTACAAAATCTCTTACAACAATTTGCGAATATTTATCCCATGGATAATCAACACCTAGTTTGACAGAGAAAAACTCCATCATTTGGGGAGTGTTTCCAAAAACAAGCCTAGCCGTTGAGGCGAATGCCGGTTCGGTATAATAACTTACCTCCTTATCGCGCCATTTATCTTTGGTGATGGTAAAATTTCCTACAGCCAGCATGGTTAAATAGGTTGAATGCGGCTGCTCTTGTCTCCAGCTATCTGTTCGAGTTCCATCACCATTCATACTTGAAAACTCTAGGGTACCATTTGAAAGGCTCACAAATTCATTAGGAACCGTGATATTTAGTTCCTGAGTCATTTTTTCCTGAGTGTCATTTATTGTTGGGAACCAGTTTGAGTTGCATTCAGTTTCACCCTGAGTCCAGATCTGTTTGGGTTTATCCTTGTCTTTTCCATCTAAATTGATGAAGTACATTCCACGGTCGCCAGACGACGATATATCTTCACCGATCTTCAACTTATTTGGCATGGCCACATAATCTATAAAAACCGTATAACTTTGGTCGTTGTTATACACTTTATCAAGAGTTATTGCGAGTATTTTACCATCATAACGATAATGAAGAGGCTTTTTATCGTAATTATTAACTAAAGAAACATTTTTGATACGAAAGCCATTGGCATTGAGTAGCAACTGATCTGTGGCATAGAAATATGGTTTTGCTTGAATTGTGGCCTTTCCATGAACATAGGCACTGTCCCAATCAAAGCTAAGGTCAAGTCGGGTATTAATCAAGTCAGTTTTTCTGGTATAGCTGCCACGATATACTGTAGAACCTGGCATATTTTCGGTTACCGTTACCGGATCAAGATTCACCAGTTTGGGTGTAGAACACGACAGTAGAAAAAATGCTGTAATTAGGGGCCAGCTTAGTATTAATTTATAGTTCATCTTTATTTTTCTGCCAGCAAATCATCTATTGTTTTCTCGAACTCTTTTACAAAATCAGCATAATGGGATCCGGTGCCAGGTCCGCTAAAACCGGTATGAATCTTTCTGATTTTGCCATTTTTGTCAATAATCATCAGGGTTGGAAATGCCATAAATTTTTGAAGCATCGGTAAACTCTTAGAAACCTCCACTTTATCGTTTGTAAATCCTGTGACCAACATATCATAAGGCACTGAAAATCTGTCTCTCAACCTAGCTATGTTTTTTCTAGAACGTTCAAAATCTTTGGTACGTTCATATGCCAGTGCAACAATTTCAACCCCTTTATTCTGATATTTTTTATAAAAGCTGGTTAGGTACGCTGTTTCATCCATGCAATTAGGACACCATGATCCAAAAAACTGAACAAGCACAATCTTGTTCTTAAACTTCTGGTCAGCAATTGAAACTTTTTTTCCATCAAGACCCGGAAATGAAAAATCGATTTTATCATAACCAGGTTTAAGATCGGTTATTGAATACGCATCAGGAAGAATAGCCTGATCATCTTTATTCGCAGTCCAGGTTTCAATAGAGGATAGGCCAGAATAGAATTTACCTTCTGTAATGGTGCTATCATTCAAAAGCTTACCTGTAAAAAGATAGGCATGGCTTCCGTCAAAACAGGATAAAAATAATTTTTGATCAGAAACTGTTCCTTCAAGAAATCGGTAATCGCCCGTGGAGGTTAAAAATGTTCCGAAAACAAGGCCATTTTCTTGGGTAAATTCACCTACTGAGGCGTAACTGCTTTTGTTATTCAAGGTATTGAATGTAACTGACCAACGCCCAGATATAGCGGTTTTGCTAGCAGTATTATCCTTGAAAAAACGCCAAGAATCGCCTTTTTTGGCATTAAACTGCATAACTTCATCACTATCACCATAATGCTTTATCCATTGTCCGCTAAGTGTTTCATTTTTTAGCGCTGCTCTGATTTCTGAATCAAAGAGAGGCATCTGAATAATGATTGAATCGGATAAAGTAGAAATTTCATTGACTCTAAATCGTTCTTTTCCATTGATAATATCCAGTAATTTGTGGTCAGCAGAATCGGTTAATTCAAAATTAAAGGGAATCTCTTCACCAGATCCCGTTTTTAGGGTGGCCCGCCATATTCCTGTTTGTAATGCACCGTCAGAAGTGCCCTTGCAGGATGAAATTAGGATTATAAGTAAACCTACTCGTGTTAAATTGAAAAAATATTTCATAGTTAAATGTACTGGGTTATTTTAAAATCTCACGTGCAATAATCATACGCTGAATCTCTGATGTTCCTTCATATATCTGAGTTATCTTGGCATCGCGCATGAGTCGTTCTACATGATACTCTTTAACGAAACCATATCCACCATGTATTTGAACAGCTTCAACAGTAGTTCTCATTGCTACATCAGAAGCAAAAAGTTTAGCCATTGAACTAGCCTGCGCATAGGGCAGACCCTGATCTTTTAACCAAGCAGCTTTAAAGCAAAGCATCCGTGCAGCTTCTATTTCAGTTGCCATGTCTGCAAGCTTAAATTGTATTGCCTGATGTCCTGAAATAGGTTTGCCAAAGGTTTTACGTTCTTTTGAATAAGCCAAGGCTAGTTCGTAGGCCCCAGAGGCAATACCCAATGCTTGAGAGGCAATACCTATTCGTCCGCCATCAAGAGTTTTCATTGCAAAGGTGAAGCCAAAACCTTCTTCACCAATTCGGTTTTCCTTTGGAACCTTTACATCTGTAAACATTAGGGAATGAGTATCAGATCCGCGAATGCCAAGTTTGTTTTCCTTAAGACCAACGCTAAATCCCTCCATTCCTTTTTCAACAATAAGCGCATTGATACCCTTATGTCTAAGAGCAGAATTGGTTTGAGCAATAACCAGATACGTAGAGGCATTCCCTCCATTTGTGATCCAGTTTTTTGTTCCGTTTAGCAGGTAGTGATCACCCATATCTACTGCTGTAGTATGTTGAGAGGTAGCATCTGAGCCTGCTTCTGGCTCTGAAAGGCAAAATGCCCCGATATTTTTTCCTGCTGCTAATGGCTTCAGATATTTTTCTTTTTGAAATTCGGTACCATACATTTCAAGGCCAAAACACACTAGAGAGTTATTGACAGAAACAACGACAGAAGCAGAAGCGTCAATTTTTGAGAGTTCTTCCATGGCAAGAACATAAGAAATGGTATCCATTCCAGAGCCATTATATTTTGGATCAACCATCATCCCAAGAAAGCCCAACTCTCCTAGTTTTTTAATCTGTTCATGAGGGAATTTTTGATGTTCATCTCTCTCAATTACTCCTGGTTTCAACTCGGTATTGGCAAAATCTCTGGCAGCCTGTTGTATCATCAGGTGCTCTTCAGATAATTCAAAATCCATGGTAATTGGTTTTTATTCAAAAATAGTGTTTCAAGCGGACATCCTGAATGCGAGTAGAATAAATTTTTTTATTCAAAAATTGAATACTGCTTCAGGAGAACTCAATTCCGGTTATAGGAAATCCTGCATGCTTTAGATTTATTTTTAAACGAGAAATTTCAATGCAGATTTAGGCGGGCTAAAGAAAAGGTTAGGAGAGTGATCTTATCTTTTTTTCAATACTAGTGGTAGAATAACCTGAGAGGTATTCAATGGTTTGAACATCACCGCCATATCCTAAAACAAGATCTGAACCAACAATCTGATCAACTGTATAGTCAGCACCTTTAACCAATACATCGGGTCTGATCTGGGCAATTAATTCAAGAGGGGTAGGATCATCAAACAGAATAACAGCATCTACAAATGAGAGTGAGGCAAGCATGATTGATCGTGAATATTGATCAATTATTGGTCTAGCTGGACCCTTTAGAGCCGCTGTTGAGGCATCTGAATTGAGCCCGATAACTAATTTATCACCCAGATCAGCCGCCTTTGAAAGATAATCGATATGGCCAAGGTGCAGCAAATCAAAACAGCCATTCGTGAATACAATTTTCTTTTCAAGTAAACGCCAAATATTCAGGTTGGCGCGCAGCTCTTCTGTATGAAATACCTTTCCTTTAATTAGTTCCAGCTTCCTCATTTCGGATCTTTTTTGGTGAATTAATAAAAAGTAAAATTAAGCTTATTGAACCAGTAAATAGAATAATTAATGTTTGAAAAGAGTGAAGTAAAAGTGCAAAGGCTAGCCCCTCACTCCTTTCAATCCCATAAATGGTTAGCCCTTCAGAAACCATCCAGTGAAATGCTCCTATGCCACCCTGCACCGGAGCTATCATAGCAAGACTGCTGAAAACCAATGTTGAAAGTGCCACCACTGGCCCTAATTCGGCGGTAGCTTTTAAAGCAAAAAAGCATAAGTAAACCGATATTCCATACATCAGCCAAATTAAAATTGAATAGGCAATGAACCCCGCCTTGTTACCCATGGCCTTTATTGAAAAGATTCCACTTTTAATATCCAAATAGAACTTATGGATTTTATACCAAATACCTAATTTCTCTCTTTTTTTAAAGATATAGAACAGTACTAACATCAGAATCAGCATACAAGACGCAAAAACCAATAGTGTAAAATAACCTTCACTTCGGGTTAACTTTATCAAGAGGTTATTGTATAGAAAATCTGAAAGTAAACCAAATTGGATTGCGATTGCCAAAAATATAATGAATCCAAGCATCAAGAGATCTATCAGTCGTTCAGCTACTACGGTTCCGATCAGTTTCACAATAGGAATTTGATCAGTTTTATTAATCACTCCGCACCGTGAAACTTCACCCATCCTAGGAAAGGCAAGATTAGCAAGATATCCAATGAGTACAGCAGAAAAGGTATTGGTCAAAGATGGAGTGCCATGTCCAAGTGAGCTAATCATCATTCTCCAGCGATATGCCCTAACTAGATGAGCAAGATAAGCAAAGAGTACAGATGCAAAAACCCAAACATATTCAGCTCTGCGCAAATCTTCAAACAGTAAATTCAGGTCCTGTTCTTTGAAGGCAAAATATAAAAGTACTAGGCCTATTAATAGCAGAATAAGATATTTGAAGCTTTTAGCTATAACCTGTTTCAAAAATTATATTTCTATTTAAGTATCATATTGTCAATAATACGGATCGAGCCTACTTTTGCCGCAACTAAGGCAATCAAGCTAGCGGGACGTTTTGAAGAAGTGACTGCAAATGAATTTGCATTAAAAATCTCAAAATATTCAATTTCTATACCCGGAGCAGCTTTCAAATAAGATTCAACCTCTTTTTTAATCTGAAGAATAGCTTTGGTTTTAAAGTGCTCTTTTACTTTATTTAGCGCTTTAAACAAAGCAAGTGCATTCTTTCTGTCGTTGGGCGATAAATAAATATTTCTGGAGCTCATAGCCAATCCGTCAGTTTCACGAATAATTGGGCAAAGTACAAGCTTAATCTTTACAAAAAGCTTTTTTACCATGTAAGAGATCACCATAAACTGCTGGTAATCTTTTTGTCCAAAAAAAGCGTAATGTGGATTGATCGTATCAAATAATTTTTTAACAATCTGGGTAACACCCTGGTAATGTCCCGGTCTAATCTTTCCTTCAAGAATTTTGTCAAGATTGCCAAGCTCAATAGTCCATTTTTCGGCACTATTATACATTTCATTTACAGTAGGGATGAAAAGTACATGGCATTTAACTTTTTCTAGCTTTCTGATATCATCCTCAACCGGCCGAGGATAGTTTTCAAGATCTTTTTTGTCGTTAAATTGAGTAGGATTTACAAAAATACTACAAACAATAACATCAGCTTTTTGTTTGGCAAGTTTAATCATAGATAAATGCCCATCATGTAATGCACCCATAGTTGGAACAAAACCTATAGATTTACCTGATGCCCTCAATTCATTCAAATAATTATGAACTGCTTGTCTGCTGTTAAAGATTTTCAAAATATAAACTAATTTTACTAGGGTCAAAAATGGTTAATTACTTCCCGAGAACCAAAACGATTTGCATAATTCATTGATATTTCATAAGATAATGCTTATCTTTGCTCTTCTAATTTTTTTACAACCCCAAATTAACCAAATCGGAGATGGCAAAAACCAAGATTCTTTTTATTACGCATGAGATGTCGCCTTTCCTAGAATTAACTAAAATTTCTGAGATTACCCGTCACCTGCCACAGGCGATGCAGGACAAAGGGTTCGAAATACGTATCCTGATGCCACGCTTCGGAAATATTAATGAACGTCGTAACAGACTTCATGAAGTAATTCGACTTTCGGGCATGAACATTATCATTAACGACAATGATAATCCACTGATAATCAAGGTTGCTTCAATCCCTTCAGCTCGTATGCAGGTTTATTTCCTCGATAATGAGGAATATTTTCAAAGAAAACATGTCTTTGCAGACAATAGCAACAAGTTTTATGAAGATAATGACGAACGTACAATATTCTTCTGCAAGGGTGCTCTTGAAACAGTAAAAAAATTAGGTTGGTCTCCAGAAATTGTTCATTGCCATGGCTGGATGAGTGCATTAGTACCTGCTTATTTAAAAACTATCTATAAAGACGATCCAACTTTCAAAAATTCTAAAGTTGTTTACTCTGTTTACGATGATCATTTCCAGAACTCATTAAATTCTGATTTTGCAAAAAAAGCAATTATGAATGGGATGAATGCTGACCATACTCAAATGTATTCAGAGGCTACAAATACAGCTCTTAATTTGGGTGCAATTTCGTACTCAGATGCAGTTGTTTATGCGAGTGAGAACATCAATGAGGAAGTGTTAAAGTTTGTTAAAAAAGGCAATAAACCAACTCTGGAGTTCAATTCTACTACAGATTACGAAAATTATTACAACCTTTACGAAGAAATAGTTAGCGAAGAACTTATTTCATTGGTGTAAATTAATAAGCAAATGACCTGAACCACTGACAGGATTAAGATTAGTCAGGAGTGAATTAATAGTAGAGTCATGGGGCTTTTAAAAAAAAATGTAATACAGATGAAATTATACAAACTAGACTTATTAACGCTGTTGATAGGTCTTTTTATTTTAGGTGGCTGCCAGGAAACAGAAACAATCGGGCTTGATGTTGACACTGCAACAGAGATTAAAGGAAATTTAATAGACACCATCACAGTTATTGCATCAACCGTAGCTGAAGATACCATCATTACTAATACCCTAGAACAGTATCCCCTTGGATATCTGAATGACCCAATAATGGGTAAAACTACAGCAAACATTGCATTATCCCTGACACTTGATCCTCCGGGACTTACCTTTGGCACAAGCCCTGTATTAGATTCAGCCATATTAGTTTTATATTATGGTAAGGAATTTCATGGCGACAGTACATCCAAATTCAATGTTGAAGTTCATCAGCTTAAAGAAGCGTTAACTGAATCAACTCCCTATTACAATACAAAGCCAGTAGCCTATTCAAGTTCAATACTTGGCAGTAAATCTCTACGATTTAATTTAAAGGACAGTGTGAGAGTTTATGAATTGGTTACTGGTAAACCAGATGTGCAAAAATCAAAAGCACCTCATATTCGTATTGCCTTAGATCCGAATTTTATAAAAACTAATTTTTTAAATGCAACTTCAACAGTTCTTTCAAGCGATTCAGAACTGAATAAATCAATAAAAGGACTTTATCTCACGGTAAATAAAGCACAAAGCACAGGTGCTGGAGGAATAACATTTTTAAATCTAACAGACTCAAGCCGACTAGAAATTTACTATAAAAGCGAGAATGGAGCATTAATTGATACAACACTTCACAAATTTCCAATTAAGAATAATGCAGCACCGGTAGTTGCTGACTTTAAGCATGATTATACTGGAACGAATATTCAAACCCAACTAAGTAACCCTAACACAAAATTTGACTTTACTTATGTTCAAGGCCTAGGTGGACTTCGTACACGAATTCGCTTTCCTTATCTTGATAAGTTAAAAAATCTTGGCAATATTACCATTAATAAGGCTGAGCTTGTTTTGTCTGTAGTAGGCGGGATGGACAAAATCAAGCCTGCGCAAAGATTATTACTTTACCAGAACGACATTGCAAGCCAAAGACAATTTGTTCCTGATTTTAGTACTAATCCTGTATTTTCAATGACTGACTACGATTTTGGTGGGTACTACGACTCAACTAATAAGCGATATAAATTTGTCATTACAACCTATATTCAAGACATCTTAAAGGGTAAATTAAAGCAATACGATACATTCATTGCTCCGATCAGCTTGAATTATAATCGTCAACAAGGTCCTGTTTCATCAGGCACAACAGCTACCAGTGCTGTTATTGGCAGTGGCAAGGCCGGTGTTAGTTATAAAATGAAGCTAAATATCATTTATAGTAAGATCAATTAAATTAATTTACCAGCTTCCTTAATTCATTCTTCTAAATCAGTCGTTTAGTATTATTATAATAGGTAAGGCATTTTAGGTCATTGGCTTGTGCGAAGCCTAACCTAGTGTTATTGGTCAATCATCAGCATAAATTGGATAAAATATTTCTAAATTGGTAGCGTATTTCCATCATTAAGAATTAAAAAAATGTCATGGAGCAGAAGCCAAACCAATCTACAGCGAAATCATTAAAGAGAACTGTCATTAGATAAAGAGACTCTTTTCATCAGAACAAAAGATAGCAATCGTAAATTTTTTAAAGAAAAAATCTTACATTTAAACAAGTACATTGTCTACTTTCTTTGACGATATACATTAGTTTAAAAGTATTTTATGAAAAATGTTATTTTATTTTTTGCGGTACTATTCATTTTAACCGCATGCTCAAGTGTTAAAAAAGTAAATAGTAATAAATGGATAAGCCTCTGGGATGGCAAAACATTGGACGAATGGAAATTCAGTGAAAAACCAGGTACGTTCTCTGTAGTTGATGGGAGCATCATGGTATTCGGTCCACGTTCACACCTCTATTATGTGGGGCCTGTAGCTAATGCCAATTTTAAGAACTTTGAGTTTGAGGCAAAGGTAATGACCACTAAAGGGTCTAATTCGGGAATCTATTTTCATACGGAGTATCAAGATCAAAATTTTCCTGACAAAGGATTTGAAGTGCAGGTGAATAATTCTCATACCGACTGGAAAAAGACAGCCGGATTATATGATATCTTAGACACCAGAGACGTTATTGTTAAAGATGATGAATGGTTTACAGAAACTATTATCGTTCAAGGGAAACACATCATTACTAAGATAAATGGTAAAATTATAACAGATTATACAGAACCTGAAGCTTACGTACCACTTAAAAATCACCTAAACAGAAAAATTGCTACCGGAACATTTGCACTCCAAGGTCATGATCCAAAGAGCAAGGTGTTTTTTAAAGACATAAAGGTGAGAATATTACCAGACTAGGGTGTCTGTTCATGCTGACTATTAAAACAGCCCAGACCTTTAGATATTCCTAATTATCATATTTTTACACGGGGATATGTGCGATACATTTACATGGTGTTATTTGAAAATTAAACCAATTTTTCAAAATTATAAAGATTGTGGTGAATACCCTTCCGTTCAAAATGATGGAAGGGTATTCACCATTATTGCCGTAAAAAACTGGCAACCTAATAAACAGTATCGTAGCCCTAGTCAGCAATTGAATCATTTCATTTATAAAGGGAATGGGTTAATCGACAATTCGCTCAAATAAGCAATTAAATAGCCTGAACGCATCTATATCTAAAATATACTTATGAAACCTGTAGTACAAATTTCGCTTGATTTAACAAATATTGACGAGGCACTTGAAACTGCCGCATTGGCCATGAGGGCTGGAGTTGACTGGCTGGAAGCAGGCACACCGCTAATTCTGGCAGAAGGGCTGCATGGCGTGAGAGCATTGCGTAAAGCCTTTCCTCATGTGCCTATTGTTGCAGACCTTAAAACAATGGATGGGGGATATCTTGAAGCAGAAATGATGGCTAAAGCCGGAGCAACACATGTGGTGGTTATGGCAAGAGCCCATGCTGAAACTATTAAGTGTGTAGTGAATGCGGGCCGGGATTTTGGGGTGAAGGTCATGGGAGATAATCTTGGCTGTGAAGATATGATTGGGGCAGCTAAATGGCTGGAAGACCTGGGCTGTGATTATGTTATTCATCATATCGGTTATGACGAACGCCGCGGAATTGCTGCACAAGGAAATCGCATGCCTAGTCCTCTTGATCAGCTTCGCGAAGTAGTGAATGCGGTAAATATTCCTGTTCAGGCAGTTGGTGGATTAACATTAGAACAAGCCATTCGTTGCCCAGAATTTGGAGCGCCAATGGTTGTTCTTGGAGCGCCTTTAACAATTGATGCTGATGCTTTCAAAACGGCTGATGGTAATCTAGAAAGCTCGCTTCGTTTAATTTGCGAAAAGATACATGCCTATGGGGATGTAGCTATTGGGAAAAAATAAAATCAGTTCAATAATCTTTTTTATAAAAAATATGAAATCAGCCGCTGTTGTTAACTATGCACCTGAGAAAGGGTCAGTTGAAATTCGTGAAATTGAAAAGCCAACCATTGGTGATAATGATATATTGCTCGAAGTAGCCAATGTAGGAGTTTGTGGCAGTGATCTGCATCAATGGACAGCTGACCATAGCTGGCCAGTGAATTATCCTGTTGTTCTTGGACATGAATTTGGAGGATTTATTGCTGAAACAGGCAAAAATGTAACCAAATGGAAAGAAGGTGACAGAGTGGTTAGTGAAACTGCCGCGATCATAGATATGAATAGCCCGATGACAAAAATCGGATTATATAACCTTGACCCTTCCAGAAAAGGCTTTGGATATGGCGTAAATGGTGCAATGACCCGTTATGTTCGTGTTCCGGAACGTTGTTTACATGGAGTGCCGGATCAAATTTCTTTTGAGCACGCCTGTCTTACTGAGCCCTGTTGTGTAGCATATAGCGCTGTTGTTGAAAACGCACGTCTTAAGCCAGGCGACCGGGTTGTTGTACTTGGTCCGGGAACAATTGGGATCCTTTGTGCAGCAATGGCAAGGCTATGCGGTGCAGAAGTTGCTATTGTTGGATTAGAATCAGACAAACATCGTTTAGAAATCGCTAAGCAATATGGTTGTGAGGTATTCATCGGAGATGCTACAGAATGGGCAATGAGACGTGACGGGCTTGGTGCAGATTGCATTATTGACGCAGCAGGTGCAAGTATTACGATGAAAATTGCGATGGCGCTGGTTCGTCCGAATGGGATTATATCAAAAGTTGGCTGGGGTCCTCAGCCTCTGGGATTTTCTTTGGATCCTATAATCCAGAAAAACGTCAGACTTCAAGGTAGCTTCAGCCATAACTGGCCTATTTGGGAGCGTGTTATCGCATTAATGGCGAGCGGGGCATTGGATGTAAGTCCAATTATTGGAGGGGTGTGGTCTATACATGACTGGCACACAGCCTTCGAAAAAATGCATAAGGGCGAAGTAGTAAAAAGCGTACTTAAACCATATTAAAACTGATGCGATTAAAAGATAAAGTTGTCATTATAACTGGAAGTACAACAGGAATAGGAAAAGCCATAGCGATACGCTGCGTAGCAGAGGGAGCAAAGGTGGTCATCAACGGACGAAACAAGGAGGCAGGAGAAGCCGTAGTGAAAGAACTGGGTGAAGCAAATGCTGTATTAAGCATTGTCGATATTTCTCTTGAAGATGCTCCACAACACTTAATCGATGCGGCATTGAAAGCTTTTGGCAAGCTCGATTCAATTGTGAATAATGCGGCAATGATTGTTTCCTCAGATATTCACAGTACCGATTCTGCATTTCTTCGTCAGGTTTTGGAGGTAAATACCATTTTCCCATTTGCACTAACCAAGGCTGCTTTGCCACACCTTAGAAAAACACATGGATGTGTACTCAATATCGGTTCAGTAAATGCATACAGCGGCGAACCTAATTTGCTTCCTTACAGTATTTCAAAAGGCGCAATGATGACAATGACCCGTAACCTTGGTGATACACTTCTTCGCGAAGAAGGAGTACGGGTGAATCAGATCAATCCGGGGTGGGTTGCTACTGAAAACGAAACTATCCGAAAACGTGAGCATGGCCTTGGAGACGACTGGTATAAGGACGTTCCGCGTGTTTATGCACCTTCAGGCCGAATTTTATGGCCGGAAGAAATTGCGGCAGGTGTTGTATACTGGATCAGCGATGAGTGCGGTCCGGTGTCGGGACAGGTGATGGATCTAGAACAGTACCCTTTTATAGGCCGTAATCCGCCTAAGGATACCTCAATACTTGATAAATAATATTTCAAATAATTACTATGCCAAAATTAGCCGCATTCCCCAAAGCGTTTATCACTCCTTTATGCAAAGGAAGCATGGGTCTATCAGAATGGATAGAATTAGCATCAAAACTAGAGATCGAAGGATTAGAGTGGTACGCCGGGTTTTGGGAGATGGAAGATGAAAAAAACTGGGCCAAATTTCGCCGCCAGGTTGAAGATCATGGGAAACAGATTCCGATGATGTGCTGTTCTCCAGATTTTACACACCAGGATGCTGCCTTCCGAAAAAATGAGATCGAAAAACAGAAAAGATGGATTGATATGACCTATGCTCTTGGCGGTTCTTATTGCCGTGTGCTATCAGGACAGAAACGTCCAGAGATTGCTGTAGATGAGGGCATTAAGTTAGCAGCTGATAGTATAAATGCCTGCTTACCCTATGCGCAGGAACGGAACATCACGCTTATTCTGGAAAATCATTATAAAGATGATTTTTGGGAATACCCTGAATTTGCACAGAAAATGGACGTATTCTGTAAGCTTGTGGATAGTATAGACCATCCTTTTTTCGGGGTCAATTACGATCCAAGTAACACGTACCTTGCAGGAGAAGATCCTGTTGAACTTCTAAAAAGAGTATCGCATCGTGTAGTGACGATGCATGCCAGCGATAGGTATCTCAAGGAAGGAACGATTGAAGACCTACGCAGCGAAGAAGGCGGTGCGGTGGGATATGCAAAAAGACTGAGCCATGGCGAGATTGGCAAGGGGCTTAATGATTATGATGCTATTTTCACAGAACTGAAGAGAGTTGGATTTGATAGCTGGATCAGTATTGAAGATGGTGTAGATGGAATGGATCAGCTTGAAAGAAGCGTGACTTTCCTTCAAAAAAAGATCGCACAACATTGGCCTGTGGCATAATATAAAAACTACCAATGCTGAGCACCCCATCCTCCATTCCGATATATTGCCTTGGTAAAATGGGATGTTGCCGGATAGACCACAACCCGGAGGCGTTCCTTTAAACGTAGCCTATCACCAGAAAAGCTATATTCCCCACTAAGCAAGATAGGCGATGACCAGAATAGTTTGATATAGATACTGATGATGTTCAGTATAATATGAAACCCAAAGATCAGCACTATTAAATTTCTATGCTAAGGCTAAGAAAATATCTCATAGCATCACAATCTTTGGTAAGTACGGAAAATGGATCATATTTAATCACCATTGAGTAAAAATCACTAGCATTCCTATTCTTCAAGCTGCTTTTCTATGCAGAAATAAAAATATTTTAAAAAAAATTTGTCTAACTAAATTATTAGTTATAATATTGACTAATAATTTAGTTAGAATAAAAAACTCACACAGGCCCAAGAACAAATACTACAAGTACTATGATCAAAAAAACTGGTGGCTATGTCAAAGACATCCTAGAATTACTGGATGAACCCAAAGCTCATAATCATATTGTAGCAACATTGCCAAAGATATGGGTAGAAAAAGGAGTTATAGAGATCAAGAACGCTAACCGAAACAACCTCTACTATCCACTGGTTACAAAATATACTTATTCTGAGCAAAGCATTGAACAACTTACAAAAAGCTATTTTGAAAGATTGAACTGCAATGTAGTATCCTTTGTAGTTGATAAAAAGCAGATGTCAATTGAAGATTTAGAACTCGTATTAAAGGAACTGAAAAATAAGCTTAATTGCCTGCTTAAAGTAGATGAGCTCATAGCAAAAACTTATTGCAATAAAGTATTTACTTAACTTTAACTATTCTTTAAACCATTTTTGGTTAGATTTGTCCAATTAACCAGCTTGCAATTAATATTCCCGCTATTTATTAACCTTTTATCAAAAAAAAAATCAAACTAATAGGCGTTCTGTTATTGTTTTTATATATCAGATGCATCTAATCAGAGTTGTTTATTAAATCAAAGATTATACATCATTAAAATAGAATAAAATGAGAACCAATATTTT
>NZ_JBIKSU010000008.1:0-63190 GCF_044348475.1 Daejeonella sp. | reverse complement strand
AATCAGGCTTTTAGCTTTATCCTTATAACTTATTACTTATTACTTATTACTTATTACTTATTACTTTTTCGCTTTCACCTTTTATCTGTTATCTGTTATCAGTTATCTGTTGTCTGAAGTGCTCATATGAAATGAAGCTAAATCAGGCTTTTAGCTTTATCCTTATAACTTATTACTTATTACTTATTACTTATTACCTTTTCGCTTTCACCTTTTATCTGTTGTCTGTTGTCTGTTGTCTGTTGTCTGTTGTCTGTTGTCTGGCTAACGTACCTTAACTGTTTACCTTATGGCTATTGAGTCAATACCCAAAATTGCTTACCTTATATCTTTCACCTGTCATCTGTCTAACTTACCTTTATTATTAACTGATAACTGATAACTGATAACCGATAACTGGATATTACTTTCCAAATTTCATTTTTAGCTGCTCCAGCATATCTGTATTTATAGGCTTAGCATCTTCTTTAGGTTTTTGAGAATTAACAGGCTCTGGTTTGGAAGCGGTAGTAGCAGCTTGTCTTTCATTGCGCAATTGCTCTTTTTTAGCATTCATGCGGTTCCATATCTTCTCCAAACATTTTTTTGTATACAATGGAAAATCACCATTCTGCATCCAATTATAATAACTTGGCTCTGATTGAAAAACATCCTCAACAGCCCTTCCTTTATGTTTACCAAAATTGATTACCTCTACACCTTCCTCATTATAAACCATTCTGGAGGCAAAATCTACTGGATTATTAAGGTTTGTGAATTTATGAAGTGCTTCTATATTGTTCTGAACAGGTTTAGTGACTATACCTTTTTTATCTTCCCAGTCTTGATTTTGATACTTCTCGATCTGTGCTTTCAAAACCTCATAGGTAGCCTTGATATCTGCTTCAGCAGAGTGGGCATTCTCAATATTCTTGCCACAATAGAACAAATAAGCTGCCTTTAAGGTGCGCTGTTCCATTTGGTGAAAAATATTCTGTACATCCACAAAATGTCTGTTATCTATATCAAAATCAATACCTGCACGCAAAAATTCTTCCATTAATACCGGAATATCAAAGCGATTTGAATTATAACCCGCAAGGTCACAATCATCTAAAAATCTGGCTAACTCCTCACCTGCTTGTTTAAATGTTTGAGCATTTTTAATATCCTCATCATATATTCCATGAATTAGGGATGACTCAAGCGGAATTGGAATTCCGGGATTGATACGCATCGTTTTTACATCTTCTGTACCATCGGGCATTGCCTTCAGGATAGAAATTTCAACGATCCGATCTGATGCAACATTTACACCGGTAGTTTCAAGATCAAAAAAAGCAAGGGGGCGTTTCAGATTTAATTTCATGCGATTAACTAAAGATTAGGATACCCGCTAGAATTCCTATGACCATGATGAGGTACATTAGTATTTCTGTGCTGGCAAAGCGTTTATATTTCATCCAGAATGTATAGTCGCCTTTCTCTTTGCTCATAAAAATCTGGGGGATTAATTATAATTTAAAATTAGTGATTTAAAAACAGAAAACATGAATCTATTGAGAGTTGGTTAGTAATGTCTGTTGTCAGTTATCTGTTGTCGGTTATCTGTTGTCAGTTGTCAGTTATCTGAGGTATGAGGTATGAGGTAAGAGGTCTGAGGTCTGAGGCACTATTATGATATGAAGCAGAATCTATCTCAATACGCTATACTCAATACCCAATACTCAATACTCTCTACTCACTACTAAGCCTTCAAAACCCGCTGTATCTCATCCAACTTCATTAATGCCTCAACGGGTGTAAGCGTATTCACATCCAGGTTGTTTAACATATCCCTGATTTTAACCAATACCGGATCATCGATTGAGAACATCTGTAACTGGTAGGCCTGTTTCTGAACTTTTTTGAGACTATCCTTAATATCTTCGCCTCCGGTTCTTTCCTGCTCTAGGCGTTTCAGGATTTCATTTGCCCGGTTAACCAATTTCTGAGGCATTCCGGCCATTTTTGCAACATGAATTCCAAAACTATGCTCACTCCCACCGGGTACCAGCTTACGAAGGAAAATAACCTTGTTACCAAGCTCTTTGACAGAAACATTAAAATTCTTAATTCTATTGAATGAATTTGTTAATTCATTTAACTCATGGTAATGCGTTGCAAATAGGGTTTTTGCCTGGGCTGTAGGGTGATTATGAAGATATTCAGCAATAGACCAGGCAATTGAGATCCCATCATAGGTACTGGTTCCTCGACCTATTTCATCCATCAGAATTAGGCTTCTGGGTGATAAATTATTCAAAATACTGGCCGTCTCATTCATTTCAACCATAAAGGTTGACTCACCAGTAGTCAAGTTATCAGAAGCACCGACACGGGTAAATATTTTATCAACAATCCCAATTTGAGCCTCCTTTGCAGGCACAAAACATCCCATTTGCGCCATCAGAACAATCAGTCCGGTTTGTCTTAACAAGGCCGACTTACCCGACATATTGGGGCCGGTAATAATGATGATCTGCTGACTATCGTTATCCAAAAAGACATCATTTGTAATGTATTCTTCACCAACAGGAAGATGCTTTTCTATAACCGGGTGTCTGCCACCTTTGATATCAATAATCGTACTGTCATCAATAATAGGCTTGACATAATAATTTTTGATGGCAAGATTTGAGAAATTTAATAGCACATCTAACTGGGCTACTAATTGAGCATTCAGCTGTATTGGCTTGATGAATTCTGAAAGTGCATGGGTCAACTCATGATATAAGCGGGTTTCCAATACCTGAATCTTTTCTTCTGCACCTAGAATCTGTTCTTCATATTCTTTTAATTCTGGCGTTATATATCGTTCAGCATTGACCAGAGTTTGTTTCCTGAGCCATTCTACCGGAACTTTATCTTTGTGAGTATGAGTAACTTCCAAATAATATCCGAACACATTGTTAAAAGCAACTTTAAGAGATGGAATACCAGTAATCTCTGCTTCCCGCTTCTGTATTTCAAGTAAATATCCTTTACCGCCAAAAGCGATTTTCCGTAATCGGTCAAGTTCTTCATCAACACCATCAGCAATAACACTACCCTTAATTAGCATAACCGGAGGATCCGGATTTAATTCCCGCTCAATTCGATCACGAATCAAAATACAAGGATTCAACTGCTCAGCTATAGTTTTTAAGGCATAGTTTTCTGAACTCTGGCAAAGTTCTTTCAAATTAAATATGGCATATAATGCACGTTTCAACTGCATTACTTCTCTAGGATTGGCCTTTTGAAGCCCAATTTTTGAGATCAGCCTTTCCAAATCACCGATCTGTTTCAATTCACTAAGCAAACTTTCACGTAGTTCTTCGTTATTGACCAGAAACTCAACCACATCTAGGCGCTCTTGAATAGGTTTTCGTCCCTTAAGCGGCATAATAATCCATCGCCGAAGCAATCGAGCACCCATAGGTGAACAGGTCTTATCCAAAACATCAACTAAACTGACGGCATTTTCATTGGCAGAACCAATTAATTCTAAATTTCGAATCGTAAAACGGTCAAGCCACATATAACGATCTTCTTCTATTCTTGAAACAGAAGATATATGCTGAAGGTTACGATGTTCCGTTTCATTCAGATAATGCAAAGCAACACCTGCCGCTGTGATAGCCAAGGGTAATTTCTCAATACCAAACCCTTTCAAAGAATTAACTTCAAAATGTTTTAGTAGAATTTCAGTGGCATAATCACCACCATAAGCCCAATCATCAAGGTGGTAGGTGTAAAAACGATCTCCAAATGTTTCAACAAAATCACGCTGCCTACTTTTCTGAAAAATTACTTCACTGGGCTTGAAACTTTGAAGAAGCTTATCAATATAATCGGGATTGCCCTGGGCTACTAAAAATTCGCCGGTTGAAATATCGATGAATGCGATACCCAATGAATTCTTCTCAAAATAGAGTGAAGCCAAGTAATTATTGGTATTCTGCTGTATGATGTTGTCGCTGTACGAAACTCCTGGAGTAATCAGTTCTGTTACTCCGCGTTTTACAATCGTTTTGGTTGTTTTAGGATCCTCTAGCTGGTCGCAAATGGCTACTCGTTGACCCGCTCTAACTAATTTAGGTAAATAAGTATCCAAAGAATGATGTGGAAAACCTGCCAGCTCGGTATGTGTTCCGGAGCCATTCCCACGCTTGGTCAGAATAATCCCAAGGATTCCAGAAGCCTTTACTGCATCCTGCCCAAAAGTTTCATAAAAATCACCTACGCGAAACAATAGCATTGCACCAGGGTATTTAGCCTTGATCGTATTGTATTGTAGCATTAAGGGAGTTTCCTTCTGTTCGGTCTTTTTCGACAAATCACTAATTATTTAAAAGATAAAGTTAATGGATTGTTAAGGTTTTGGAAGATTTGTGGAAAACTGTTTAATGGTGGGAAATTTTTGTGAAATAATTACAGTCGAGAATGAAAATTTTAAATCACCATTTGATCTAAATTATAAGATTATGATGATCTAAACCTCCATTCGTCTATCTTTGAATTGTGCTATCAAACACCCTCAATATATACAAAAAAGCCTTCTCCGGACTAAGTAAAGAGAGCTGGTACCTTTCGTTGGTCATGCTAATTAATCGCAGCGGTACCATGGTGGTTCCATTTCTTACCATTTATTGTACCCAGAAATTAAACTTCAGCATTGTTGAAGCTGGAATGATTATGGCTCTTTTTGGTCTTGGTTCTGTATTTGGTGCATTTATTGGTGGAAAGATCACAGACAAAGTCGGTTTTTACTATTTGCAGGTCGGCGCATTAATCAGTGGAGGCTTTATGTTCATGGCACTCAGCTTCTTGGAAACATTTCTAAGTTTAGCAATTGGAACATTTATTCTAAGTATGTGCAATGAAGGATTCAGGCCTGCAAATTCATCGGCTGTTGCACATTATAGCACAGAAAAAACGCGAACCCGCTCCTATTCCTTAAATCGGATGGCTATCAATCTTGGTTGGTCATTTGGTGGAGCTATGGGAGGTTTTATTGCATCCATAGACTACCATTTGCTTTTCTTTGTAGATGGATTAACTAATCTACTTGCTGCATTGATTCTGATAAAATTATTACCCGCTGTGAAAAAAGCTAAAATTAATTTAAAAGGACATGATAAGCCAGTTTTAGCTTCTGCTTACCGTGATAAATTATACCTCACTTTTATTATTCTAAGTACACTATTTGCTTCCTGTTTTTTTCAGCTCTTTACCCTCCAACCCGTATTTTTAAAATCTGAATGGCATTTAAGCGAGCAATTTATAGGTGGCTTAATGGCAATGAACGGACTACTAATTGTTGGGGTAGAAATGCTGCTCATCAGCAGAATTGATGGAAAAAAACCACCCTTATTTTTTGTAGGTATTGGGATTATGATTACCGGATTTGCATTTTCATTATTAAATATTCTTCCTGCAATGGCCTTTGCAGCTGTAATTTCGATCTTATTCATTTCATTGGGAGAGATGTTCTCTATGCCATTTATGAATACCTTCTGGACCAGCAGATCAAATTCAAATAACCGTGGAGAATACGCAGCACTATATACTATATCTTGGTCGATAGCCCAGATCATAGGTCCGATCTATGGTGCCTTATTAATAAGGCACGGTGGTTATTCTTTGTTATGGTGGTCTATATGCGGTATTTGTATACTTTCATCATTAGGGTTCTTTACCTTAAACCATTTAAATCAGAAGAAAACAAGATCCAATTAAACTCTATCGACTAGTAATGCAATAACTTGTTTTATGTCTGTAAACCTGACCGGGACGAAGTAGCGTTGAAGGAAATTCAGGGATATTTATAGCATTACAATGATGCTGTGTCTCGAAACAAAATCCTGAAAATGGCTCATAGAACTGTCCATTTTTAGCATTTGTAATTCCAAGATGCATTCCTGAATAAAAATGAACAGTTGGTTCATCTGTAAAAACCTCTAATTGAATTCCACTTTTTTCAGAATATGCTGTAGCCGCCATACCGTAAGCACCATATTCTTTATCTAAAACAAATGATTGATCGTATCCTGAAACAGGGTCCCAATCCTTATTAATCTGCTTTGAACTATTAAAATCATATTTTGTTCCATTAACTGAAAGTATTTCGCCATTAGCCAGATTATCTGAATACTGACCAAGATATAATCCGGATGGTATTTGAACAATATGATCGTCTATTCTACCAGATCCATTGAGATTAAAGTAGTCGTGATGCGTCAAATTAATAGCTGTTGGCTTATCTGTTTCCGCCTCTGTTTCGATCATCAATTCATTATCATCATTCAAAGAAAAGCAGACCGATACCTCCAAATTTCCGGGGTAACCTTCTTCATTGTCTTTGCTTAGGTATGACATTTTAAGCTTCCCCTCAGAAAGTTGGTCTGAATTTTTAATTTGCCATACCTTATTCTCAAATCCTTCAAAACCACCATGTATTTGATGAGGAGGCCTATTGGGTGATAATTGATATCTCTGACCGTCAATTACTATCGATGCATTACCTACCCTGTTTGCGTATCTTCCAACAATAGCGCCTAGGTAAGAGTTATTATTCAAGTATTCGGAAGATAAATAGTGTTCCATCGTATCAAAACCAAGAACGATATCTAGTACATTTCCATCTCGGTCTGGGACTTTAAACGACTGTATAATAGTTCCTAAATTGCTGATGCAAACCTCAAGGCCAGCTTTGTTTCTAAGTGTAAAAAGAAAAACATCATGCCCCTTATGCTTAAACAAAGCCTCAGACTGTACTATCTTCATGATCTAGATTTAGTATTTAAACAAAATTTAATCGAATGGTTTAAAATACTGCAAAAACTTGAATAAAACATATAGCTCTTTCAATTTGAACAAGCTATTTTTGAACATGCGAAAATTAAAAACAGATGAACTTGGCCGTGTAGGTATTGATGCCTTTAAAAAGCAGGAAAAACTACCCCTTGTTGTAATTCTTGATAATGTACGAAGTATGCATAATATCGGTTCGATCTTTCGTACTTCAGATGGTTTCGCCATTGAAAAGATTTATTTGTGCGGAATTACTGCTCAACCACCGCATCGAGATATTGAAAAAACAGCACTTGGAGCTACTCAATCAATGGAATGGGCGTATTCAGCAAACGTTTGTGATACAATAAATGAGTTAAAATTGGAGGGATACACCATCATTGCCATAGAACAGGCAGAAAACAGCATCATGCTGAATAATTATATTCCAGATAATTCTATGAAATATGCACTTATTTTTGGCAATGAAGTAAATGGTGTAAGCAATGAAGCCATGAATTTGATTGATACCTGCATAGAGATTCCACAATTTGGCACTAAGCATTCTTTTAATATTGTGGTATCGGCCGGAATTGTGCTTTGGGACTTTTTTGCTAAATTGAAGCTAAACAGTTGATATATACTGGTGTTAAAAAATAATGATAACAGAAAGAATTCAAAATCAGGATATTGATCTTTTAAATGAACTTCAACCTCCTGGTTGGGAAGATATCAGGCCCTATTTTTATTATTATATTTCCTCTCCATCATGCGATCCTATTAAAATATCTGTCGATAATAAAATTGCGGCAGTTGGTACAACCATTAGGCATCCTGATACTGCTTGGCTTGCTCATGTAATTGTTCATCCTGATTTTAGGAATAATGGACTCGGACTAGCATTGACTGAGGCTCTTATAAACCGATTAGATTCAGAAAAGATAAAAACTGTTTACCTGGATGCTACAGATATGGGATATCCTGTTTACAAAAAAATTGGTTTTGAAGTTGAAGCCGAATACATACATCTCGATGGTGATCTTATCAATCAAAATCTTAACAATCCAGCAGCTGTTATCCCTTTTCAAGAAAAATTTCGTGATGCAATTTTACAGCTCGATAAACAAACCTCAGGCGAGAACCGTGGTTTAATTTTGCATGATCATTTTAAATCATCGCTCATCTATTTAAAAGATGGGATTGTTTGCGGAGTTTATTTCCCTCATTTTTTTGAAAAGGCCATTATTGCAAATGATCCTGAAGCAGGCACAGAGCTTATGAAATTGAGAATGCGCGTGAATAATAAGTTCAGGTTTCCGATTGAGAATCAAAGTGGTATATATTTTTTGCAACAGAATAATTATCAAAAAACGAGAACTTCTAGGAAGATGATCTTAGGTATAAAGCGAGAGTATTCTGGTGAATATAATTACAATAGAATAAGCGGTGGAATCGGATAAAAAACACCCTGCCTTTGTCTATTCTGGATTAAAGCAGGGTGCCAATAATTAGTATAAATTATAAATTCACATATTCATTGATACGATCTTTGCTTGGCAAATTGGTTCGACCCATCAAAAACTCATCTGCTTTACGTGCAGCTTCCCTACCTTCAGAAATAGCCCAAACTACTAATGATTGACCACGTCTCATATCACCTGCTGCAAAAACTTTTTGAATATTAGTTTGGTATTGACCTTCAACTGCTTTAACGTTCCCTCTGGCATCAAGTTCAAGGCCTGAATTTTGAACAAGCCCCTCATACTGCGGATGCAGGAAACCCATAGCTAATAATATCAACTGGCAAGGAATTTCTCGTTCTGAACCTTCTACTTCGTTGAACTTTACCGGACGTCCTAAAGAATCAAGTTCCCAACTTACATCAGAAACAAGAATTGCCCTTAATTCACCTTTATTATCCCCCAAAAACTCTTTGGTATTGATACCCCAGAACCGTTCACATCCTTCTTCATGCGAGCTTGTTGTTTTTAGAATCATTGGATAGGTTGGCCATGGCATATTCTCGTTGCGTTGTGCCGGTGGCTGTACCATTAGCTCAAACTGTTTCACTGAATTTGCATGTTGCCTATTCGAGGTTCCAACACAATCAGATCCCGTGTCACCACCACCGATTACCACTACATCCTTGCCTGTAGCAAGAATACGCTCACCAGGTATTGCAGCATTACTTACATTTTTATTCTGTTGCTTTAAGAAGTCCATTGCAAAATGAATCCCTTTAAAATCACGGCCTGGAATAGTTAAATTACGAGGAATAGTAGATCCCGTAGCCATAATTACAGCGTCATGTTTGTTAATAAAGGATTTCATATCATCTTTGACACCAATTTCAGTATTACATATAAACTTGATGCCTTCCTGCTCCATTACCTCCAAACGACGATCAATCACTGATTTTTCAAGTTTAAAATCAGGAATTCCATAACGCAATAAACCTCCCGGACGATCATCTCGTTCATAAACAATTACCGTATGACCAGCTTTGTTCATTTGTGCTGCTGCAGCTAATCCTGCAGGGCCTGAACCTATGATAGCTACGTTCTTACCCGACCTTGAAATGGGTGCATTCGGCTTCACAAAACCTTTAGAAAACGCAATTTCAATAATATGTCTTTCAATTTCCTCAATAGCTACTGCGGGTTTATTGATTCCAAGAACGCAGGCAGCCTCGCAAGGTGCCGGACAAATACGACCTGTAAATTCAGGGAAATTATTAGTAGAAGAAAGAATAAGATAGGCTTCTTCCCATTTACCCTGATAAACTGCATCATTAAACTCAGGAATAACATTGCCAAGCGGACAGCCTGAATGACAAAAAGGAATTCCGCAATTCATGCATCTGGCTGCTTGCTCATTTAATTTTTCAGGCTCATATTCCTGAACAAATTCATTGTAATTTTCTAATCGCTCTGCAGGGGCAATTTTATTAGGAAGCTCCCTGTCATACTCTTTAAATCCTGTAACTTTTCCCATTATCCTGCTTATTGTTGTAATTGTTGTTGCTGTAAAACCTTTTTGTATTCTGAAGGAAACACTTTTATAAATGATGCAGAAGCATTTTTCCAATCATCAATAATATATTTAGCTACCTGGCTTTGGGTAAGCTTGAAGTGTTTTTTGAGCAAAATCAAGATCTCTTCTTCATCTTTTGGAGTAAGTGGATCCAATTCCACCATTTCGGTATTACAATTACTCAAAAATGAGTTATCGGTATCATAAACCCAGGCAATACCTCCACTCATTCCAGCAGCAAAGTTCCGTCCTGTTTTACCCAGTATTAGGGCTCTTCCTCCAGTCATGTATTCGCAGCCATGATCACCGACTCCTTCAACTACTGCAATTGCACCTGAATTTCTAACTGCAAAACGCTCTCCTGCTTGACCTCTGACAAATAATTCACCCGAAGTTGCGCCATAAAGTGCCACATTACCGATAATGATATTATCCTGTGATAAAACCTTACTCTTTACAGAAGGATAAATAGCCAATTGAGCACCTGAAAGACCCTTACCAACATAATCATTAGCCTCACCCGTCAATTCAAAGGAAATACCCTTAGTACAGAAGGCGCCAAAACTCTGACCTGCAGAACCCGTAAATTTATAATTTATCGTATTTTGAGGTAAGCCTGCAGACTGATATTTCTTAGTAATCTCATTAGATAGCAATGTACCAGTAGTTCGATCTGTATTTTTTATATCAAAATCTGCAAATACAGGTTCTTTTGTATCTATGGCATTTTGAGCCTGTTCCAATAGTTTCCAATCCAGTATATGATCTAAATTATGATCCTGATTTTCACTATTATAGAGGGTCATACCCGATGGATTATCCATAGCGTATAAAATAGATGAAAGATCAATATTTTTAACTTTCCAATGATCTACATCATCACGCATTTTAAGAAACTGGACCCTTCCAACCATATCATTAATGGTTCTGAATCCTAGTTCAGCCATGATCTCACGTAATTCTTCGGCAATGAATCTGAATAGATTAACGATGTGTTCGGGCTTACCAGAAAATAATTTCCTTAACTCTGGATCCTGAGTTGCAACACCAACAGGACAAGTATTTAGATGACATTTACGCATCATGATGCAACCACCAGCAACCAGAGCTGCAGTAGCAACACCCCATTCTTCTGCACCCAAAAGGGTAGCAATGGCAATATCTTTACCAGTTTTTAATTGTCCGTCGGTTTGAAGTACAACCCGGCTTCTTAATTTATTCTTAACTAAAGTTTGCTGAGCCTCGGCAAGTCCAAGTTCCCAAGGCAAACCAGCATGCTTGATAGATGTTAATGGAGAAGCTCCTGTTCCACCATCATAGCCGGCTATAAGAATTACATCAGCATGTGCTTTGGCCACACCAGCTGCAATTGTTCCTACACCTGCTTTAGATACCAGTTTTACGCTTATTCTAGCTGCACGATTGGCATTTTTTAAGTCAAAAATCAGCTGAGCAAGATCTTCAATTGAATAAATATCATGATGTGGTGGAGGTGAGATTAATCCTACACCTGGAGTTGCATGACGAACTTTAGCGATCCATTCATCCACTTTATCTCCTGGTAATTGACCACCTTCGCCAGGTTTAGCACCCTGAGCCATTTTTATCTGTAATTCATCTGCGTTGGTCAGGTAGTTAGCGGTTACGCCAAACCGACCAGATGCAATCTGCTTAATTGCTGAACGCATTGAACCTCCATCTGCCAAAGTCTCATATCTCAATTCATCCTCTCCACCTTCGCCCGTATTACTTTTTGCGCCAATACTATTCATTGCAATTGCAAGAGTGCTGTGCGCTTCATGTGATATTGATCCGAATGACATCGCACCGGTTGCAAATCGCTTAAGGATAGTTTCTACAGGTTCAACTTCATCAAGAGGAACCGGCTGACGGTGATGTGCAAAGTCAAGTAAACCACGAATAGTATATAAGGAATCAGTTTGCTTATTAATATGCTGTGCATATTTCTTATACACTTCGTAATTATTGGTTCTGGTTGAATTCTGCAATAAATGAATAGTTTCCGGATTAAAAAGATGAGCCTCACCCTTTCTTTTCCATTGATATACACCACCCTCTGGTAGCAATTTGGCTTCTACGCCTGTGCGTCTAAAACCCTGGTAATGTTTGCGCAATGCTTCTTCAGCTAGATCGTCAAGCCCCATACCACTGATACGTGAAACGGCTCCTGTGAAATAGTTTTCAATTACATCCTGATTCAATCCAATGATCTCAAAAATCTGAGCTCCATGGTAAGACTGAAGTGTAGATATTCCCATTTTAGAAAATATCTTTAAAAGCCCATCGTTAATAGATTTAGTATAGTTTTTATATAAATCCTTCAAATCTAATTGAGTATCTAGCTTCTCATCAGTTTTTAGTTTACGGATAGTTGCACGTGCAAGATATGGGTTAACAGCAGTTGCACCGAAAGCAATAAGGCATGCAAAATGGTGAACTTCCCAAACATCACCTGCTTCAACCATGATTCCTACGGCACCACGAAGACCTTTTTTGATCAGGTGATGATGTACCGCTGAAACAGCAAGCAATGAAGGAATCGGTGCATGCTCAGAGTCAATTGCACGATCTGAAAGAATCAATACCTCAAAACCATCATGAACGGCATCTTCAGCATATCTACATAATCGTTCTAAACCTCTTTGCAAAGAACCTGATTGTCCGTCAGCTTTAAAATAAGTTTGCAATGTTTTGGCCTGAAAAGATCCGGTATCAATACTTCTAATCTTTTCGAGCTCCGTATTGCTTAATACAGGGTGAGGTAAAGCCACACAATGACAGTGCATTTCATCTTCATCAAGCATATTACCATTATTCCCCATAAATCCGGCAAGACTCATGACCAATCGCTCTCGTATTGGGTCAATTGGCGGATTAGTTACCTGTGCAAACAACTGCTTAAAGTAATTTGCAAGGTGTTGAGGCCGGTCAGAAAAAACTGCCAATGGAGTATCAGTACCCATAGAACCAATTGCTTCCTTGCCAGTAAGTGCCATCGGCATAATTAGGGTTTCAATATCCTCTCGGGAGTAACCAAATACCTGTTGATACTTAAACGTTGATTCATTAGATAATAGTGTAAAGGCAACTCTAGGCTCATCAAGATCTTCTAGTTTGATTTTATAAGTATCAAGCCAAGTACCATAAGGCTGCTGAGAAGTAATTTCCTTCTTTATTTCATCATCTTCAATAATTTCACCTTTAACAGTATCTACAACTAACATTTTGCCTGGCTGTAAACGACCTTTCTTAATTACTTTTGACTCATCTACAGGTAAAACACCTGCTTCTGAAGCAACAATGATCTGATCATCACTGGTAATCACAAAACGCTGTGGACGAAGCCCGTTACGGTCAAGTGTAGCACCAATTAAGTGACCATCAGTAAATGCAATGGCTGCTGGTCCATCCCATGGTTCAATTAATGTTGCATGGTATTCATAAAATGCCTTTGTAGCAGGATCCATTTGCTCGTTGCCATCCCATGCTTCAGGGATAAGCATCATCATAACGTGGGGCAATGAACGTCCGCAATGAAAAAGTAATTCAATCACATTGTCAAGACAGGCAGAATCTGATTGATTATTATCAATAACTGGCAAAAGCATATCCATCTCATCTTTAGAGAAAAATGGAGATGCAAAAGAGCGAATACCAGAGTAAAACCAGTTCAAATTACCCTTTAGCGTATTTATTTCGCCATTATGGGCAATAAACCTGAAGGGTTGTGCAAGACGCCAAGATGGAAAAGTATTGGTAGAAAAACGTGAATGGATCATACCAAAAGCAGAAGTCAATTTAGCCTCATTCAAATCAGGAAAATAGATTCGAACCTGACTACTGGTAAACTCTCCTTTGTAAATGATGACATTTTGGGATAATGAAACAATATAAAATTGCTGCTCTGCCCCTATTACAGTTTCTCTTATTAATTTAGTTAAATAGTTTTTTAGTACATATAATTTTCGCTCAAAATCTTCAGCACTATGAATATTTGTAGGTTTAGCTATAAAAACCTGCTCGATATCCGGCTCAGAAGAAAAAGCAGCTTCACCGATAATACCCATATTAACTGGAACCTTACGGTATCCCAGTATTGTTAATCCTAGCTTTTCTGCCGCCTTGCCAATTGCCTTGCGGCAAGCCTCCTTAATTGTTGACTTTTTTGGCAGAAATATCATTCCTACGCCGTAACTACCAGCTTTATCGAGATTGATATTAAGCTTTTGAGCTTCTTGTTTAAAAAAATCATGAGGGATCTGAATTAATATCCCTGCCCCATCACCTGAATCCGGATCACAACCGCATGCGCCGCGGTGTTCCATGTTTTCTAAAATAGTAAGGGCATCACTCACTATTTGATGTGATTTCTTTCCCTTAATATTTGCAATAAAACCAACTCCACAGGCATCGTGCTCCATTGAAGAGTTGTATAAACCTTGTGTTTGGCTGTCAGTATTTGTCATCAAAAAATTAAAATTTATAAGCTCACTAAAATAACAAAAAGCGATATCATTACTTAATTTACAATGATTTTTATCATTCAATCAAAAAATATCATTTTACATTAACAAAATTAGAATATTTGTAATTTATTGCAAGAATTGTTGCCATAATGCTATTTCATGCATCATGTTTATGCCTTAAGGTCAATAATTCCTTTTTTTTTTTACTTTTGTGACGGGCAAGTCTTTTACGACCAGCTCCCTTTGAACTCCCCCAGGGTGGGAACGCAGCAAGGGTAGAAGGTTGTAGCGGTGCGATAAAAGGTGCTTGCCCATTTTTTTTCTTTAATTTGTCGATTAGATAATTTGTCGATTTGTCAATGACTACAAAAATCCCTCTTCAGGATAATATTATAGTAGAAAAGACATTTCAATTTTCCGTTAAGATTCTTAAATTTTCACCAACCTTACAGGATCTAAAACAGTTTGTTTTAGCAAATCAATTATTGCGATCGGGAATGTCGATTGGTGCAAATACCAGAGAGGCTCAGAGTGCAGAAAGCAAAGCCGATTTTATACATAAATTTAAGATAGCGGCAAAGGAAGCCGATGAAACAGAATATTGGCTTTTATTGGCAAATGAAATAGTAAAAGATCGGCTTATTCAATAATTATTAGATGATTTAAAGATCATTCAAAAAATAATAACAAAAATAATTGCCACAACAAAGAACCAAGTAGCAAATAAACAAGTTGACAAATCAATAAATTTATAAATTTAACCTGAAGTTTAGGAAATGAAATAATCATGATTGGTATTCGGAATCCAATTGATAAATTAACAAATAGACAAATTAACAAATTAGAAAAATGAAATTTTTCATAGACACCGCAAACCTTGCCCAGATCAAAGAAGCCCAGGCACTCGGTATTTTAGATGGAGTAACCACCAATCCTAGCCTGATGGCAAAAGAAGGCATCACCGGACACCAAAATGTAATCAATCATTATAAAGCTATCTGTGCTTTGGTTGATGGTGATGTGAGTGCAGAAGTTATTGCCACCGACTTTGAAAATATGGTAAAAGAGGGCGAAATACTAGCTGCTCTAGACCCAAAAATAGTAGTAAAAGTTCCGATGATTACTGAAGGAATAAAAGCAATAAAATACTTTAGTTCTAAGGGTATTAAAACCAATTGCACCCTGGTATTTTCTTCAGGGCAAGCACTTCTAGCTGCTAAAGTTGGTGCAACTTATGTTTCTCCATTTATTGGTCGTTTAGATGATGTTTCAACTGATGGCTTAACCTTGATAGAAGATATTCGGCTTATCTATGATAATTATGGATTCGAAACACAGATACTTGCTGCTTCAGTTCGTCATCCAATGCATATTATCAACTGTGCTAAAATAGGCGCTGATGTAATTACAGGACCTTTATCTGCCATGATCGCCCTTTCAAAACACCCATTGACCGACAGCGGATTGGCTCAGTTTTTGGCTGACCACGCTAAGGCTGCAGGGAAGTAAGGGGAAAGGGGAAAGTAATAAGTAATAAGTTATAAGTAATAAGTTATAAGTTATAAGTAATAAGTAATAAGTTATAAGGATAAAGCTAAAAGCCTGATTTAGCTTCATTTCATATGAGCACTTCAGACAACTGATAACAGATAACAGACAACTGATAACTGATAACAGATAAAAGGTGAAAGTAATAAGTTATAAGTAATAAGGATAAAGCTAAAAGCCTAAAGCTAAAAGCTGAAAGGGGAAAGCCTAAAGCTGAAAGCTGAAAGGGGTTTAACTATGTTCATCATGTTAAACCTTTGTATTCTGTAGCTATAGAGGTAATTACAGTTACTAGTAAAGACTCGGTACCAGTTTGTCAAAATTGTCAGGCAATGCTAAACAGAAAAAAGAGTATATAGATTACTTAAGAACTGACCCAAGTAACTACTAAATAGTATTGAGTAGTGAGTAGTGAGTATTGAGATAATTTAGCTTCATTTCTTAGCACCACCTCAGGTCTAAGATCTCAGACCTCCTACCTCAGACCTCATACTTCAGACTTCAGACCTCATACTTCAGACAACTGATAACTGATAACAGATAACAGACAACCAATAACAGTTTTAAATAATTAAACTCAATACATCCCCAATCGGCTGGTCGCTATCAATCAAAATACCGGTTACTCCGGCAGCTTGGCCTGCTATAACATCTCGTTCACGGTCGCCAATAAAATAAGATTGGGAAGCATCGATTTTAAAACGGGCAATTGCTTTTTCAAGCATCAATGATCCCGGCTTACGACATAAACATTTGCCATTAAACTCGGGATGATGATTACAGTAATATACCTCAGAAATAAACACTCCATGTTCAGCATAGGTGCTTTTTAAATGAGCATGCATTTGATCAAGAACTTCTACTGAATACCAACCCTTAGCAAGACCGCCCTGATTTGTAATCACAATCAATAGGTACCCCCTATCCTGCAAATCCTTTAAAACTGCAAAATTATGTTCAAGTACTTTAAAATCATCAAAACGACACACATAATCGCCCAATTCCTTATTTAATACCCCATCCCTATCCAGAAAAACAGCTTTTTCCATACTAATAATCAAGTTTCCCAGCTTTTATTAATTATTTCTACAATTTCAAATATCAGTAAAAGAAGTATCTTTAACTCGTTAAAATCTAATCAAATTCAATATGTCTGAAACAAGTACAAAAAAAGAGTTTAAACCCTATGTACCATCCAGTAGTTCTGTTGCTGAATTTACCATTAAATCAGTTCTTTTAGGAGCCATTTTCGGGGTTATATTTGGCGCAGCAACCGTTTATCTGGCATTGAAAGCTGGACTAACCGTTTCGGCTTCAATCCCAATTGCTGTGCTTGCCATTTCAATTGGTAGAAAATTTTTTAAAACAACCATTCTTGAGAACAACATTATACAAACCACTGGTTCAGCCGGAGAATCTATTGCTGCCGGAGTTGTTTTCACCTTACCTGGTTTTCTTTTTTTATCAGCCGGAAGTAACAGTGAATCATTCTTCTCGTATTGGCCAATCTTTTTTCTTGCTGCTTTAGGCGGAATTTTAGGCACATTAATGATGATCCCATTACGAAAATCATTGATTGTTGATGAACATGAAAGTTTGCCTTACCCAGAAGGTACAGCCTGTGCTTCTGTCTTAATAGCTGGAGAAAAAGGCGGTGATTTTGCAAAAACAGCGTATTACGGACTTGCTTTTGCTTTTGGTTATGCCATTCTGCAAAAGGTATTTCATTTAATAGCTGAAGCACCTACTTGGGCAACAAAGCAAACGAACAGATTCTTTCCATCAGCTACAATTAATGGAGAGATCACTCCTGAATACCTAGGTGTTGGCTATATCATTGGGCCTAAAATAGCAGGAGTTCTTGTTGCAGGTGGGGTACTTGCCTGGTTAGGACTTATTCCATTATTAGCCACTCTTGTTCCAGCCGAAACCATTGCCTATCAATTAGTTAAACTAGGTTATCTGAATAACGTCTACGCTCCCGGAGGCCCTGGAAATTACGATCCATTGAATATGGTGTTTGAAAATACTGCCATTGCTATCTATCAGGCCTATGTAAAACAGATCGGCGCGGGCGCGGTTGCTGCGGGTGGATTTATTACTTTATTAAAAACTATTCCTACGATCATATCTTCGTTTAAATCAAGTTTGTCTTCCATGAATAAAAGCAAATCTGAATTAAAAGTGATCAATCGGACCGATAATGATCTGTCTTTCAGAATTGTAATCTTTGGTAGCTTGGCTTTGGTATTACTTATGGCAATTTTACCTCAAATTCCTGGTGATTCAATCTTAAATAAATTACTTATCGGAGTTTTAGTGATCATTTTCGGATTTTTCTTTGTTACCGTTTCAAGTCGTATTGTAGGTTTGATTGGAACATCATCAAATCCAGTATCAGGAATGACTATTGCCACGCTAATGGGTACCTGCTTAATTTTTATCAGTATTGGATGGACAGGCCTTAGCTATGAGCCCATGGCATTGGTAGTTGGAAGTATGATTTGTATTGCAGCGGCAAATGCTGGAGCCACATCACAAGATCTTAAAACAGGTTATATTGTGGGTGCAACTCCCAAATATCAGCAGCTTGCCTTATTTGTAGGCGCTATTGTATCTGCTGTAGTAATCGGTGTCACCTTATCAATACTTGACAGGCCTACCACAGAAATGGCTGCACAGGGAATAAAACATGCCATTGGAACCGATACCTATCCTGCTCCACAAGGAACCTTAATGGCTACATTGATCAAAGGATTATTATCATTCAACCTTGACTGGCAATTTGTGCTTGTTGGTGTGTTTTTAGCCATAACCGTTGAATTATGTGGTGTAAAATCACTTTCATTTGCTGTTGGCGCTTATTTACCACTATCAACTACGCTTCCCATCTTTGCAGGTGGGGCAATTAAAGGTTTGGTAGATATGAGATCCAAGAAAAAGGGAATTAAAGAAGAAGATGATGAACTTGGGCAAGGAAATCTTTTTGCTACCGGTTTAGTTGCTGGCGGAGCCCTAATGGGCGTTATTTATGCCTTTTTGATGGCTTTTAAAACCACGGCTATTCCCGTTGGAAAGCTAAATATGGAAGAGCATTTAAGCGCCATGCTTGGTTCTGGCGGATACCAAATCATGGGATTTGTATTCTTTGTAATTATGGGACTTTCATTGTATAAAATAGCTACGAGAAACAAAAAATAATACCTATTCAAAATTTGGAATGTTTTTTTTTTTAAATTTGATATTTTGAAATTCTATTTTATTTATGAAAAGAACACTACTAGTACTAATCATACTTTTTTTAACTCAACAAAGTTTTGGACAAGGTTGCGTAGCTGTGAGGCACTTTGGCACCTGCTCAGCTAATTTGAGTCATAATACCTTTGGGAAAGGTGATATTCAGGCTGGAATGAATTATCGTTATTTTAAATCATTCAGGCATTTTAGAGGAACTCATGAAGAGCCAGATCGAATTACCAGTGGAACAGAGGTAATCAACCATTCCAATAACTGGGAATATTCTGTTAGTTACTGGTTATCAGGAAAAACAAATCTGGCAATTGGAATCCCAACTCAGATTAATGCCCGCTCCTCTTTGTATGAGCACGGAAGAACAGAGAGGCACCATTCATTTTCAAGAGGATTAGGAGATATCCGATTTGGCATTCAGCAATGGCTGCTTGAACCGGGTATAAAGCCTTGGAATATTCAAGTTGGATCATCGCTAAAGCTACCTACAGGTAATTATAACGCTTCAGATATTTTTTACAACGTAGGTGTAAATGGCAATCCTGAAGTGCGGCCCGTAGATCAATCTATTCAATTAGGAGATGGAGGCCTTGGGCTTATCGTAGAAACTCAAATGTATTTAAAACTAAATGAAAAGTTTTATCTCACAACGGGTGCTTTCTATTTAGTAAACCCAAGAGAAACAAATGGTACCAGAACGTTCAGAGAAAAACTAAATGTACTGCTTAAAAACGAGGCAATTACATCTGTTCCTGATCAATTTTCATCTAGGATTGCCATGAATTATTCACCAAATGCAATTTCAAATATTTCAATTGGTGGGCGTTATGAAGGTGTTCCCGTGCATGATTTAATAGGCGGAAGTGCTGGTTTTAGGCGTCCCGGTAATATTGTATCGCTTGAACCTGTTTATTCTTATATGAAGAACAATTTGACATTGAATTTTGGCCTTCCCATTGCTGTTCGAAGAAACCGTCCTCAAAGCTATACAGATTTGGAATATTCAAGAACTACAGGAGTATTCAGGAATGGTGATGCAGCTTTTGCTGATTATGCTATCAATTTGGGTATACAGTATACTTTTAAAGCAAAGCAAAAAACAAAAACCGCACCTCAGTTTGTGATTCCACAGAATTAAGCATAATCAAAAAATATAAAGCGCTTAATTAGAAAAATATAATTCAATAAAAAAGGCTCAGTTTTATTGACTGAGCCTTTTTCTATTTCAGATATCAAGAACAGAGAAATCAACTACAGAGTTAATTCATTAAAGCTAAATTAAATCAGTTGTTTTTCTGAAACAGCTAATCATTTATAACTGACTCACGCCACCTGAGACAATAAATTTCATGGCCTCACTTGCACTCATTTTCAATGGTTTTACGCGATCAGTATTCACAAGGCATAACTGCCCAGCAAAAGAATACGATAAAGGAAAGTAAACTGCTACATCACCAGGATAACCAATTTTAGATAGATCTTTTTGGGTCAGAAAACCTATTTTCTTTAATCCAGTTTCATTAACCTCTACAACTACAGGTTCACTAAACTTTTTGTCATCGCCAACAAATGCCTCAGTAAGATCCTTAAAAGAGGTATAAATTACATTAAAAACCGGCAATCTATTAAACCAGCGGCCAACCCATTTCTTGATAGGGGCTGTTACAAAGTTTGTAACTATAATACCTACAACAATTAGCAGTAGGATGACAGTAAGAATTCCAAGCCCGGGAATATATATAGGCTTACCTGCTTGATCAACCCAGAACACATTGCTTAAATTAAGTGCAGAATCAACCTTTGAAACTGCCCAATAAATAAAAAACAAGGCGGCAGCAACAGGTAATATAACCAATGCACCTCTTACCAGGTAGTTAAATAATGCTTTAACAATTCTATTCATAATAATATATTCGTTTTACTCGCTGCGAAATACCAGTCAAAACTTCGTATGGGATGGTGTTCAGCTGCGAGGCAATATCTTCAACACGGATAACATCATTAAATACAATAACCTCATCTCCTTCTTCTACGTTTATACCGGTAATATCAATCATGCACATATCCATACAAATTTTACCAATGGTTGGAACTATTTTACCTTTTACAAGCATTTTACCCTTTCCATTTCCCATCATTCGACTATAACCATCGGCATATCCTATTTTGACAGTAGCTATGGTACCGCCATCTGGCATTTTTCCTTCACGGCTATAACCAACCGTATCGCCAGCAGGTATCTTTTTAATCTGCGAAATACTGGTTTTCAGCGAAGTTACGGTTTGTAATGGAGAATTATTGCCGAATGAAGAATCAATACCATATAATCCAATACCCAGGCGCACCATATCGAATCGCGCATGCGGCCACCGATGAATAGCTGATGAATTTGCCAGATGAAGTATAAATGAATAACCTAGTACTTCTCTAATCTTATCGGATAGTTTGATAAAAAGATCTATTTGATAGGATGTATAATCATCATGCTCAGGATTTTCGCTGGCAACTAAATGAGAGAATACGCTTTGAACATGCATCAGTTTATTCAAATTTATAACTGATAACAATTCATCAAGCTCTTCAGGCAAAAAGCCCAATCTATGCATGCCTGTATCCAGTTTTATATGTACAGGATAATTTTTTAGATTTTTACTCTTTAAAACTGCTTCAAACTCTCTTAAAACACGAAGAGAATAAATTTCAGGTTCTAATTCATGTTTAATAATAGTTTCAAAAGCCATCACATCTGGACTCATAACCATTATGGGAAGACTTGTTCCAGCTTTCCTTAACAAAACACCCTCATCGGCATAAGCCACGGCCAGATAATCTACCTTATTAAACTCTAATAAATTTGCAATTTCAAAACTCCCGCTACCGTATGAAAAAGCCTTTACCATAGCCATTATCTTAGTATCTGTGCCAATTTCAGATTTGTAGTAATTAAGATTATGTTCTAAGGCATTCAAATTGATCTCAAGAACTGTTTCATGAACTTTTTGTGTTAAAAGCTGACTGATATTTTCAAATCCAAATGCCCTGGCACCCTTTAACAAGATGGTTTCATTCTGGAATTTTAACGTGTGAAATTGGTCAAGGAGCTCTGCAGTTGATTTGAAAAGTTCCACCTCGCAAGTAAACATTGATGCATATTTGCTGATTTTTTCGCCAACAGCAATCAATCGATTCACTGATTTATTTGCAAGAAGATGACTTACTTTTTCATAAACAAGCTCAGAATCAAGACCTGGAATATCAGAAAGAATTAATGTTCTGCGCGGATGCTGATTTTGCTGCTTTAAAAAATCTAAAGCAATTGCAAGCGAAGAAAAGTCAAGGCTATAGGAATCGTCAATTACAGAGCAATTGTTTATACCATTTTTTAATTCAAGCCTCATCCCAATTGGAGTAAGCTTTTCAAGCCTTAAGGCAGCTTCTTCGATTTTATAACCCATTGCCAACAAGGTTGACCAACAAATGACAGCATTCTCAATAGATGCCTGATCTTTGAAGGGTATAACTGCTTTTACCTTTTCTCCTAAATATAGTGCGTGTAAAATCTGAAAATTAGTGCCTAATGCCTCAATTCTGCAGATTTCAAGATCTGCATTTTCATTGAAGCTCCAGGTAAATTTAGTTTTACCAGGCAATTTTCCTGGATATTCACTCAGGTATTTTTTTGAGTAAATAAAAAGATCTATATGCTCGAATAGCTTTAACTTCTCGTGAATTTTTTCTTCAACAGATTTAAAACCAGTTTGATGTGCCTCGCCAACATTGGTTAAAATGCCAATAGTAGGTTTAATAACATGAGCCAAATTTTCCATTTCACCTGCTCTAGAAATTCCTGCTTCAAAAACTGCAAAATCATTCAGCTCATTCATTTCCCATACAGAAACAGGAACACCAATCTGTGAATTAAAGCTTTTGGGACTACGGACAATGTTTTTTTCAGACGATAGAAGTTGAAAAAGCCATTCTTTAACAATCGTTTTACCATTACTTCCGGTAATTCCGATTACAGGGTAATCAAACTTAGTACGATGAGCGGCAGATAATTCTTGTAAAGCAATCAATGAGTCAAAAACCAAGTAAAAATTAGCATCTGTAAACTGATCAATTGAAAAATCAGGATCTGAGATCACAAAATTCCTAACTCCCTGACTATAAACCTCTGATATAAAACTATGGCCATCTCTGCGGGCCTTCAAAGCAAAAAACAACGCCTTTGCTGGATCAATCAACTTTCTACTATCTGTCAACAATGTTCTGATAACAGATCCCTTATCTCTGATAAAAGCTCTGGCATGCAAAATCTTTGTCAACTCTTGAACGTTATAAGAAAGATGATTCATGAAGTAAATTTGAATAAATTTAAAGGAATCCTGTCAAATATTTACGATATTTCAATACTTTGAAAAATGAACAATCAATTCCGAAGATATTTAGCCGAGAGCAGGCTAAAGTAAAGGCAGAAAGTTATTGTGCCTATCAGGAAAGATCACAGTTTGAAATTCGTAACAAACTTTATGAATGGGGTTTGCATCAAAAAGATGTTGAAGAGATCATATCAGAACTGATAGAACTAAATTTTTTGAATGAAGAACGATTTGCTCTAGCTTATTCACTTGGAAAATTCAGAATTAAAGGCTGGGGTAAAAATAAGATCAGGCAAGGTTTAAAACTGAAGCGAATCACGGATAAGTTGATCATAAAATCGCTGAAATCTATAGAGGATGATGATTATCTGATGATGTTAAAGAAAATTTTGCAAAAAAAAACAAATACTATTTCCGAAAAGGATCCTTATAAGAAAAGATATCTTTTAACTCGCTATGCATCAAGCAAGGGATATGAGTCAGACTTAATCGCAGACTTACTGATTAACAATAAGTTAGACTAATTGTTATAAAAAAAATAAAAAATACTTGTCAGAATAGCTTTTCTACATATATTTGCACTCACCAAAATGCGAAAGTAGCTCAGTTGGTAGAGCACGACCTTGCCAAGGTCGGGGTCGCGAGTTCGAATCTCGTCTTTCGCTCCAATAAGAAACTCCCTCCTCACAGAGGGAATTTTTGTTTGAAATAGTAAATAACCATCTGCTCGGATGGTGGAACTGGTAGACACGCAGGACTTAAAATCCTGTGACCCTTAAAGGTCGTGCGGGTTCGATTCCCGCTCCGAGTACAATAAGCCCAATATGAAAGTATTGGGCTTTTGTTTTTTTTATAGGTTTTTGAATCCCTTTTATTGCGATTATTGTAGTTTGTCCCGATAGCTATCGAGACCCTCTCCGAGTACAAGTAACCGCTCTTATTTAAATCTAAGGCGGTTTTGTTTTTTATACATTTTTGAATTCTATTGTAAATACGTATCTTTGATTTATAAATACGTATCATGACAACCAAGTTAACATTGACTGTAGAAAAGACAATAATAGAAAGGGCAAAATCATATGCAAAGAAAACGGGAAGGAGCCTGTCTGAATTGATTGAGAACTATCTTGAAACAATAACTGAAGAAGATAGTAATTCGGACATGTCTCCCAAACTTAAAAAGTTAGTTGGGTCGGTTCAATTACCTGCAGACTTTGACTACGATAAAGAATTACGTTCGGCCATTGAAAAGAAACACCTACTATGATCAGAGTTTTTCTTGACACTAATATTTTGGTCGATTTGATAGCAGACAGGAAGCCATTCAGTAAACATGCAATTGAAATTTTTAAAAGTGCTGAGGAGCACAAAATGCAACTTTATACTTCCTCACATTCAATCGCAACTGCGCATTACCTTCTAAAAAAATATGTGGACGAAAAGGAACTACGAAATATCCTGTCCAATCTACTGGAATTTCTTGATGTGATTCCTGTCGACCTCGATGTGTTAAAAAAAGGGTTACGCTCCATTCATAAAGATTTTGAAGACGCCATACAAATTCTTTGTGCTTCTTCAATCACTGGAATTGATTTCATCGTGACCAGAAATACAAAGGATTTTAAAACAAGTGAAATTGCAGTTTTAACTCCAGATGAAATGTGTTTAAAATTATAGTTCAGCCACCCCCCTTTCATAAGTAAATAATTTCTTTTCTGTTGCTGATATCCTTAAACTGCGGGGATTATCCTGGAAAGATAGATGCAGACTAATTCTCAATTTTAATAGACAGACTAATTATTTTTACTTTAAATTTATAAAATACACAAGATTCTTTGTCAGACAAATCTGACTATATTAGAATAGATTATGATGATTTTGTCAGGGGTATAAATAATTTAGTGGCAACCCTAAAGAAATACTTGCAACTTTTAAGTTATATTAATAATGAAAGAAAGCGAAGAAATAATACAAGCACTTTTGAAATTCAGAAATGAAAGAGATTGGGAGCAATTTCACAATCCAAAAGATTTGGCTTTGGCTATTAGCATTGAATCTTCTGAACTTTTGGAATTATTTCTTTGGAAGAAAGCAGAGGATGCAAATACTGATAAAGTAAAAGAAGAACTTGCTGATATTTTCACATTTGCCTTTTTACTTGCTGAAAAATATGGATTTGATGTTAAGGAAATTGTTTTGGACAAAATTAAAACAAATGGAGAGAAATATCCTGTAGACAAAGCAAAAGGAACATCAAAGAAATACGATGAACTATAACCAAGATTTTGAAATAAACAAAATTACGTTCAATAATAATGGTTTGAATTCTATTCAATCACAATATTTTGTAAGCGAAAATTGGCCTGTAGTATATATTTTAAATAACAATGGCGTAAGTCAAGCCTATGTTGGTGAAACCATTGATACTAATTCTCGAATTTTCACACATTTACAAACACCAAGCAAAAGCCATTTACAAGATGCTCATTTAATTTCCAGTAGAAAATTCAACAAATCGGTAACATTAGATATTGAATCGAATTTAATAAAATATCTACATGCTGATGGCAAATACAAATTATTAAATGGCAATTTAGGACTGGTAAATCACTCTTATTATCAAAGAGATGAGTTTTATTGGGATATGTTTAAAAATATTTGGAATGGACTTATTAGTAAAGGAATTGCTCAGCATAGTTTAGAACATATCTCAAATAGCGACTTATTCAAATATTCGCCTTATAAGACTTTATCTACTGATCAAAGAAAAAATTTAATGCTAATTATTGATGCACTTCTTTCTGAAAATAAAAAATCAGTATTGGTAGAAGGCGGTGCAGGCACAGGCAAAACTATACTCGCTATTTTTCTTTTTAAATTAATGCTAACTTCTGATGAAGATTTTAATTATAGAGAATTCGGTGAAGACGAAAAAGAATTTGTAGATAAAGTAAAACAATTAAAGATAAAATTTCCAAATCCTAAAATGGGTTTGGTTATAGCAATGGGTTCTTTTCGAAAAACTATTAAAAAGGTTTTTCGAAACATTAATGGCTTAAATTCTAATCTTGTTATTGGCCCTTCAGATTTGGAATATGAATCATATGATATTCTATTTGTGGACGAATCTCATCGTTTGAGAAAAAGAGTTAATCTTGGCCCGTACTTCGCAATTTATGACAGGGTTTGTAACGCACTAAAACTAGACAAACTAAACACTTCGGAATTAGCTTGGACTCAATTAAGGTCAAATAAAGTATTATATTTTTACGATGCTAAACAGTCTATAAAACCTTCTGATGTTGATGCTGTTGATTTTGAAAACTTAAAAAATTCTTCTAACTCTATAAACGTCAAATTACATTCGCAGTTCAGAGTAAAAGGAGGCAATGGATTTGTTGATTTTGTAAATAATTTATTAGACAATACTTTTAAGAATAAAGAGTTCAAATACAACGATACCAATTATGACTTGCAACTTTTTGAGAATTTTTCTGATTTTGTGAATGAACTTAGAGAAAAGAACCATAAACATCAGCTTTCAAGATTCATTGCTGGCTATGCTTGGCCATGGATAAGTAAGAATGACCCTGATGCATATGATATTGAAATAGAAAACATTAAACTAAAATGGAACTCAACTGCAATTGATTATATCAATTCTGATATTGATGCACAAGAGGTAGGTTGTATTCACACCACTCAAGGTTACGACCTCAATTATGCGGCAATAATTTTTGGACCCGAAATAATATACAATCCAATATCAAAAGAAATAGAGATAGTCAAGGAAAATTATAAAGACAGAAACGGAACTGCAACAATAAAAGATAACGCAATACTGAAGGATTATGTAGTAAATATTTACAAAACTATTATGCTCAGAGGCATACTAGGCTGCTATATTTATGTATGTGACGAAAATTTGCGAAATTATTTTAAAAAGCATATTTGTTTATTTGAGGAAAATAAAAAACCAAAAGTTGAGATAGCTGAGTTAAAAGAAATTAAACTGATTCCATTTGAAAATAGTGTACCATTATATTCATTGAAAGTTGCAGCAGGTGCTTTGAGATTAAATGAAGAATTTCCAAGTCAACAATTTATTTTGGTTCCGGAAGGCGTTAGAATTACAAAAGACCATTTTGCATGTAAAATAATAGGTAACTCTATGAGTAAAATAGTGCAAGATGGTGAGATAGGATTGTTTAAATGGTATGAAGGAGGCAGTAGAAATGGTTTAATGGTAATTGCAGAATGTATAAATCTTCAAGATTCTGATTATAGTTCTTGTTATACTTTTAAAGAATATTATAGTCAGAAAGTTGTCACTGAAGAAGGGTGGCATCATGAAAAAATTATACTCAAACCAAAATCACATGACCCCTCCTATCAAGATATAATAATAGATCCTGAATCAATATATGAAAGACCAATTGAGGTAATAGGTATATTTGAAAGAGTTATTGAATAAAAATAAATTTTCGACTATATATTAGTCCATTTACAAGCCACACAAGCCAAAGCTTTTAAAAGAGTTGCCTTTCCAACAGCACAGACAAATCGTCACAGCAGACAAACAAACCACAACAGACAAGAACGACAGCCTATAAAAGCACCTACCCAAAATTCCCACCTTCAATGGTAAAATCAACCTTTACGCTTCCTATCAAATGTACCTCGTGCCTAAAATTATCCCAACCCATCTCTTAAACATTAACTATTATTCACAAATTAAAAACCAAAACAAAATTTATAATATTTAGAATACTAATAATTTAATCTGTAAGTTACATTACTTATTAAATGGCCAAAAGCAAAATTCCATTCTGTAATTAAACAGTTTGTATTCTTTTAACCCAAAATTTGCTCCATTTTTCAAGCAATTACTTTTTTTTACAAATCACCCTATTGATAATTGGGCCATTATCGCCAATACTACATCATTTGCGATGTTGTAAACTCTTTATGGTTACTCGTTTCCGATTATATTTTTTTTATTTTACTATAGAAGATTATGAAGAGCTCAAAAGTAATAATAGGGTCAATGATAAAATCCCGAAGAAAAGAAAAGCAATTTTCACAGAAGCACTTAGCCGATCTTCTTGATGTTGATCGTCAGTATGTTTGGCGTCTAGAAAATGGCAAAGTTAATTTAACTATGGATTATCTGGATAAAGTGATCATTAAGCTGAATTGCCTTAATAAGGATTTTATAGTAATCCCAAAAGAAGTATAATCATTAACGCCTACAAGACTCCATTAAGAGTATTTTCAGAAATCGAATATTTGCCCTCAAAAGAATAATCTGGAAAATATTTAGGAAAAATTATATCCACCATATATCTTATATCTCAATAGCATTAAGAATAATTAATCTTATTTTTAGGCATTCGGGATTAAAATGAAGTTACGCCAAACCACAATATATGACATTGCTAGGGATTTAAATATATCCAAGTCAACGGTTTCACGCGCATTAACAAACCACCCAGAAGTAAAAGCTGAAACCCGAAAAGCCGTTCTTGAACTTGCTGAAAAACTAGATTATCAGCGAAATATGCTCTCCATTAATCTAATTTCAAGAAAAAGTAATCTGATTGGAATTATAGTTCCTGAATTTGAGACCTCATTTTTTCCGCAGGTAGTAATTGGTGCCCAAGAGTTGGCGAGTAAATATGGTTATAATGTCATAGTATGCCAATCGAATGAAAAATTCGAGACCGAAGTAGCGAATACCAAGGTGATGCTAGCTAGCCAAGTAGACGGAATATTAGTTTCAATTTCGAAAGAAACACGAAGCTATGAACACCTGAAAATTTTTCAGAAAAAAGGTATTCCGATGGTTTTATTTAACCGAGTTTGCGATGAACTGATTGTGCCTAAAGTGGTTATCAATGATTATGAAGCTGCATTTGGTGCTGTAGAACATCTTATCCAGACAGGCAAACGAAGAATAGCCCATTTGGCAGGTCCTGATTCGCTAATAACGAGTAGAAAACGTCTAAAAGGATATCTAGATGCCCTCAAGAAACATAAAATTCCAATTGATGAATCATTGATTATCCCATACGATTTTACCCTAGAAAAAGTTAAAATCTATATCCGTCATTTAATGGAGCTTCAATATCCACCTGATGGATTATTCATTGCCAATGATCCTGCCGCAATCGAAGCAATCCGTACGATCAAAAATATGGGGATACAGATTCCACAACAAATAGGAATTGTTGGTTTCAGTAATGACTATGGCTCCAATCTTATTGAACCCGGACTAACTACTGTTGATCAGCCTAAAAGGCTGATAGGTAGTACAGCGATGCAATTATTACTAGACCTCATAGACAAGGAAGTTTCGCAATGGAAAGCTGTTACTAAAACCCTTGATTCAAAGCTGATAGTAAGAAACTCAAGCATGTTACAGGAGTCAGAACCCGCTTAATTGCTCATAGTTTAATTCAATTAAAATACCTGAACCTCAAATATTGCTGCAGGAACATTGTCAGAAGGATGTTCCGGGAAAATCCGGATTGAACCTGTATTTATTGCATGCTCCAGAATTAGTTCATTAACAGCTTGATAATTTCCAGTCTTTTCAAAAATCATTTTATTATCAGCATCCATAATCCTGTAATTTCTGACTGTATGAGGCACTACACGCTCAGGATGAACCCTTAAGGTTGATTCAAGTGGATGGTCAAAATCTGAATCAAAAAATAAAACAATTCGCTTGATCTCAATTGGTTCATCCCAAGTTAAGGTTACACATGGATGTTCATCATTCAAATCAGCTACCCAGACATTCGCGGCATTAGTTGGGCGACACAAGCCATTAATCAGGTTTGACACGTTAAAGGGCTTGATCGCAGTAGCTAGTTTAAATGCCAGGTTTTGTTCTGCCGGTCTTCTTGAAGGAAGCCAGAACTCAAAGGAATCGATTCCAATTCCATCAGGTGGTAATTGCACTCCACTGGTGGCCACAGATTTGTCATACCTATTCATCAACATCATGGTACCACTCAGAAACATTTTGCTTGTTTGAACTGAAACCAACTCATTTTTGAGAATACAAACAAATACGTACTGATCTTTTGTGGTGATATGAGCAAAATCTGTAGTTAATATACTTTTTCCAGGGTTTACAGAAATTTCTCTGCTTTCTATAATTATTTCTGGCGTATAATTGATTGGATTAGCACTAACCCGTAATTGCATAGTTAAATTAGTGCTTTCCTTTGCATCAATATCAAAACTAATTTTTATCTTATCTCCTTTTGCGGTAGGTAAGATTTGGGCAGTAGAATATTCAAGTTTCTGCCAGCTTCCATCAGCCTTAAGTTCTTTCAATTTATATTCAGAACTGGCACTAAGAACCGCTTGATGCGCTAAATTTGTCTTTTCAGGCGCTAAGCCTGGAATAAAATGTCCGTTTTGCATTAATTCTTGTCTCAATTCCTGAACTTTTTCAGAATTGGCTAGCGTAGAAGGAGTAATTCCATTTTTAAGACAATATTGAGTTGCTAAACCTATCACTTGTGCCGAATAAGATACCGTGGCCATTACTCTGGAGGAACCGAATGCCACATGACTAGCGCTTATAATTCTGCCGGCTAACCACAGATTTTTAATGTTTTTGCTGTACATGCATCGTAGCGGAATCTGATAAACCCCTTTTGAATGCCATTGATTACAACCCGGCCTTTCACTAAAAACTCCGTCGGCAGGATGCAAGTCTAATGACCATCCCCCATAAGACACTGCATCTGGATGCTCGAGCTGTTCCACAACATCTTTTTGAGAAAGAATATAATCTCCTTCAAACCTCCTGCTTTCACGCTTACCCGGAATTTGTCCGACCCATTCTAGGGTTAAGTTTTCGGCTTCGGGATATTTTCCGGAGTTTTTAACATGATCCCATATTCCATAGATCACTTTCCATAACTCCCATTTAATTTCTTCGGTTTGATGTATGGTATCCAACCTTCCTCCGTATTCAAGCCACCAAAGCTTACAACCATGAACACTGGTATCATATGAACGGTATTTAACTATTGAAGAAACATCTTTTAAGGCATAAGAAGGAGCAGTAAACGTAATTGGACGACCGGCGTCCTTAGTGAAAAAGTAAATAGAATGACCTAAAAGTTCGCCATATTCTTTATCGGGTGCAAAACCCTCATCAAATTCATCTTTTGACTCTGCTCCCATCCTGAAAGCTGCACCTGCCTGAAATGCTACAATTCCGTCACCAGATGAATCACAAAAAAAAGATGCAGATAATAGGTAGCGGGTAGAATTCTGACTGCAAAATCCAATAACCTCTTTGATTACATCGGGAGCAGATTTTACAACTTCATAAACGGCAGTATTCAATAGAAGTGTTAAATTCTGCTCATTTTTTACCTTTTCTAACAAAATGGTATCCAGAATAATTGCATTCCCATCTGGATTTCGGTACATATTTTCAATCAAGATCTCACTCAAAACCCCACCTTCTCTTGACCAGCGGTTATTGTTTCCCATGCTGGATGTTGCTCCTAAAATCCATAATCGCACTTCGCTCGAGGCATTTCCACCAAGTACCGGCCTATCTTGAACCAAAACAACCTTTAAACCCTCTCTTGCTGCAGCAATGGCTCCGCATGTTCCTGCGATACCACCCCCAATAAAAACCAGATCAGCATTAATTGACTGCTCATTAATTGAACGACCGATAGAGGAAAACTCACTTTTAATCATAAATAATAATTAATCTTAATAAATAATTTAATTCTTGGAATAGAATACAATCCTTTTTGAAGCCCTCCATGGAATAATAGCGAGAACAAAAATCAATGCCGCTATCGTGCCCAAAAGACCAATATTATCTTTAGTAATTAAGCCCAAAATCAATAAGAGAAATGCTGTAAATGCGAGAGCAAATGCAGTGATTTTCAAACCAAATTTATTTTGTTGTAAAGATTCACTTATTTCTTGCGCTGTTAAATTTTCCTTCTGAACCTTTCTTGCGCTTTTATAGGTTTGAAATTCCAAATATTGTGGACTAAGGTAATTGGCGTAATAAGCTCTGATTTCATTCGCTATAAGAAGTAAAAGCGGTACTCCAACACCTATCAACATTTCTTCGGCCCTGCTAAGCGTGAAATCGATAAGGATGGGGAAAATGATTTTAAAGATCAGATTGATTCCCAAACTAAAACAGGTTATTATCAATGTTGCTTTCCCGCTAAGCCTTTTGGAGAATAAAGCCCAGATTGGTGGAGCTAAAATCGGGCCTCCGGTAATAGCACCCACGCTGAGCGTAACATTCACCAAACCACCGATATATGGAACCATAAGCGCAATAGCGATCATCCCTAGGCCAATTGCCCAAGATGACAGACGGGCCACACTCATGAGTTTACGGTCAGTTGCCGCAGGATTAATTCTACCTTTATAAATATCATTCGTAAATACTGCAGAAACAACATTTAAGGTTGTATTGGCAGATGCAGAAGTTGAAAAATACATTCCGGTTAGCATCAAGCCCAATAATCCGGGAGGAAGCACTAACTGACAAACCATTAGATACGCATTTTCGGTATCCAAACCTGTCAGGGATGGGTTAATGGTCTTGTAAATCATTGGGGGCAACATCCATAAAACCGGACTGATCAGGTACAAACCTGCAAAAAGATAGGCAACTTTTTGGGCAGATTTACTATCCTTAACACTGGTATAACGTTGTACAAAGGTCCAGTTACCTCCAATATAGAAAATATGGTAAAGTGTAAATGCAATGATAAATACTAAGGTAAATTCACCATTGATCAAATCAAAAAAGCCTTCCTGTGCATTCGCCTGAAATTTTGATATGCCTCCCGCTGCGTCAAAAGAAAGAGGGAGTATGATCAGTACCGCAGCAGTTAAAATCACAAACTGAAGGATATCAGTTACCATAACAGCCCAAAGTCCGCCAACAGCAGTATAAGCAATCATAAATAAGCCCATAACAATGGTTGAAGGCATTAATGGATAACCCAATGAAGCACTGACAAGCTTGGCAACCGGATACAAAACGGTTCCTTTAATGAATAAAGAAACCATCATAAAAATATAGATATAGGTTTTTTGCACTTGAGGACCAAGGCGTTCTTTGATAAACTCGGCAGCTGTAAGGTTTCCGGTTGATTTCCATAAGGGAGCCAGATACAAACCGCTGAATAAAGCTCCAATACACATGGTCCACTGAATGGTAATGGCTACCCATCCATATTTATAGGCTATTGAACCCCAGGCAACAAATGTTCCAGCCGAAAAAAAGCTCATAAAAAGAGACAATCCTCCAATAAACCAAGGCACAGACTCTCCTCCTGCAAAAAAGGATTTTAAATTAATTCCTGTTCTAGAAAATATGAGTCCAATGCATAGTACGAATGCAGAAAAAACAAGAATGACTAGGGTATCAATAGTTGGACTCATAATTAAAATTAGTTTAAATGGACTGTAATAATCAATAATAGTGAAAAACTATATTGTCAATTACTATATAAAGTGTTAGGCAAAATCGTTTTTAAAAATCAAGATGTAAGTTCTTTGTGTTTTAAAATCATTTTCTTCATACCTAGATGTATTATGAATGAAATAAGTAAGAGGATAATGCCAAAAATAGCAATAATCATTCTTCCGCTATTAGTCATTGATGAAAGAAAAAACAAACCAATTGAACAAAAAACTAAACTTACGATTATAACTTTTCCTGGGAATGTGTCAAATACTTTTGGCGCTGCACCAGCCTTTAAAACTTCAATAGAAGAGATGCGTAACTTTTCAATAGCTGTCCACCCTTTATCAACCTTATTTTTACCTAAATATTCAATTATTATTAGAAGCAAAATAGGAAACAGTACTCCTACTAAAATATCAATATCATTACTTTGGATTGAAAGACCAAAACGAAGAATGCCACCAAGTGTAAAACTTGTTAAAGTAACAATACACATTTCCTTGAAACCAATACTACGACTAAACATTCCCCATAAAGTAGGAGCTAATAAAGGTAAAACCAATAAAGAGTTGATGGAGATTATTACTTTTTCTGCTCCTCCCATACTAGGAATAAGTAAAGCGAGAATAATTAAGACTAATCCGAGTACTGCCGTAAGAATACGCCCTACTTTAACCAAAACTCTTCCTGATGCTTTTGGGTTAATTAATGGGCGATAAAAATCAGTAGTTAGAACACCTGCAAATACGTTAAGTTGCCCACTTGCAAAACTGGCTGTGGCAGAAAACATTGCCGAAAACATCAGCCCTAAAACACCAAATGGTAAAACAGATTTAGCAGCCAAGATATAAGCTTGCTCCGGATTAGCATCAGGGTTGATTCCTCGGTAAATTAATGGTGGTAAAAACCATAAAATTGGTGATATCAAGTACATAATCCCAAAAATATAAGCAGATTTTTTAGCATCAGATGGTGATTTAACTGACAAAAAACGTTGAACAAAAGCCCATTCTGCTCCACAAATAAAAAAGTTGATGGTAACCCATCCTACTAAAAATAACCAGCCATAATCATTGGATGTTGGAGAGAAGAAATTTTCCGGCAGCGTAAGCATTAATTCACCAAAGTCATCAACTTTAGCTATCATCAAGATAACAACTAGCAATACAACTAATACCAGTAAGATAAATTGGACTACATCGGTCATTAGAACGGCCCATAATCCACCTATCATGGTGTATATAACCACAATAGATCCAAAAATAATTACAGCCCAGGTAAGGGATAGGTATCCGGTGGTCGAATTTCTAAGGAAGTTTCCTTCATCTAAAGGGATTAAAGCTACTAAAACAATTGCTAGTGCATAAAATGAAACTGCTACTGCAATCATTTTTTTTATCATCAATGTCCAAGTGTAAAAATGGAGTCCGATTTTTCCAAATCGTAAATTGATGTATTCTGCCGGTGAGGTTACACCGAGTTGATTCCATTTACCTGCAACAAAATATCCAGCTAGTAAAGACGCTACTCCATAACACATATTGATAACTACCGCTACAAGTCCCATTTTGTATGCAATACCTCCCCAAACAACAAAGGTACCCGCTGAAAACATCGTCATAAAACTACTGATTCCAGCAGCCCACCAAGGCGCCTGTCTATCTGCTACAAACATATCTTTTTGATTATTAGTTCTCTTGGCAGAAAAAAAGGCAATAGCAAACATTCCTAATACATAAATTATAATTGTATAGTAATCGAATTTTCCCATTATAGTCTTAATTAAATTTTACAAATAATCTTGTTTATCAACCCTTAAATATTAGTGTTATAACATTTTTACCCATATATCTTTTGAATAACACATAGCCCCTTTGACCACATTGGCTTTGCTTACACTTTGAATGTGAGCATTTCAATAGTCAGTTCAACTAGACTTCACTTAGTTGATTGTAGTCCTTAAAATACAGTCAATTGACGGTTGAGCTTAATTTTTAAATTTCACATCAAAATATTTTCTTCTTCTAGATCTTGTAAAATCAAGTCTAAATCTAGTTTAGCCTGAGTATCTAATTTTGGTAGAGGAACCCTAACATGTAAGGCATCGACAATACCTCTTTTTTTGAGGATATATTTTGTGAGTTCCATTCGATATATCATTTGAGCAGTCAATAGTGGAAGACTCATTCGATACAAATTTCGAGCTTGTTTTGCCTCTCCTTTTTGATGTGCATGATAAATAGCAACATGCAAATCAATGATTTCAGCAGCCGGGAAGGCTCCTAAAGAACCTCGGTTGAGTTCATCAATTATAAATCGTGCTCCAGCACCGCCAAAAACTCCCAATAAATGCGGCAAATTACTATTCAACAAAGCCGTAATGGTTGGACCCGAAGGGAGGGTTTCCTCTTTAATGTATTTAATAGCTTCATTATTTTTTGAAATAAGTATTAATTCTTCAGCATTAAGGCCAGCTCCACTTGGTGAAGGAGCATTTTGAAGTACTATTATTCCATTTGGCAATGCCGCAGCGACATCCTGAAAAAACACTCTGTGTTTATCTATATCCTTTTCAAACTCCTTTGGAGCCATAAGCATAAAATGATCAATACCGTTTTTCATGACTTCTTTACCCAAAAGAATGGATTCTTCTTTACTGGAAGCACCAATCCCTGCTACAATAGGCAAACGCCCATCAACTTCTGCAACAAGTAATTTTATTAATTCCAACCGTTCCGAGGAAGTCAGATAATTATACTCACTTGCCAATCCAGGGAAAACAATGCCATGTGCTCCCGCAGCAATTACGAACTGAATAACTTTTTTCTGTGCTTCCATATCGATTTGGTTATCTATGGTAAAGCAGGTTGGTATTGCAGGTAAAATTCCTTTTAACATAATTTATTTTTTAAATATTACAAATTGAATACGGCCCTATTGATGAGCCATTTTTAGTGCATTGGTACTATAATAACTTAACTTATGGTGATAAATTTTTAAAAAAATCGGCAGAACATTTTCCTTTTGATCTGTAATCCAACTTTTAACTATCACTCTGAATGATCTTGATAATAAATAATTGCCTATTTATTTATATAACTCCTTAATACTTTTCTATGGTATTACTTATTTCCCTTCAGTCACATCTCTTATCAATCGAAGCCAATTCAGTCCCATCACCTTATTGATACGGGATTGCGAATAGCCAATTGACTTTAATGCTTTATACATTTCAGGATAATCACTCGCATCTTTCATTTCCTTTGGAAGAGCAATCCCGCCATCAAAGTCTGATCCTAGCGCAACATGATCTTCTCCAACCAAGCGAATCCCATAGTCGATAACTTTGGCCAGTTGATCAGTACCCATTCTATACTCATCTGGTATAACTCCACGAAAGACATAAGGCAAACGTTTAGCAACTTCTTTATCTGCATCTTCTATTGTCAAAAACGGTTTCTCCAATTCTACCTTTGGTATTGCAGAATTTGGCTTTGAATTTTCCCAATTGAAATATTTTGGACCATTAAAGTAGTTCCCAAATTGAAGACCAATTACACCACCTTTGGCCGCCACAGCTTTAGCAGCATCATCAGAAATATTTCTTTTTATGTCAACAATTCCGCGAAAGCCACCATGGGTGAATGCAACTGGATGTTTACTGACATTAGCAGCTTGTATAATTGCATTAGATGAGGCATGGGCAACATTAATAACCATCCCTAGTTTGTTCATCTCTTCAATTATAGTTCGACCTTTTTCATTAATACCATTCCACAATTCTTTACCATTACAAGCATCAATAAATGAATTAGTTTCGTTGTGAGCAGTGAGTTGCATAGATCTTAGCCCCAAACGATATAGCGCCCTCAGCAGATTTAAATCCCCTTCCATGTCGAAACTTCCTTCAAGATCTAGAAATGCTGCCATCTTTCCTCGGCTATTGATCTCCTCAATTTGGGAAGCATTTAATGCCAGTTCAATAGTTGCATTATTCTTTTGTATCTGATCCAGTGCTAATGATATAACCCGAAAGGTATTCTTAACCTCAAAATGTCCCGAATAATAAGGCTCAGGTGTATAAACAGAGAAAAACATGGCATTTATTTTTCCCTTCTTTAAACGTGGTAAATCTACCAGACCATCTGAATAAAATTGGCCAATGTCAAGACCTTGTAAAAGCTGCCGGGACATTACATGAACATGTCCATCCATAACAAATGCAGGCTCGCTAAGGATTTCAGAAGAACTTAAAGATGAATGTGATCCTTTAAGTAACAAAGTTGAACTTGATGCAGATTTTAGTCCAAATAGATTTTTAGCCATTGGAAGGAGAACCATTCCTTTAATTAATTCTCTACGTTTCATTCGTTTTATTATTTATAAAAAAAGATAATATACCTCCTCAAACTTATTTCCATCATCATATTTATAGTTAATGAAAATAAAATAGTTGCATTCTGTTCTACTTTTTGTTTATAAACTCATACCCTTTTGGTGGCCAAATGCCTGTACTTTGTTCGGTTGGAGGCCAAGGATTTTTAGGTATATATGGTTCATACCCTTCGCCTGAGTATTTCATGTCCAAAAATGGGGTCATCTTTAATTTACCACCTTCATTAAGTGATCGGATACCCATATCAATAATACTACTAGTGAATAGGCTTCGTTCAAAAGGTGCAGGTGGCTTGCCCGTAATAATAAATTGTTCGATATTATAACACAGGTAGCTAGTGTGATAGCGTCCAACACTCGCATCAAGAACAAATTCTGTAGAAATAATTTTACCATCAGCATGGGCTGCATAAGCCCATCCCGACCTATTATTCAGGCCATCTGGCCTAGTAAGTTCTTGAATTCCATTTAACATTAGAACTACCCCTCTTGTACCGTCAATGTAGGATACTTTTACTGCATAGGGCATTTTAACTAAATCGCGAATTGAACCTGGAAGCTTAAATGAAATCCTATCATAAGCTGCTTGAACTAATTTCCAAGATATTTCTCCCAAATCCATTGCAGCCCATACCTCATCACCTTTAAGCGTTTGAACGCTTGCAACACCCGTTTCTCCGCCAGATCTGCGCTCATGCATTAACTGAAGAATTTCTGTTACATGGAAGCCATAAGAATCGAGAGTAGATGGTCCAATTGCCACAGATTCAGTAATTTTTGTACCTAAAGGATGAACTAGATAAGGATCACGCGAGGTATAGGTCAAAGATGATCCTGTCATCATAGGAACATTTAGTTCTTTTGCTCGATCAAAAATCCACTTGCTATCAAGCCAACTATAAGACAGGGCCTTGTCTGAATAAATTGGAACTGATTTATTGGAAGCATCAAATACTCTGAAAATTTGTTCTAAAGTATTCATACGAGGATACATTTTTTCGCCAAAGCGATTATTTGGGTAATCGCCATGCTCCCCGATGTAAACAACAGCATCAACCGCCAGTTTATCTCCTCCCAGTGTTAATGCATCAGCAATAGTGGGATATAAAGTGACGCCATTCTTTTTGGCCATCTGAACACCAATATCATTAGATCCAATTTGTGCAATATACATTGACACTATCTTTATTTTTGGAGGTACTATACCCTGGCCCTGATCCATCGGACTTCCCAAAAAAAGTTTAGTGCCTATAGCATCAGCATGCGATATACTGAAATATATATTACATATAAAAGCTACAGTTTTAAGTCCCTCAGGATTATTTAATTGATCGTCGGATTTTTGAAGAAGAATAGGATTTATGCCCTCACTTCCAAAACTCAATCCTGGGACAATTGATAAACTAGCTAAAGCTAAGCCCGTCTTTTTAATAAAGTTTCTTCGGTGATTAAATTTTTCTATTTTCATTATATTCAACATTTAATACTATATGTTAGCAATCGAAACTTATATAAATGTATTATTAAGAGAAAGAAAACTTGATAGATTTCGACCGAAAAAATATCGGGAACGGTCCCAAATTTCGGGAGCGCTCCCATAATATCCGGAAGGTTTTCTGATTTACACAGTTATATGAGAATTATATTTTAATTATATAGTAACCCAAGAGTCAGAAATTTATACTTATCAAAATATATCAATCATTTTTATCAATGTTAATTCAAAAGCCCAAAAGCTCAAAAAAATAGTGATAGATTTATTAAAAATTAAAACTATGATTAAAGTAAGTTTCTTTAAGATTTTATCCATCCTATTCCTACTGTCCTGTTCATTATCTGTTTCCGCTCAAAATGAAAAAGCAGAAGCTGATATACAAACAATTATGAAAAAGCTCGACGTAGTGGGTCTTTCTGTTGCCGTAGTAAAAAAAGGCGAGATCATTTATACCCATTCTTTTGGAGTGAAGGATAACACCACAAACCATCCACTAACTGATGAAAATATTTTCCGGATAGCATCTATTTCAAAATCATTCTCAGCCACTTCAATCATGCAGTTGATAGAAGCTGGAAAGCTTTCACTAGATGATGATTTTAGTGATCTGGTGGGCTTCAAAATCAGAAATCCGAAATTTCCGGAAACAGTAATCACCTTGAGAATGATCTTATCACACACTTCAAGTATTAATGATAGCCAAGGTTATTTTACACTTGATGCCATTAATCCGGCAAAAAATCCAGATTGGCAAAAATGCTATAGCGATGTAGCACCAGGAACAGATTATCGCTACTGTAATCTAAATTATAATATGATTGGGACAGTAATTGAGAAATACTCAGGAGAACGATTCGATAATTATGTAAAAAATCACATCATCAATCCATTGGGTTTATATGCTGGATACAATGTTGATTCTATGGATGCTATGCGCTTTGCCACTTTACACGAATACAATACAAGCACTAAAAAATTAAGCCCTTCACCTCTAGCTTATGCTCCCAGAAAAGAGGAAATAAAGAATTATGTAATGGGATACAGTACTCCTATTTTTTCTCCCACCGGCGGAATGAAGATATCGGCCACTGACCTTGCAAAATATATGACCATGCATATGAACTATGGTAAATATAAAGGAACCAGGATCATGTCAAAGAAAAGTGCGCGCTTAATGCAGACTAAAATCTCTGAAGAAGAAGGCTATGGAATGGCTATAGCAAATCGTGAAGATGTTATACCGGGTAAAATAATGACCGGACATACTGGATCTGCCTACGGACTATACAGTGCCATGTTTTTTAATCCTAAAGAAAAATTTGGAATTGTAGTGATCACAAATGGCTGTAATCCAAGCTCAAGCAATGGATTAAATGATGTTTTAAGAGCTGGATTGAATAGTTTGTACGAGAATTTTATTAAGTAGTATCAGGAACCAGGAACAAAAAAAGCTGAAAGCTGAAAGTCAAAAGCCGAGAGCCAGGAACCAAGAACCAAGAACCAAGACGAAGGACAATTTAATGCTAATTTGAGTATTGAGTATAGAGTATTGAGATAATTCTGCTTCACCTCATACCTCATACCTCTGACAACAGACAACTGATAACAGATAACCACTATTTGAGTATTGCGTATTGAGATAGATTCTGCTTCAGACCTCATACTTCATACCTCATACTTCATACCTCTGATAACTGATAACTGATAACCACTATTTGAGTATTGCGTATTGAGATAGATTCTGCTTCATACTTCATACCTCTGATAACTGATAACTGATAACTGACAACTGATAACCACTATTTGAGTATTGAGTATTGAGTATTGAGATAGATTCTGCTTCATACCTCATACTTCATACCTCTGATAACTGATAACTGACAACTGATAACTGATAACCACTATTTGAGTATTGCGTATTGAGTATTGAGTATTGAGATAGATTCTGCTTCACCTCATACCTCATACCTCTGACAACAGACAACTGATAACAGATAACCACTATTTGAGTATTGCGTATTGCGTATTGAGTATTGAGATAGATTCTGCTTCACCTCATACCTCTGACAACAGACAACTGATAACTGATAACTGACAACTGACAACAGACAACTGACCTCATCCCTCTACGTAAGTCCATGCTAGTATCCTGCTCACCTTCTGTCCGTGTTTCATATCAATGGTTCTAACATCTGTTGCACTTAATCTTTCAAGAGCCTTATAACATGCGGATAGGGTTTCTTTCTTGGAAACCAAGGAGGTAAACCAATGTACTGATTGGGCAAATCGGGCACTCTCTTCAATCATCCTCAGAAGAAATCGCTCCTCACCGCCTTCACACCATAATTCTGCATTTTTACCGCCAAAATTCAGGCCTATTCCTTCTTTTTTATTTTTACCCAGATTTTTCCACTTTCTATCGGTGCCTTCGGCAGCTTCCTGCATTGAAGAATGAAACGGGGGGTTGCAGATACTCAAGCTGAATTTTTCTTCGGTATGAATAATATCTGTAAATATCTGATCTGCAGAGCGCTGCCTGCGGATACTTATAAATTTTGAGAGTCCATTAGCATCAATAATATTTGTTGCAGCACGACTGGCAAGTTGATCAATCTCAGAACCCACAAAAGTCCAGCCGTATTCATACTGGCCAATCAATGGGTAAATGCAGTTCGCTCCAACTCCAATGTCCAGTACTTTAATATGTTTGCCTTTAGGAAGCTTTCCATCCTCTCCAATCAATAAGTCGGCTGCGTAATGAATATAATCTGCTCTTCCGGGTATGGGTGGGCATAAGAATCCTTCTGGAATATCCCATAAATCAACACTATAAAACTGCTTTAATATGGCTTTATTCAGTGCTTTAACGGCTTTTGAATCTGAAAAATCAATAGAAAGATCCTGATATTGATTTGGAGTAACATAATCGGCCAGTTCAGGGCAGGCTATGATCAGTTCCGGGAAATTATATCGAAGTCTGTGACGGTTTCGGGGGTGGAAACCATCCTTTTCAACCGGTATTGATTTCTTTTTGGGCATTCTGCTAAATTATCTAAATAACCCGAATTAGATATTAAACTATCTAAAGAATAAGAATTAACCACATAGATTGACTTTTATTATATTCTAAAGGAAACATAGATTGTAAATTACATAGATTGAAGCGAAGCTTCAAGGCTATTTGTGTCTAAATATAGGTTAGAAGCTATAAATTACTATGCTTCTATGTGGTTTTTTTATAGTTTACCTTAAACATAGTGAGCTAAGAATGAGTACCCAACCTTATTCAAATTGAAATCCCATTTTCCTCAAGGTCTGTGATATCATCTATATCACTGAGCTCTTCTAATAAGGCATACGAAATACCCTGATTATTGAAATCATCAATCGTTTTAGTAAGAACCTGGTTGGTACTCCATGGTTTATTAACAAATAACTCTGGATACAATTTAGTTAAGCCAAGCAGATAATAGCCACCATCACTGGCAGGCCCTATAACAGCGGTATTAGATTCTAGTAAAGTTACAGCCTCTTGCAGGTTTTCAGTTTGTAACTGTAAACAATCACTGCCAATGATAACAATTCGGGTAAAACCCTGCTCAAATAGCTCTTTGAATGAATTTAACATCCGTTCACCAAGATTAGTTCCGCTTTGCATTCTTTTAGTATAGCCTGGAACGCTCCAAAGGTCATAATCACTAACTTCATCAGCATAGTAAATAAACTTTCTGAAACTAAGGCTTCTGGTAATTTTAAGGGTATGTTCAAGTAATTGAAGATAAATTGCAAGAGCCCGTTCATCACCTATATCCTTTGCAAGACGTGTTTTTACCTGCCCTAAAATTGGGTTTCTCACAAATATTACCAAAGCGGTTGAGCTGAGCATAGTCATTTTTTAACTGATAAGGCTTCCTCCACAGCTAGATCCTTCGCCGGCAGTACATCCAAAACAATGCTGTTTTATTACAATATCTCTATTTTTTAACCGCTCAAAATCAAAATCCGAAATATGTTGACTAGTTGAAGTGCTTACTTTAAGGTCAAGCATCTGATTAAAATCGCAATCGTACAAATAGCCATCCCAGCCTACAGACAGCATGGTTCGGCACATGAGATTCTGGACAGATGTAGGATTAAACGCAGATATCAGTTTATCCATGTACCTTTCATAATTTCCTGAGGTTAATAAATAGTCTAAATACCTGCTTATTGGCATATTGGTAATAGCAAACAGCTGATTGAATAAAATACCATACCGAGACGACAACTCCTTTTTATATTCTTTCTCTAAAGCTATTTGAGATGGTGGAAGAAAAGCTCCTGCAGGATTGTAGACAAGATTAAGAACCAATTCACTTCCCTCCTGCCCGTATCCGACAGCATTTAGCATGCGCAAAGCTTTTATAGAATCTTCAAAAACACCATCACCCCTTTGCCTATCTGTTCGGTCTTGGGTAAAACTCGGCAAAGATGAAACAACCTCAACCTGATGCTCTTTAAAAAATTCGGGAAGATCATTGAACCGCTTATTAGCCACAATAATGGTCAAGTTACAGCGAACTAGGATATGCTTCCCCAATTTTTTAATTTCTTGAACAAACCAACGAAAATCAGGATTCAACTCAGGAGCTCCTCCGGTAAGATCCACTGTTTTAATTTCTGAGTTTTTTAAGATATGAAGACATAATTCCATGGTTTGCCTACTCATGATCTCTTTTCGGTCTGGCCCTGCATCAACATGGCAATGCCTGCAGGTCTGATTACACATCTTACCCAAATTGATCTGGAAAATTTCTAGCGCTAAAGTTTTCAGTGGAAACAGTCCAAATTCATCAAGCCTGGCCTTAAAAGAAGACTTTGAATGATCTGAATCAGGCTCTAGCAGCGCAAGCTGATTAAGAGAATCAGAAAGCGGATGGTGTAAAACTTTGAGTGATTTAATCATAACTGGTATTACATCCCAATTTCTTTGACCTTGTTCATCATTTGAACCCCATGAACAAGCACTGCTCCGCCTTTTATAGCTGATGCCACATGAACAGCTTCCATCATTTGTGCCTCACTATAGCCTTTTTCATAGGCATCGCTGCTATAGGCATCAATGCAATATGGACATTGTACTGCATGTGCAACAGCAAGGGCAATAAGCGATTTTTCTTTTGCAGTTAAATGACTATCCTTAAATACTTCACCGTAATAGGAAAAGAATTTATCTGCAAGTTCTTTCTGGAATTCAGCAATGTTTCCAAATTTACCCAGGTCTTTTGAGTTATAATAATGATTATCCATCTTATTTTTTTTAAAGTGTTCAATATATAAACTCCAATCCTATTTCTTATAATTTTTTGAGGATCAAGTTCGTTAAGAATAAAACGATGCTCAATAGCATCAATACTTATAGTTTATACTGCTATCCAAACTGTTTTAGAAGAAAAAAGGATTATCTAAGGATATAGAATTCTGGCCTCTTACTAAGTAAAAACTGTATATTTGTATGTTAAATGTTAAAAAAGCTTAGGTGTATTTTTTGCGATCCAAAAATATTCTACTCACGCTAATGTGAACTTAACTTATCAAACTTCTATAAATAAATTTTATTGTAGTACTCACGGTGCTACTTTTTCAGAAAGCGGAGCAGTAGGCAATGGCCCAGCAACCCGACCATTGAACGTTTATCAAACAGAATTAACAGGAACTACCTTAAGAATATACGGATGAGATTTATATTTTTTTTATTAATTGGATTGATTCCTACACCAGCTATCTGGTCAGGTAATTTCAATGAAACAGCAAAAATTGCAAAAGAATCAAATAAATTGATCCTAATTAATTTTTCAGGATCTGATTGGTGCGGTCCATGCATCAGGCTTAAAAATGAAATCTTTGCGACTGAAGTTTTTGAAAAATTTGCTTCAGAAAAACTATTGCTAGTTAGAGCTGATTTTCCAAGACAAAAGAAAAATAAGCTTCCTGAAACTCAGGTTAAATTAAATGAAATGCTTGCAGAGCGTTATAATAAAGATGGGAAATTCCCTTTTACATTGCTTGTAAATAGTGAGGGTAAGATTTTAAAAACATGGGACGGGCTCCCAAAAGAAAATGCTGCTCAATTTGTCAAGCAATTAGAGCTTCTGAGTCAAAAAAGATAGAAACATGAATTCTCAGAGTTTGTGCAACAGGGTTCTTAAATTAATGGGCAACCGTTTTGAGTTCACTGTTATTGCTGAGAATAAAGAAATTGGAAATCAAGCAATTGATCAGGCAATAGTTGAAGTAAAAAGGATTGAAGAATTACTCTCTACATTTAAAACTAGTAGCCAGGCTAATGAAATAAATGATCAAGCCGGTATTAAACCAGTAAAAATAGATAGAGAAGTATTGCAGTTAATCAGCAGGGCTAACAAGATCTCAGCAATCACAGATGGTGCTTTTGACATTACCTATGGTTCAATCGACAAAAGCCTATGGAACTTTGACCTAAACATGACCAGCCTGCCAGATCAAGAAACGGCCTTAAAAACTGTAGAACTGATCAATTATCGCCATGTGCTGATCAATGATGAAGAATGTACAGTCATGCTAAAAAATAAAGGAATGCGAATTGGTTTTGGAGGTATAGGCAAAGGCTATGCAGCAGACAAGGCCAAACAAATTCTTCAAAATTTGGGTATTAAAAGCGGAATTGTAAATGCTGCCGGCGACCTAATCACCTGGGGAGAACAATTAAATGGTTCTGCATGGACCATTGGAATTGCTGATCCTGACCAAAGCGGCCGGCCATTTTCTTCTTTAAATATCAGCAATATGGCCATCGCTACCTCTGGCAATTACGAAAAATTTGTGATCATTGATGGCAAACGTTATTCGCATACCATTGACCCCAAAACTGGCCTACCAGTAAGCGGTATAAAAAGTGTCAGTATTCTATGTCCTAGTGCAGAACTTGCTGATGCTTTAGCAACTCCAGTGGTGGTTATGGGAGTTAAAGTTGGATTAAACCTTATCAATCAGATTCAACACGTAGAATGTGTGATCATAGATGACCATGATAAACTTTATACCTCTAAAAACATTATTATAAAGGAATAATATGAAATCAGTAAACAAATTAACAAGAATTTTTCTGCTTGGGATATCAGGAATAAGCATTTTCTGTTCTTGCAGCACAGTAAAATCTTATCAGAAAAATAAATTAAACGATTCAGAGATGGCATTAACATCCAGAAAGATCCAAAAATTCGAACAAAGTTTCCAATTATATCGTGAAGGTGCTTCTGGCTCAAATGGCGGTAAAAGTGGTGGTGGCTGTGGCTGTAATTAATTGTTGAAACAAAGGAAATGAGAAGAATATACCTATTTGTTTTTGTACTTTATCTTGGAATATTAAATAGCTATTCACAAACAAAGGCACAGCGCACAGCATCTGCAGCAAATGACAGCACAAACTACCAGTCCAGAAAACTTCATGTAGATGAGGTTAATATTGTATCCGCCTATTACCATCAAGACGGTAATAACTCAGCGGTTACTGGAGGAATTGGAACTGAAAAGCTAAGTGACATTGCAAACACATTTGACCTGCAGATCTCAAAATTTGATAAGTGGGGTAAAAAAAACACATTCACATTTGAAATTGGCGTTGATTATTACACCTCTGCATCATCTGATAAGATAGATCCGAATAGTATCTCATCAGCATCTATGCAAGATACACGAGTTTACCCATCCTTAAATTGGACAAAATCAAATGAAAAAACCGGAAATTCATATGGATTTTCAGGTTCATACTCATATGAATATGATTATAAATCTATTGGTGCAGCTTTTAATTTAACTCGTTTATCTAAAAATAAAAATACTCAGTTTGATTTTAAGCTTCAGGCATTCCTTGATCAATGGTCAGTCATACTTCCAATTGAATTGAGAACATTCAGTGCCAAAACTAAAGACGATGATGATGATAATGGACCTTTAAGTCCGAGGAATTCATTCAATAGTTCATTTTCCATTTCGCAGGTCATTAATCAGCAACTACAGGCTATGCTGATTATTGAACCATCCTATCAGCACGGTTTACTTGCTACAAAATACCAGCGGAGTTATTTTACCAATGGCACAGTAAAATCTGAAAACCTTCCGGATAATCGTTTTAAACTACCCATTGGTGTACGATTGAATTACTTCCTGAATGACCAATTTATCATACGAACCTTTTACCGCTATTATCAGGATGATTGGGGTTTAAAAGCGCATACCGCTGAGCTAGAGATCCCTACTAAAATAAGTCCATTCTTTTCTATAAGTCCGTTTTATCGCTATAATAATCAAAGCGGAATTAAATATTTTGCAAGCTACGGGCAACATAATCCTGCTGCAACCTATTTTACAAGCGATTATGATTTATCTAGCTTAAGTAGCGATTTTTATGGGACAGGAATCCGCTTTACTCCTCCTAAAGGTGTTTTTGGAGTACAGCGATTAAATATGGTTGAATTAAGATATGGGCATTATGTGAGATCAACCAGTTTACTTTCTGATGTGGTTTCTTTAAATCTCAAGTTTAAATAAGTTAATCAGTTCTCAAAGTTTAATTAAAAAAGACAGGTTCGCTCCTGTCTTTTTTTGTTAGTTCAAAATACCGATAATTTGTACCTATTAAAAATATATATTATTTATAAAACATTGTTAATCAATAATTTATATACATTAATATTACTAATCAATACTATTCATTTTTCCTGTTTTCTATAAATAAACTAACAAAATTTATAATTTACCCCACTTTGACTGTCTACCTGTCAGAATATTCAATAAAGCCTTATCTTTACAACTAATTCAAGAGGGGCTATAAGCCCGTTAATAATGCAATGAGCAAAAGAGGTAGAGTATTGGTTGCCATGAGTGGCGGAGTAGACAGTTCGGTAGCAGCAGTTATGCTTCACGAGCAGGGCTATGAAGTGATTGGGCTAACCATGAAAACCTGGGACTATGCCTCTTCGGGGGGCTCTTCCAAAGAAACCGGATGCTGCAGTTTGGATAGCATCAATGACGCTCGTGCATTAGCAGTTGCTTATGGATTTCCACATTATATACTCGACATTAGAAGCGAATTTGGTGATTTTGTGATTGATAATTTCGTTGATGAATATTTATCTGGCAGAACCCCTAACCCCTGTGTTTTATGTAATACCCATATTAAGTGGGAAGCATTACTAAAACGTGCCGATAAACTAGATTGTGAATTTATAGCTACCGGACATTATGCTAATATTCGTGTTCAGGATAGTGGCCGATATGTAATTTCTAAAGGAAAAGATGAACATAAAGATCAATCTTATGTGCTATGGGGTGTTTCTCAAGAAAATCTGGCCCGTACACGCTTTCCTCTTGGAAGCTTCGCAAAATCTGAAATCAGACAAATGGCAAAAGATATGGGGCAGCTTGAATTGGCTAACAAATCTGAAAGTTATGAGATCTGTTTTGTGCCTGATAATGATTATAGATCCTTTTTAAGAAATAAAGTAGATGATTTGGACGAACGCATCGGACCGGGTAATTTTATGCTCAGCGACGGCAGTATTGTAGGTAAACATCTTGGTTATCCTTACTATACTATAGGTCAGCGTAAAGGATTAGGCCTTGCTTTTGGACACCCAATGTTCGTAACTAGAATTCTACCTGAAAGCAATACGGTTATGTTAGGTACCATCGAAGAGCTTGAAAAATCAGAAGCAATTGTTAGAAATATTAATCTAGTAAAATATGAAAATATATCTGAGCCTATAGATGCAATAACCAAGATCAGATATAAAGATGCGGGTGCTATGAGTACTCTTGTGCAGGATGGAGATCGTATTAAAGTAAATTTCCATCATTCGGTATCAGGTATTGCTCCTGGACAATCGGCTGTATTTTATGAAGGTAACGATCTCCTAGGTGGTGGTTTTCTGGTATAAAATTTTAGGGTAATTAGCGTAAACGAATTCCAATTTCACTTGATTTTTGTGTTATTTCAGCATGTATTCTGCGATTTTGCAAATCACTAATTTGTCATTCCCTTTAATAATACCTTTATTTGCATTATATCATTGAACTGAATGGCTAAAAATTTACTTATTGTTGAGTCGCCGGCAAAGGCCAAAACAATTGAAGGGTACCTTGGAAAAGATTTTCTTGTTAAATCAAGCTATGGTCATATTCGTGACCTAATCAAGACCGATGATGCCATTGATGTTAGCCATAATTTCGAACAGCGTTATGAAGTTCCAGCCGATAAAAAAGCAGTTGTCAATGAATTAAAAAGATTAGCTAAAGATGCAGAAATGGTATGGCTTGCATCGGATGAGGACCGTGAAGGAGAAGCAATTTCATGGCACCTTTTTGAAACATTAGGCTTGAAAGAAGATCAAACCAAGCGTATTGTTTTTCATGAGATCACCAAAACTGCTATTCTTAAAGCCATTGAAACGCCAAGAAAAATAGATTATAATTTAGTTTATGCTCAACAAGCCCGTCGTGTTTTAGATCGTTTGGTAGGATTTGAGTTATCGCCGGTGCTTTGGAAAAAAGTAAAACCATCCCTTTCTGCCGGACGTGTACAATCAGTTGCCGTTCGTTTGATTGTTGACAGAGAGCGTGAAGTAAATAAATTTACAGCTACAGCCGCATTCAAAATCGTGGCACTATTTTATACCGATAAACTAAAAGAACTATTCAGAGCTGAACTACCCGAACGTTTTGAAAAGGCACCTGAAGCAGAAAATTTCCTTAAAGATTGCATAAATGCGGTTTATACGGTAAGAAGCCTCGAAACCAAACCAACAAAAAGAAGTCCGTCGGCTCCATTTACCACTTCCACCCTGCAACAAGAAGCCAGCAGAAAGTTAGGCTTTTCAGTTGCAAGAACTATGCAAGTGGCGCAAAAATTATATGAAAGTGGAAAAATCACGTACATGCGTACCGATTCAGTAAACTTATCAGATACTGCTTTAAATGCTGCAGCAGCAGAAATAAAATCGGCTTACGGAGAAAAATACCATCAGGTAAGAAAATATAAAACCAAATCGGCTGGTGCACAAGAAGCGCACGAAGCCATACGCCCTACTTATTTTGAACAGCATACCATCAGTGGCGACTCCTCAGAACAAAGATTATATGATCTGATATGGAAACGTTCTATTGCTTCACAAATGTCTGAGGCCAATTTTGAAAAAACTACGGCTAAAATCAGCATTTCTTCGCGCAGTGAAGAGTTTGTTGCCAATGGCGAAGTGATGAAATTCGATGGATTCCTGAAGGTATATATGGAGTCAACTGACGAAGAAGACACGGAGATCAATTTGGATGAAGATAATGATAACTCAATCCTACCTCCATTAGCCAAAGGGCAAACGCTTAATTTGCGTGAAATGAACGCCACAGAGCGCTATTCAAGACCACCGGCACGTTATACAGAAGCAAGCCTTGTTAAAAAGCTTGAAGAGCTCGGAATTGGTCGTCCATCAACTTATGCTCCAACGATTTCAACTATACAGAATCGTGGATATGTTGTTAAAGAAGATCGCGAAGGAAAACAACGTTTGTTTCAATCAATCAGCCTAAAAGATGGCCAGGTCAACGCAACAAAAAAGACTGAAAATACTGGAGCAGAAAAAAATAAACTATTTCCAACTGATATTGGTGCGGTAGTGAATGATTTCCTGGTTGAACACTTCAATGGAATCGTAGATTTTAATTTCACCGCAAAAGTTGAGAAAGAATTTGATGAAATAGCACAGGGATTGAAAAACTGGACAGAGATGCTCCGCACCTTCTACAACCCTTTCCATTTAGAAGTTGAAACTACGTTACAAAATGCAAACCGTGCAAGTGGTGAACGTGAATTAGGCTATGATCCTGAAAGTGGTAAAAAAATATCTGTCCGTATAGGGCGCTATGGTCCTTTTGTCCAAATTGGTGAATCAGCAGAGCATGAGGAAGACGAAAAACCGAGGTATGCTAGTCTGCGATCCGGACAAATGATCGAAAGCATATCATTAGAAGAAGCCCTAGATCTTTTTAAACTTCCATTTCAATTAGAAGCTTATCAGGAAAAAGAGTTGAGTGTTGGTATAGGCCGCTTTGGTCCTTATATTAAATGGGGTGATAGTTTCATTTCATTACCTAAAGGTGAAGATCCTTTATCAGTCAATTTAGATCGTGCAGTAGAACTTATCAATGAAAAAAATATTGCAGATGCTCCTATTGCACATTTCCAGGACTTGCCTGTAACTAAAGGCAAAGGGCGTTTCGGGCCATTCATTAAATGGAATAACCTTTATATTAATGTGCCTGCAAGGTATAATTTTGATATTCTGGCTCAAGCTGAGATAGATGAACTAATCAGTAAGAAAATTGAGAAAGAATCAAATCGTTTTATCCAGGAATGGCCAACTGAAAAGATTGCTATTGAAAACGGCAGATGGGGACCTTTCATTCGTTTTCAAAAAGAAATGCTGAAACTTGGCAAAAATCCAATTACAAAAGATAAATATACAGCTGAAGATCTTTCCCTACTTTCTATTGATACAGTAAAAAAACTAATTACAGATCAAATTCCTGATGCCTTTACCGTAAAACCCAAAAAGACTGCAAAGAAATCTCCTGCAAAGAAAAAACCAGCTAAACGCCTTGTAAAAAGATAAGATAATCATGCTTTTTTTCAGCTTCTTAGCTATTCGCTAAACCTTTACTAGGTTTAATGATAAATACCCTCAGATGAAAAAAGATCTTCCTGAAAACTTAGTCGAAAATATAGCCATAGCTATCGTAATGGAATCAGCCACTCCAGAAGCAAAATTTTGGAAGGTGTATTTAATCAATTTGAAGAATGATGCACTTGAAACTGTGCTGGTAAGCTCAAAGGGATATGGAGAAAAAGACGGCGAAAAAATAAAAACATCCATCCTACGACATTCAATAGGTAATGTACCTGCAAAATCATTTATAGAAATAGAACTTATTGATGAACAGGTATTTGGATTAACCAATGAATATTGGTTAAGTTATTATTTAGGCGGTCAAATTTTTGATAAAAAATTTATTTTCGTACCTGAAAGTATCGTTGATACCAATATGACCCGAGTACCCCTATTGAACAAACCGGGTGTACTAATTGGACATTTAATAAATAACTGAGTTGACCGTTTACTCAATAAAGTATTAAATTACAGATGAATAGTGTAGCTTGAACATCTTGAACGCATTAAACTATGCTAGAAAACATTGATCTGCAGCAGGTTCTGGTGCTCGATATAGAAACTGTTCCGCAATATCCATCATTTGAAGAACTACCAGCAGATTTCCAAGACTTATGGGAGCAAAAAACCAGGTTTCAGCGTAAAGATGGTGAAAGCCCTTCCGATTTTTATGCACGTGGTGGAATATTAGCAGAATTTGGAAAGATAATCTGCATTTCTGTTGGTATCTTTTCAAATAAAACCAAAAACATTTCTCTTCGAGTTAAATCATTCTATGGCGATGAAGAAAAAGTTGTATTACAATCATTTATAGCCTTATTAAAAACCCAAGCAGATTCCCTGATCCTGTGTGCTCACAATGGAAAAGAATTTGATTTCCCCTATTTATGCCGCAGAATCTTGATCAATGGATTGCCTATACCCGTTCAGCTAAACCTTCATGGCAAAAAACCCTGGGAAATTATGCACCTCGATACCATGGACTTATGGAAATTCGGAGATTTCAAAAACTATACTTCACTAAAACTTTTGGCTGCAGTTTTCAATATACCTAGTCCAAAAGATGACATTGATGGAAGCATGGTTAATGGAGTTTACTGGAAAGAGAATGATCTAGAAAGAATTCGCGTTTATTGTGAAAAAGATGTCATCACAACGGCCCGCATTTTACTCCGTTTCAAGTCTATCTCAACACTTTCTGATGAGGATATCACCATAGTTAAATAACAATCGCCATAATAAATCGGTTATTGTTATGTTATCAAATTATTAGGTAGGCTTTTATTTATGGCGAAGCCTTATCTTTAAATAAATTAGTGAAAAATGTCTAAAAAGAAATCAAATAGCTTTAACCTGGTTCTAACCAAACTCATTACTGATGTGTTTGAAAAATCAGGCAATAAGCCTCTAAATTATAAACAAGTTGCATCCAAACTCAACCTTCATGATGATGAATCAAGAGGTTTAATTCTGGAGATATTACAAGAAGAAACAAAAAAAGGAATACTAAACGAACCTGAAAAAGGGAAATTCATACTCAAACAATTAAAAACTTTTGTAAGCGGAAAGGTGGATATGACCTCAGACGGTTCAGCCTATATTGTAAGTGAAGATGACTTTGAAGATGATATATATGTAGCTCCTCGTAAACTGCGCAATGCCCTGAATGGGGATATTGTTAAGGTTTATGTCTATGCAAAAAATAAAGGACGTAAAAAAGATGGCGAAGTAGTTGAGATCTTGCAGCGGGCAAAAATGGATTTTACAGGAATTATAAACCTATCCGATCGTTTTGCATTTTTCATACCTGATGACCGTAAAATGCTGCATGATATCTTCATCCCGATTGATAGCCTAAAAGGAGCAAAAGACAAAGATAAAGCCATTGCAAGAATTGTTGATTGGCCTGAAGATGCAAAAAATCCAATTGGAGAAATTACGCATGTGCTAGGAAAACAAGGTGAGAATAATGCCGAAATGAATGCCATACTAGCTGATTACGGCTTTCCTCTTGCCTTTCCGGATGAGGTTGAAAAACAGGCAGAAGCCATTGAAGAAATCATCCTTGCCGAAGAAATTGCTAAAAGAAGAGATTTCCGTAAGATATTAACCTTTACCATCGATCCAGCTGATGCAAAAGACTTTGACGATGCCATCTCATTCAGGAAGCTTGACAATGGAAATGTTGAGGTTGGTGTTCATATCGCTGATGTGTCACATTATGTAAAACAAGGTACTGCACTTGATAAAGAAGCTTTTGAGCGTGGTACCTCGGTATATCTTGTTGATAGAGTAATTCCTATGCTACCTGAGCGACTTTCAAATGGATTGTGTTCATTAAGGCCTAATGAAGATAAACTTTGTTTCTCAGCAGTATTTGAGCTTGATCAAGAGGCTAATGTTGTTGAACAATGGTTTGGAAAAACCATTATACATTCAGATACACGGTTTAGTTATGAAGATGCTCAAGAAATTCTTGAAAATAAAACTGGAAAACATAGCGAAGAACTGCTGAAATTAAATGAATTGGCCTATATTTTAAGGGAGCGTAAATTTAAACATGGTGCAATAAGTTTTGAAAGTGTTGAAGTAAAATTCAATCTGGATGAGCATGGAAAACCTTTGGGTGTATACGCTAAAGAACGTAAAGACGCACATAAGCTCATTGAAGACTACATGCTACTGGCAAATAAGAAAGTTGCAGAATTTATAGCTAAAAAAGGTAAAGGGAAGCAAAAATTAACCTTTGTGTACCGCTCGCACGATTCTCCTAAAGAAGATGCACTCTTAAGTTTTTCACAGTTCGCACTAAAATTTGGTTATAAAATTGATATAAGTTCAGGCCGTGAAACTGCAAAATCTCTAAATTTCTTAATGGCTGATGTTGAAGGCAAAAAAGAACAGAATGTTCTTACAAAACTTGCGATCAGATCAATGGCTAAGGCAGTTTATACAACTAAAAAACATAGCCATTATGGACTGGCATTTGATTATTACACCCACTTTACCTCTCCTATTCGACGTTATCCGGATGTGATGGTTCACCGTCTTTTAGAACTTTACCTTGCCGGAGGAAAATCAGTTAGTGAAGATGAATATGAGAAGTTTTCCATGCATTCTTCACAAATGGAAAAGAAAGCTGCAGATGCTGAACGTGCTTCTGTAAAATATAAACAAGCTGAATTTCTACAGAATAATGTTGGAATGGAATATGTCGGTATCATATCTGGTTTGACAGAATGGGGTATGTATGTTGAAATTATTGAAAATAAGTGCGAAGGCATGATACGCCTTCGAGATTTAAATGATGATTTTTATGTGCTCGATGAAAAGAACTATTGCATCATTGGTCAAAGAAGAAAAAAGAAGTACCAGCTTGGCGATGAAGTTACAATTCTTGTGAAAAAGGTTGACCTAGCGAAGCGTCAGATAGATTTTAGCTTGGTAAGAGATTGATTTTTAAAATACATTAGTATAATTCTCTTGGTACAAACGGCTCTCAAAAGAGACCTTAGATTAAAGATTTTTACTTATTTTGTAGCAAATTCCATTTTTCATAAATGCATTCAATAGAACAACTTCAGTACCTGGTTAACAAGGCAATTGCCGATACAAAATATACCGAACAACCTGCGGAACTATATGAACCCATCAGTTACCTGATGCAATTAGGTGGCAAACGCATGCGACCAGTGTTGGTTCTGATAGCTACAGAGATATTTGATGGAAATGTACTAAAAGCCTTAGATGCTGCAATTGGTATCGAGCTATTCCATAATTTCACACTTATGCATGATGATATCATGGATAAAGCCCCGCTTCGAAGAGGTAAGCCTACCGTTCATGCCAAATGGAATGAAAGCGCAGCTATATTATCTGGAGATGTGATGTTTGTAGAGGCCTATAAACTCATGATCAAGGTAGATGATAGTATTTTAAGAGAAGTACTCGCTATTTTCAGCGATACGGCTTCAGGTGTGTGTCAAGGGCAACAGGCAGATATGAATTTTGAAAAGAGAGATGATGTAAGCCTTCCTGAATACCTTGAAATGATCAGACAAAAAACTGCAGTTTTACTTGCAGGAAGTATGCAGATTGGTGCTCTTATTGGTGGAGCCGTACCAGACCAAGCAAATTTAATATACGAATTCGGCGAAAACCTCGGGCTTGCCTTCCAATTACAGGATGATATTCTAGATGTATATGGGAATCCTGAAAAATTCGGTAAACAAGTTGGAGGCGATATCCTCTCTAATAAAAAAACCTTTATGCTAATTAAAGCAAAGGAGCTTGCTACAGGGAATACCAAGTCTGATCTTGATACATGGTTAAATAGCTCTGATGATCCACTAGCTAAAATCAAAGCCATTACCTCTATTTATAACCTGCTCGAGGTTAGAAAACTGGCAGAAATAGAAATGGAAGAATATGTTAATAAAGCTCTCAGAGCATTGGATATGATTTCCGTGAATCGCTCCAAAAAAGACCTCTTAAGAGGATTTGCAGAGCAATTACTAATCAGAGAGAATTAAAAAAAGCCCTGATTCTCATCAGGGCTCTCCTATTTAAAATTTTATAATTTAGATTATGCTTCTTCAGTTGGAGCAGCATCCTGAGCAGCAGCGGCCTTTTTAGCAGCTGGTTTAGCAGCAGCTTTCTTAGGAGCTGGCTTTGCAGCAACTTCAACAACTTCTTCAGTTGCAACTACTTTCGGAGCAGCAACCTTTTTAACCTTAACAGGAGCTGCATCTTCTACTACTACAGAAACCTCTCTTGGTATGATAGAAACATATGATTTATCATCAGATTTTTTTCTGAAAAATACAGTACCATCAATTAAAGCAAACAGCGTATGATCTTTTCCAATTCCAACATGCTTATCAGGATGATGTTTTGTACCGCGCTGACGCACGATGATGTTTCCTGCAATTGCAGCCTGACCACCGAAAATCTTAATACCTAAACGCTTGCTATGTGATTCGCGACCGTTTCTGGAACTACCGGCTCCTTTTTTATGTGCCATTTTATTTTTTATTTATGAATTGACAATCATCAATTCAGGATTTTAAACTTGAGAATGAAAAACGTAAAACCTACAACTTATAACCTATAACTTATAACCTATAACTTATAACTTATAACCTACAACTTATAACTTACAACTTAATATTAGTAATCTCTATTTTAGTGAACTGTTGACGATGTCCGTTTTTCTTTTTGTAACCTTTACGACGTTTCTTTTTGAAAACAATCACTTTATCACCTTTTAAATGTGACAGTATCTTAGCAGTAACTTTAGCTCCCTTCAATGCAGCAGCACCGATAGAAAATTTACCATTGTTCTCAGCTAATAATACGTTGTCAAATTCAATACTAGCGCCTTCTTCTCCTTGTAATCTGTGTACAAAAAGATATTGGTCTTTAGCAACTTTAAATTGCTGTCCGGCTATATTTACTATTGCGTACATTATTATTTTATTTTTTAAATGAGGTGCAAATATAAGAAATTTATTCTTTGAAAGAAAAACTAATTTCAATTATAACCGGAGGGTCTGATATTCACATCTCAATTCACATCTCACATCTCATATCTCATATCTCAATTCATATCTCTATCCCTCACATCATTGATCATATTGCTAACCTCAGTGATCAATGTTTTTGCTGCATCATTTAATTTAGGATCATCTCTGTAAGCTGCATCAAAAAGAATATGCTTAGTCTTATTCTTGTATTTATATTCCAAATAATAATGAGGCGTATTTTCAGGCTTTCCATTTTCAGTATCGCTCTCAATATTTTCAGGAAAGTTCCAGAAGCCTAACTCTGCTGCCTTACGATGAAGATATAACAGATCATCTTTTCGAAGATTAACCTTCGTTTTTACCAAAGAATCTCTGCTATTCACATATTGGTAGTATCCTGTTTTAGAATCAAACTTATTAACCAGGCTATCGCCAAGACCATATTTAAATGTCAATGATTCAAAATCAGCAAACCTGTAGGGTGCATTTTTTACCATTATCGAGTAATAATACACCATATAAATCAGAAATGGTGCGATGATACAAACACCTAAAAATATCTTTTTTCCTCTATCACTCATGTTTATTAGTATATCGACAAACAAATATCCATCATTTAACTATAGATTTCAATGTTTTTCTATCTGATTTTCCAGTTTATGAATTCTATTTTCATCAGGTGCTAGCAAATCATCTGCTGGAGGATGAAATTCTCCTTCCCATTTGGCAATGACCACCGTTGCTAGACAATTACCAATAACATTCACAGATGTTCTAGCCATATCCATCAGCTCATCAATTCCAAGTATGATAAAAATAGGCCATACAGGCATACCAAACGATGCAGCAGTACCTAAAAGGATAACTAGCGAAGCACGTGGTACTCCAGCAACACCTTTACTGGTTAACATCAGGGTAAATACGATCAGCAATTGCTGCCCAAAGGTTAAGGGCATTCCTGCAGCCTGTGCAACAAATATTGCTGCTAGCGAAAGGTAAAGAGTTGTGCCGTCCAAATTAAAGCTATACCCGGTAGGCATAACAAATGCTACAATTTTTCGAGGAACTCCAATTCGTTCCATTGCTTCCATTGCCCTTGGAAGTGCTGCCTCTGAACTGGTAGTTGCAAATGCAATAGAAACGGGCTCTGCAATAGCCTGCAGGAATTTTTTTATGGGTACACCCACAATCAGGGCAATTGGCAATAAAACACCCAGTAAAAAGACAAATAAGGCTATATAAAGCGTCATTAATAGTTGGAACAGGTTAACTAATATCCCTAAGCCCATATGCCCAACAGTATAAGCTATGGCTGCCCCAACCCCGATTGGTGCAAAATACATAATGATATTAGTGAATTTAAACATCACTTCAGAAAGACTTTCAGTTGCACGCAACATGGGTTGGCGTTTATCTTCGCGAACCATGGCAAGCGCAATACCAAAAATTATGCTAAAAATAACAATCTGAAGCACCTGCCCTTCAGCTATTGACTTAGCAATATTCTCAGGAAAAATATGCAGAATAATATCATTAAACGTTTGCGGAGCTACCTTTTCGAGTTCTTCATGAGCACCAGGAGGAAGTGTGATTCCCATACCTGCCTTAGAAATATTAATAGCAGCTAAGCCTATGAACAAGGCAATTGTTGTAACCACTTCAAAATAAAGGATTGATTTCCATCCCATACGGCCAACCTGTTTTAAATCAGAGTGTCCTGCAATACCATAAACAAGGGTTGCAAAAAGCAATGGAGCAATAATAGTCTTGATCATTTTCAGAAAGACCTTACTTAATACCTGAAGTTTTAATCCAGCTTCAGGAAAATCATTACCTATTTCAGCTCCAACTACCATAGAGATTAATATCCATGTGGTTAGTGATTTCTTTTGAAAGCCATATAGAAATAAACCAGCAATAGCTAGCCATCTAGAAAACAGGAGTGCTATTTCTGGAATATCAACAATCATGTAATGATCCAGGAAGATAAGTAGCGCAGAAAATGTAACTGCAATTAATGCAACTATACCAAAACTTTTAAATTTCATAATAAGTGGTTAGCGTATCGAACAAAAGTAATTAATTAGATTTACCCAGCAAATGTAAGTAGAAGATGAAACCAGATAAATTAAGTGATTTAAAAAAGGCACTATTAGTGCTTAATGCTACTGAACTCACAGAAATTTGCTTAAGATTGGCAAAATACAAAAAGGAGAACAAGGAATTACTAGCCTATCTGCTTTTTAACGCAAATGAACCCATGAACTATGCTGAAGATGTAAAATCATTTCTCATCGCTGATTTTATTGCCATACAAAAGCATTATTTCTACAGCACAAAAAGTTTGCGTAAAATTATTCGATTGGTAAATCGCTATTCAAAATATACAGGTTCAAAACAGGTTGAAACAGAACTTACTGTTTGGTTTTGTACAAATTATATGATTTATGTTGATCTTAACACCAATCATAAGCCTTTACAAGGATTGTTGACCAGGCAGTTTGAAAAAATAACAAAATTACTACCCAAACTACACGAAGACCTTCAGTTTGATTATCAGAAAGAATATGAAACATTGATAATAAAAGCTGCACAACAGATCAAATGGTTTAACAAAAGTGATTTTTTGTAACATTTAAGGTTATTTTTAATCTAACAGCAAAAATAAGGGTTTGAGCAAAGAAGCACTTTTCAAAGAAATTTTTCAGGCTAACTCCAAAAAGATTTATCATTTATGCTATGGTTATACGGGCGATGATGAAACCGCGAATGACCTGATGCAAGAAACCTTTATGAAGGTTTGGCAAAACCTAGATAAATTCAGAAATCAAGCCTTAATATCAACCTGGATTTACCGAATTGCGGTAAACACCTGCCTATCACACTTGCGTATTGAAAAAAGGCATCCAAAAGATGAACTTACTGATAATATAATTGAAACTAAAGCTGAAGAAATCTCAGAAAAAAATGAGCAGGTTTCCGCTCTCTATAAATGTATTGCCCAACTAGAAGAAAATGAGCGTATTATAATCACTATGGTTCTTGATGAAGTACCATATGCCGAAATTGCCTCCATTTCTGGAATCTCTGAAGGAAATTTAAGAGTAAAGATTCATCGAATTAAACAAAAATTGACTGAATTATATAATAGAAATGAAAGATTTTGAAGCACTGAAAAGCATCTGGCACGACCAGATAACGCTGCCGAAAGTCGGTCACGAAGATGTATTAAAAAAGATACGAAAGACGAGAAACGGTCTTTCAAGCAAATTATTGATTGAAATGATTGGTATGGGAATTGCAACAGCTGTAATTACCTATGTCTGGATTGACGGTCCATTTAAAATGTGGACTACTCATTTGGCCATGATCATATTTATTGCTTGTTGTATCTATTATATCGTTGTATTGATTGATGATTACCGAAGAATCAATTATACTAATTTGATCGATAAACCTGAAGATTATATTACCTATTTAAAGAACTATAAACACGATCGTTATATTTTCAATACTCGAAAATATTCCATCTATTCGATATTTTTGACGGCAGGCTTTTTACTTTATTTTGTGGAGATTTCCTTTACGGCATCTTTATGGGTTACCCTAGTTGGTTTTATATTAACTTTTATATGGGTTGCAATTTGCTATTTTGTATTGATGAGAATGTATATCAAACGAGAAGAATCGAAACTGGAAGACATGATACAGAATCTGGAAAGGCTTCAAAAACAGTTCGAAGACAATGATTTGTAGGTTTATTGTTTTTTATCCGCTGTCTTTTCTTCTTTAATTTCCTTAAACTGCAAACTATTGTTTCTTAAGGTATATTCAACTTTTCGAACATCTCCTGTTGCTACACCTGTTGAGTCGTTTTTATCATAAACCAAAAACTCACGTAAGAGTTTTCCTTCCTTGATGTATACGGAATCGTTTCCACGGTAGCCTTATTTTAAGGATGAACTAAGTTCGGGAAAACGAATTTGCTGATTTGATCCTCCTTCACTGTATTCGTAGATATACATACTAAGGTAAGAGCCTTTACCCTCTCCTTTTGCGTGTATATATAATTCCGGGTTCCCATCAGTATCTAGGTCCATATCCCAGGCATCCATTATTTTACCATCTAATTCACCCGCTAAAGATTTATATTTAAGGTTGGTAGAATCTGATCTGAGAATCAAATAGCCTCCTACTGAGCTAGAACCCCTACCCCAGCTAACAATATCCAAGGTAAGGCCAGGTTTCACTTCTATAGCTTTATGAAAGCGAAATGGTTCCATGATCATTTTAACTTTTGGCTTTACTGCAACTTTCTTTTCTTCATCTCCTGAACAAGATGTGAATAATGTACTTGCTAAAAATATTCCGGATAGTATCGTTTTCAAATTCATCTTTATGCTTTCAATAGTAGAATATTGCCCTTGCTCAAATTTAATAAATTAATTGCCCCTGATTGTGTGCAATTATCAAATAAATATAAAACCTTCTACGCCAATAACCTTCTTATTTATTAAAACAGTAAAAAAAAAATGCCCATGCAAAAGCAAGGGCATTTTCATAAATATGATCAATAAATACTAGTCTTGTTTGGCAGCCAGATAACGCTCTGCTTCAAGAGCTGCCATACAACCTGTACCTGCAGCTGTAATGGCTTGTCTCCATAATTTATCCTGAGCATCTCCACAGGCAAATACGCCTTCAATATTAGTTTTTGTACTGTCAGGTTGTGTGATCAGATACCCAGTTTCATCCATATCCAGCCATCCTTTAAAAATATCTGTGTTTGGATTATGGCCAATTGCTACAAAAAACCCGCTCACATCAATGGTGGTTTCTTGACCTGTTTTATTATTTGACACCAAAATTCCGGTAACATTTTTACCATCGCCAAGTATTTCTTTTGTATCTGAATTGTAATGAATTTCAATATTAGGAGTATTTAAGACCCTGTTTTGCATGGCCTTAGATGCTCTAAATTCATCTCTTCGAACAAGCATATGTACTTTATTACACAGCTTAGCAAGGTAGGTAGCCTCTTCTGCTGCCGTATCTCCAGCA
>NZ_JBIKSU010000064.1:0-11159 GCF_044348475.1 Daejeonella sp. | reverse complement strand
AAACCGACTTACGAAATCACCTCACCAAGCGGAAAAAAGATTTCGTCAGTCGCTAAACAGAAAAGCGACTGACGAATTTATCCAACCTATCGGATAGGCAAATTCGTAAGTCAAAAACCGACTTCGTTAATCAGTATTCTGATACCGTTAACTAAATTTTTAGCTTAAATTCCTCAATATTTATAATGTTTGACTAATCAAATTTTATAAATATGCCAATTAATCAGGAAGGATGTTATTATCATTTATTTAATCGGGGGAATAATAAAGGAGAAATATTTTTTGATAAAAATGATTATTTCTATTTCCTGAAACAATTCAATAATTATCTTGGGCCTTATATTGACGTATTTTCGTATTGTTTAATGCCTAATCACTTCCATTTTTTCATTAGAATAAATGATAGTCAGAAATTTAACAAAGGGATTAAAAATTTATTCATTTCTTATGCAAAAACTATCAATAAAAAATATGACAGGGTTGGATCTCTATTTCAAGGCAGATATAAGCTATCAGAAGTAAAGACTCATGACCATTTTATAAGGATTATACCTTATATCCACCAAAATCCATTTATCGCGGGATTGGCAAAATCACTTGATGAATATCGTTTCTCATCATACAAGGGATATTTATTAAACAAAAAGACAAATATTAAAAGAGAAGAAGTTTTAGAATGGTTTGGAGGGATTGAAAATTTTATTGAGGCTCACAAGATTATTATAGATCAACAAAGTGACTGACGAATTTATCCAACCTATCGGATAGGCAAATTCGTAAGTCAAAAACCGACTTACGAAATCACCTCACCAAGTGGAAAAAAGATTTCGTCAGTCGCTAAACAGAAAAGTGACTGACGAATTTATCCAACCTATCGGATAGGCAAATTCGTAAGTTGAGTTGCTAACCAGCCAAGCGGTAAAAAAATAATTATACTTTAATTTTGACAAAATTAAATTTTGTGTTACATTTGATAATCAAAGCATGAAAAAATTAACTACATATTACTTCGCTTATTTTTACTACCACGGTAAGAGCGGGGAAAATATGCAATAGATCTTAATATAGAAAAATTAGCAAAAAGTCCCTGCCCACCAGCAGGGACTTTTTTATTTAACAGCAAAATGCAAAAAAAGCGAATAGCAATTCAGGGTATACGTGCTTCATTCCACGAAGAGGCAGCATTCAAATTCTTTGGAACTGATATCGAAACAATTGAATGCGATTCTTTCAAACAAACCTGTGAGGTTTTAAAGGATAAAAAAGCTGATTACGTAGTTATGGCAATTGAAAATTCCATAGCAGGTAGTTTATTGCCTAATTATACACTTTTAAGAGAATACAATTTTTCAATTGTTGGTGAAGTTTACCTGGCTATTCAATTACACCTAATGGCATTGCCAGGAGTAAAATTCAAGGATGTTAAGTACGTTCAGTCTCATCCCATAGCCATTCGACAATGCAGTGATTTCTTTGATGAGTTTCCAAATTTGCAGGTCATTGAAAGCAGCGATACTGCCGCCTGCGCTAAAAAAATAAGAGAAGAGAACCTAACCGATACCGCAGCCATTGCCAACCTTCTGGCGGCAAAGCTTTATGATCTGCAGGTAATGGAGAGAAGAATTGAATCAAACAAGAAAAATTTTACGCGCTTCCTGATCCTTGCTGATAAGCCAATTGGAACTACGGAATCGAATAAAGCATCCCTGAGTTTTCAGGTTGGAAACTCTGTAGGTTCACTTGCTGAAGTTCTGAATATTTTTTCTGAGTATAAGATCAATCTGAGTAAAATCCAGTCAATGCCTGTACTTGGTAAACGCAATGAATACAATTTTTATGTAGATATCGAATGGAAAAACCAATCTGATTATGATGCTGCCATCCGTAAAGTATTGAAATATACCATCAATTTCACCATTATGGGAGAATATCAAAAGAATGATAAGGTATAAGCTGCTCAAAATAAATTAAAAATAAAAACCTTTAAAACTCTGGTTTAAACCGGATAAACAAATTATCAAGATGAAATTAAATCTAAAATTACAGCCAATAAATACTTGGTTAGAAACAAAAAATGAGCCTTTATTAATTGCAGGACCATGTAGCGCAGAAACTGAAGATCAATTAATGGCAACTGCTCATTTATTGGCTAAAACAGGTAAAGTTTCTGTATTAAGAGCTGGAATCTGGAAACCACGAACCCGCCCGGGCGAGTTTGAAGGTATCGGTAGCATTGGATTAACTTGGTTAAAAAGAGCCAAGGAAGAAACCGGATTGCCAACAGCTGTAGAAGTTGCCACTGCAAAGCACGTTGAAGAGGCTTTAGCTGCAGGAGTAGATATTCTTTGGGTTGGTGCACGCTCTACGGTAAATCCATTCACTGTTCAAGAAATAGCTGATGCTTTGAAAGGGGTAGATATTCCTGTTTTGGTAAAAAATCCAGTCAACCCAGATATTCAGTTATGGATCGGAGCATTGGAACGTATCAACAATGCAGGAATTACTAAACTTGGGGCAATACACAGAGGTTTTTCATCTTACGAAAAAACAGCCTTCAGAAATGAACCCATGTGGGAATTAGCTATACAGCTTAAAACCTTAGCTCCTGATCTTCCAATTATCAATGACCCGAGTCATATTTGCGGCAATCGTGAATTGATTCAATATGTAGCTCAAAAAGCATTGGATTTGGATATGCAAGGATTAATGATTGAATCGCATCTTGACCCAAGTGTAGCCTGGACAGATGCAAAACAACAAGTTACACCGGCAGCCCTATCAGAATTATTAGATCTTCTAACACTGCGTAAACCTGAGATTAAGGATAAAGATTTTACTGATAAACTAGCTGATCTACGTACAAATATTGATAAGATAGATGATCAGATTATTCAGAAAATTGCTGAAAGAATGCAAATTGTTCAGAAAATTGGAGAATACAAACGTGATAATGGAGTAACTATTCTTCAGGTTAACCGTTGGGATCAGATTATGAATAAACGCAGTGCCTTTGCAAGTGCCTTAAAACTTGACCTGAACTTTACTGGTAAATTATTAGAACTAATTCACAGCGAATCGATCCGTAAGCAGACCGATATCATGAATGAAAAAAAAGGTGCTTAATAAAAATGAGTTCTAAAAGCATAAAAATTTTATCGACGCAAAAACATCTAAATTGCACGATTAAACTTACCGGATCAAAAAGCGAAAGTAATCGCGCTTTGATCATGGAGGCATTGAGTGAGGGTGCTGTTCAGGTATTGAATGTTTCTGAAGCTGCAGATACGGTCACTTTAAAAAACATTCTCCATACAGATGCAAATCAAGCTCTGTCTGATCAGTCTAGAGAGGTAAACATTGGCCCTGCAGGTACTGCTATGCGCTTTTTAAGTGCGTACTTTACGCTTCAAAAGGGTAATGTGATTCTCACTGGTTCTGAGCGTATGAAACAACGCCCAATCGGCATTCTGGTTGATGCATTAAAAAGCCTAGGTGCCGATATTGAATATGCTGAAAAAGAAGGCTTTCCACCCTTAAAGATCAGAGGGCCATTGAAGCAAAAAACCGATCAGATAAAAATCAAAGGCGATATCAGTAGTCAATATATTTCTGCCCTACTTCTAATTGCTCCAAAACTGGAACAGGGTTTAAAACTAATCATTGACGGAGAGCTAACCTCAAAGCCCTATGTAGAAATGACCCTAGCCATGATGGAGCAGGCAGGTATCAGACATAGTTGGACTGAAAATGAGATCACTATTTTGAATCAGGCATACAACAAGGCAGAGATCAGCGTAGAACCAGACTGGAGCGCCGCATCCTATTGGTATGCTATCGCTGCATTATCTGAAGAAGCAAGTTTGTTCCTTCCGGGATTGAATGGATATAGCCTGCAAGGCGATAGTAAGATCACTGAGATCATGGCCAATTTTGGTATTACCTCACAGTTTAAAGATGGTGGAGTTTACCTTTTGAAAGAAGCAAAAAAGCTGGAGCGAAAAATCTTTGACTTCAAAGAATGCCCAGATCTTGCTCAAACTGTTATTGTTTGTTGTGCAGCACGTGGACACGATGCATTATTTACTGGACTGGAAACCCTGAAAATTAAGGAAACAGACCGCGTAAATGCGCTTCAAACAGAGCTTGCAAAGATCGGAGTTAAGCTTATAGAAAAAAATCAAACCTACAAACTAGACTGTTCCGAACTCAATTTGAATAGAAAAATCAGCATTAGCACCTATGATGATCACCGCATGGCTATGGCTTTTGCACCACTAGCTCTGCTTATTCCGGAGCTTGAAATTGAAGATCATTTGGTCGTTGAAAAATCATACCCTGACTTTTGGAAACATCTTGAATTAGCAGGATTTGAGATTGAGATATGAGATGGGAGATATGAGATTTGAGATATGAGATATGAGATTTGAGATATGAGATATGAGATTGCACAATTTGCTTTTAACTTTCACCTATCTGCTTTTAGCTTTCTGCTTTTAGCTTATAACGGATGTGAGATATGAGATTGGAGATTGCACAATTTACTTTTAGCTTTTAGCTTTCACCTTTCACCTTTCTGCTTTTAGCTTATAACGGATGTGAGATTTTAATTAAATTATGCTTCTAAAAAGATATTTTTAACCGTTGAACTTATAATGGATGGGAGATATGAGATGTGAGATATGAGATTGGAGATTGCACAATTTACTTTTAGCTTTCACCTTTCTGCTTTTAGCTTTCACCTTTCTGCTTTTAACTTATAACCTATAACTTAAAACTTAGTACTTAAAAAATGGCAGGTAATTCATTTGGTCAAATATTCCGCATCACTACTTTTGGAGAATCTCATGGTTTGGCCATAGGTGTGATCATTGATGGTTGTCCTTCAAACCTGGTGCTTGATATGAATTTTATCCAGGCTGAGCTTGACATGCGTAAACCTGGGCAATCAAAGATCACTACACAAAGAAAAGAAAGCGATACGGTACAGATTCTTTCAGGAGTTTTTGAAGGAAAAACAACCGGGACTCCAATAGCGATGATCATTCCAAACGAAGATCAGCGATCAAAAGATTATTCACATATAAAGGATGCATACCGTCCTTCACATGCTGATTATACCTATGATGCAAAATATGGACATCGTGACCACCGTGGTGGTGGAAGATCATCGGCAAGAGAAACTGCCGCAAGAGTAGCAGCAGGAGCAATTGCCAAACTCTTTTTGGCTCACAATGGGATTGAAATTTTTGGACATGTTTCTGCGGTAGGCACAATCAATGCGCCTCAATTATCGCTAAAATCTGTTTCTGAGCTGCTAGAGATCAGGGAAAGTAATATTGTTCGCTGTGCTGATCCGGCAACGGCAAATGAAATGATTGAACGTATTGATAGTATCCGAAAAGAAGGTGATACAGTAGGCGGTAAAATATCATGCATCATTAAAAATTGCCCTGTAGGATTAGGTGAGCCTGTATTCGATAAACTACACGCCGATTTGGGCAAAGCCATGCTCAGCATAAATGCCGTTCATGGATTCGATTATGGATCTGGATTTGAAGGTTCTGAAATGAAAGGTTCTGAACACAATGATCTATTTATTCCTCCTGCCGATGGTAAACTGGCAGATAACTTCAAAACCGTTACTAATTATTCAGGCGGCATTCAGGGTGGCATCTCAAATGGAATGGATATAACCTTTAGGGTTGCATTTAAACCGGTAGCTACAATCATGCAAAATCAGCAAAGCCTTGATTCATCAGGAAATGTTTCAAGTGTGCAGGGAAAAGGCAGACATGATCCTTGCGTAGTTCCACGCGCTGTAGCAATAGTAGAGGCTATGGCCGCGCTAGTTCTGGCTGATCATTTGCTAAGGAATAAGGTAATTAAGCTTTAAAGGCCCATATTCCTAACAAAATAACGACCAAAATTCTGCGAGATTAACGATTTAACTCATTACTACGCGTCATTTCGACAGAGGAACGACGAGAAATCTGTGCAGTTAAAAGCCTTTTATGATGATTTAGGAACATTGAAAAAATTCATGTTTCATTCAACAGATTTCTCCACGACGCTAAAATAATCAGAAATCAAAAAATAGCTAATCGTGTTCGAAATGACGGTAAAACAATAACTACTCATCATCCCAACAAAGAAACGAGAAATTCGTAAGATTAACGATTCAACCCATTACTACGCGTCATTTCGACAGAGGAACGACGAGAAATCTGTGGTTAGCCTAGCGCTATCAGAATAATTTTGGAAACTTATTCGGGAAACTTTCATTCATCATTTCATAAACAATCTCAATCACATCATCTACTGAGGGCTTACTGAAATAATCTCCATCCGAACCATAAGGAGTGCGGTGTGGTTTACCGGTCAATGTTCTTGGTTTCCCATCCAGATAATGATAACCATTTTGACCTTCCAAAATTTGCTGTAAAATGAATGCGGATGACCCACCCGGCACATCCTCACCAACAACAAGCAGCTTACTGGTTTTACGCAATGATTTAGAACAAAGTTGATCCAGATCAAATGGAAGGAAAGTTTGAGGATCAACAATTTCAACATCAATACCCATTTTGATAAGTTCATCGGCCGCTTGCTCAACAATCCTTAATGTTGATCCATACGAAACAATGGTCATGTCAGATCCTTCACGAAGAAGCTCAGCCTTTCCCAATTCAACCGTAAATTCACCAACATTTGTAGGCAATTGCTCTTTAATTCGGTATCCGTTCAAACATTCAATAACTAAAGCTGGTTCATCACCCCTTACAAGTGTATTGTACATTCCAGCTGCCTGAGTCATATTTCTAGGCACACATACATGCACACCTCTCAACGAATTAATGATCACACCCATCGGAGACCCTGAGTGCCAAATGCCCTCTAAACGATGACCGCGTGTTCGAACAATCAATGGCGCTTTTTGCCGTCCCTTTGTACGATAACTTAACGTAGCAAGATCATCGCTTAAAATATTCAAAGCAAAAAGTAAATAATCCAGATACTGTATTTCTGCAATTGGCCGTAAGCCACGCATTGCTAGCCCAATACCCTGACCAATTATCGTCATTTCACGTATTCCGGTATCGGTAATCCTCTTTTTTCCATACTTAGCCTGGAGCCCGGCAAAACCTTGATTTACATCTCCAATAGCGCCAACGTCTTCACCAAATGCAAGAATACGCGCATCGCGTGAAAAATTTGAATCAAAACATGCATTCAAGATTTCTCTACCATCAACCATTTTAGAATCAACATTATACTCAGGCAAAATGGCCTTAATATGTAATGGAGATTCACTTGAACAGGTAAAAAGTTTTGAATTATATCGTTCAAAATTAGAATCATGCTGTTGCTGATACCAAAATTGCAAGTGTTGTTTGGCTTCTGAATGCTCATTCCTCAACATCCGTATTGCATGCCGCACCAATGCTGTAACATCCTTACGGGATGGATCAACACTTTCTTTCAAAGCATTTGCTGTTTGTATTAGCTCCTGATCATTTGTACCCTGAATTAGTTCAACTACAGCATCGAGCTCTACCTTCATTTGTGCATTAAAATCGGCCCAGGCCTTTTTCTGACAATCACGTATGTATGTTTTGGCAGTAATTTCAATTTCATTTAACTCCTCTTCAGTAGAAATTGCAGATTCGATCATCCATTTTCGCATCTGAAGCATACAGTCGTATTCGTTTTCCCAAGCAATTCTTGACTTATCTTTATAGCGTTCATGCGATCCAGAAGTTGAATGCCCTTGTGGCTGGGTCATTTCGGTTACATGGATCATGACCGGTATATGCTGATCGCGACAAATTTTTATGGCCTTTTCATAGGTTTCACACAAACCTGGGTAATCCCAACCTCTAACTTTAAAGATCTCATAACCCTCGCCTTTTTCATCACGCTGAAATCCTTTAAGAATTTCAGATATGTCTTGTTTTGTGGTTTGATATTCAGCCGGAACAGAAATTCCATAAGCATCATCCCAAATGGATATCGCCATTGGTACCTGCAGAACTCCTGCAGCATTAATTGACTCAAAAAATATCCCTTCAGAAGTTGAAGCATTACCAATGGTTCCAAAGGCTACCTCGTTTCCATTAACAGAAAAATTCTTTAAATATTCGAGCTCAGGATTATTCCTGTACAATTTTGAAGAAAGTGCTAAGCCCACCAAACGACCCATTTGTCCGCCTGTAGGTGATATATCTGCAGAAGAGTTTTTTGTTTTTGTATTATCTAGCCAATTACCGTTCTCATCCAAGAGTCGGGTTGCAAAATGGCAATTCATTTGCCTACCCCCAGATCCAGGATCAGCATCAGTATCTGTGTTAGCGTAAAGCTGGGCAAAGAATTCAGGTAATGTTAACATACCTGCAGCAAGCATAAAGGTTTGATCTCGGTAATAGCCTGAACGCCAGTCGCCGGCTTTAAATGCCTTTGCCATAGCTAACTGTGCTACTTCTTTACCATCCCCAAAGATTCCAAATTTAGCCTTCCCTGTAAGAACTTCCCTACGACCCAAAAGGCTTGCCTGTCTACTTTCAAAAGCAATCTTATAATCACTTATAATGATGCTTCTAAAATCTTCAAAACTAAGCTCTTCGTTTACCGGCAAAATGTTATCTGTCACTTGGGTTCCTATCATAAATTTGCTGTGTGGCCAAAAATAAGAAAAGCGTTGATTAATTGATAATACTAACACGAAATAATAATCTGCACTAGAAGTATTTTACCAAATTATTGCATTTCTTAGGTGTAAAAAATGCGTTAATTTCCTGATTAGAAATGATATTTAAATTAGTTTAATCAGTTCATACTACCTAAATAACGATAAAGAAATTTACAAATCGAACATTGTTTGCCGGCAAAGCTAAATGCTATAGGGTATGAGTTTAAATGGCGACAAAAGTCAATTAAACTAAAATCTTACTATTTATGATAAAGCCTTAGCCAAACGGAGAGGTTTTTTTTTATTTTTGCTGCATGCCAGAAATTTCAAGTAAAGGCCGGCAAATGCCCGCCTCCCCTATTCGTAAACTAACCCCATTTGCTGATCAAGCAAAAAGTCAGGGCAAAAAGGTATATCATTTAAATATCGGACAACCAGACATCGAAACTCCTGAAGGGATGCTGAACGCGATAAAGAATATAGATTTCACAGTTTGGGCATATACTCCCTCAGAAGGCACCTTAGCTTATCGTACAAAACTGACTGAATATTACAATAAACTAAACTATGGCATTGATCCAAGTCAAGTATTGGTTACAGTTGGAGGATCTGAGGCCATTACCATTGCGATGCAAGCCTGTGTAAATGAGGGTGATGAGATCATTATTCCAGAGCCGTTCTATGCAAATTACAATGGATTTGCCTGCATGAGCAATGTTGTGGTAAAACCTATTCTGTCTCATATTGAAAATGGATTTGCCTTACCTGAGATCAGTGAATTTGAAAAACTGATTACTCCTAAAACAAAGGCCATCATCATCTGCAATCCGAATAATCCAACTGGATACTTGTATTCAAAAAAAGAACTTGAAGCCCTCAAAGAACTTTGCCTAAAATATAACTTATTCCTTTTTTCTGATGAAGCCTACCGTGAGTTTTGTTATGATGGTAAGGAATTTATTTCACCGATGCATCTAGAAGGGCTAGATCAGCATGTGATCATTCTGGATACTGTATCTAAGCGTTATAGTGCATGCGGCGCCCGTTTGGGATGTTTAATCACCAAAAACAAGGAAGTTATTGCTGCAGGATTAAAGTTTGCACAAGCAAGATTAAGTCCGGGCATGGTTGAACAGATTGCGGCAACTGCGGCAGTTGATACTCCAGATAGCTATTTCGAAAAGGTTAATAAGGAATACACCATGCGCCGCGATACCTTAGTCAATCGCTTAAACAGCATAGATGGAGTATTCTGTCCAAACCCAGGTGGAGCATTTTATGTGGTAGCTAAATTCCCTATTGACAATGCAGATAAATTCTGCCAGTGGATGCTTGAAGATTTTGCATATGACAATCAAACAGTAATGATGGCCCCCGCAACTGGTTTTTACAGCACAGCGGGTGCCGGATTAAATCAAGTACGTTTGGCATACGTTTTGAATAAACAAGATTTGGAAGCGGCCATGACCTGCCTAGAGAAAGCCTTAGCGGTTTACCCGGGGCGTGTTAACTGATTTATAACAAGGATATCAGCCCTATTTCGTATCTTTGCAATTGTATTTATTCCAAATAAACACCGGGCCCGACCGGAATTGACAGGGTGGAGATAGGTATGTAAGCATGCAGCGCGTTGTAAGTATTGGCGCTTAAATCTGAACTTTCAAACCACAGTTGGCGAAAATAACTACGCCTTAGCTGCTTAATTTAGAATTAAGTAAGCTTTTGTTCCGTCAGATTCTGTTCTGTAGTCTGACATTAGGGGCATCGAAAAACAGGACTGGCCAGGGTTTAATGGTGTGATAATCCGGCAAGACAAAACACCTACGGAAGAAGGTATAGGTAAGCGGTTGACCTTCCCCTTCCCGACAATTAAACAACAGCTAAGCACGTAGAAAGCATAATTTGTCCCATGTTTGGACGAGAGTTCGAATCTCTCCGGGTCCACTTGATGATCAAAAGCCAGGCCGCAGTCTGAGCGAAATAAAAAAATCAAGCCCTAAAAGGCTTGGTTTTTTTTATGCAGCGAAGAATGCCTGAGCGTAGCGAAGCTGGCGTTTGATTCCTTGCACGGGTTAGGATAGATCAGCGTAAGCTAACCTCTTCGGGTCCACATTTAACTCGATTCCTGAGTTAGAATTCCACCCCTCAGCATAAAGCGGCAAGGGGCTTTCTTCCCATGCAGCCTTCCAAAAAAGCGCTCAGATGCATGTCTGACATAGGTTTTATGAATTTATGGGCTAATTTGAATAGCAAAAAACATACGACAAAATATGTGGATAACTTAATAAGTGTTTTTATGGTTTTATATTAAAACATCATCCTTAAAAGAGTCAAAAGCTTCCTCTTCAATAAAATAATCTTCAACCATCCACTTTTTATTTAACTCCTTAAGGCTAAAAGAATTAGAAGGAATTTCTAAATAAATTGTCTTACTATTTTCCCATGGATTATTCCCTTGTTCTGGGAATAAAAT
>NZ_JBIKSU010000073.1:0-8954 GCF_044348475.1 Daejeonella sp. | reverse complement strand
TCCGCCCAAAACAGTAAAACTACTATACAATGAATGTAAGTTGTTGAAACATTTATTCATCCATTTTTCAAGTTCAGATGTCTTGTAAATCTTATCTCCTTTCAAACTATTTGAGTTAAAATGCTTGGCGAAATCTTCTTTAAAATTCTGATCAACAAAATTTTCAACTTTAATTTTTACTATCGCTTTACTATCGCTGGCAATTTTTGAAATTTCAGCTAATCCTTGACTTTCTAAATACTCTGCCTCTTTTTTTGAAACTTGAATTTCATATTTATGATCATAAATAAATGCTCCGATTATATCCCATAAACAATGAACTAGCTCTGATTTTTTTATTGTTGGAGATTTGATATCTTTTTTTGTTTTAGATTTATTCTCAGCCACCGGTTTTTGAAACAAATTTTCAAATTCAGCATACTTAATAATCTTTATGGAAGACATATTTTTTGCAGGCAGATAAATATTGTTTTTTATCCATCCGTCCATTTTATCATCCCCAACAACTAAAAAATCAACGCCATCATTTATATTTTTAGCCATTCTGCACTTGTTGCTTTTCACAAGCTTTTCAGCCTTATCTCTTATTTTTAATGAGACGGAAATAAATAAAAACGATTTACTTGCCATAAAATTTTAATTAGAATTTGTTTAATATTCTCAAATATAAAAAAAAAGAAATCCAACAAAATCATTCTTTTTTTTATTCGAAAAAAAGAATGATTTTATTTCCTTACTATAAAAATATTGAAATAAATACCTAATCGATCTCATCCTCTACCCTTCACCACAAATAACTCACTTAAGCGCTGCAGCGATTGTTTAATCCGATACAGTATTGAATTAGCTACCATCTTAACCATTTTCTTGTTTATACAAATTGTATAAAACTCAAAATTTTTGGTATCACAATCCTATCTTTAACCGCTAATTAGTTACGAAATTTATTCCTTTATCATCAAGTCAAACAACCTATGTCATTAAGCAGTAGTTTTGAAGAAATCATACAACGCAGACGTTCTAACCGAAAATTTGATAAAAATATTGAAGTGCCAGACGATGTGATTAAACGTAGTTTAGAACGCAGTATATTATCTCCTAATAGCAGCAACATGCAACTTTGGGAATTTCAATGGATTAAAGACCCTGCATTAAAAGAAAAATTTACCGCACTTTGCTTAGACCAAAATGCGGCCAAAACAGCCAAACAATTGGTGGTTTTTGTTACCAGAAAAGACCTTTGGAAACAAAGAGCCGCTTGGAATTATACTAAAATTAAAGAAGGTATTTCTGGCGAACCCAATACCGCACAAAAAAGAGGACTCGACTATTATGGTAAATTAATGCCACTCGCCTACCGCTCGGATATAGTTGGACTCTTTGCTTTAATTAGAAGATTAATCTGCTTTTTTATGGGCCTTCAAAAACCATTTATGCGTTTTGGTGGTGATGCAGATCAGCGCGTTACTGTGCATAAATCTTGCGCCCTTGCTGCCCAAACATTTATGCTGTCTATTGCCGCAGAAGGTTTTGAATCTTGCCCAATGGAAGGCTTTGATGCCGTTCGCGTAAAAAAAGCTTTACAATTACCAGCCGGTGCAGAAATTAATATGATTATTGCTGTTGGCAAAGGAACAGATGCAGGCGTTTGGGGGCCAAGGTTTAGAGTTCCTTACAACGAAGTTGTTGTTGAACGATAATTGCAATTAAATTATAAAAAACATGTCCTGGTCTACTAGGAATTAACCCTTATCAAAAATTTAGGCGCTCGGCTTGGTTAAAATCAGGGTATCGCTTAAGCACTTCAACACCCACATTCATCAATCATTAATTAGGGTATGACGCACAGGCAAAGCTTTTATTACAATGTCAAATAGCAATGTCTTAATTAAAAGCAACTTTGAATTAGTAATAAACCAGAGCGACCATTTAATAAATCTGAATAACAAACTATTCTAGTCTTATATCATAATATTGTACCCTATTTCTCTCGTTACATTTCCATTTACCAACTTTATAATCGCCGCTTGAAATAAACGTGCCGTTTTTTCTTAAGTACATTTCACAGCTAAAAGGGCCTTGTGGATCTAAATCGCAATCTTCAAAATAAAATATGCATGCCTCTTTCTTAACTTCATACCCTTTATTTTCATTCTTGGCTAAATAATCATCTGCACCGGCTAATTCTTTAAAATAGGTAACGGGGATATCATTTTTGTCTGTTACAATAAAAATAAATTTTTGTCTCGTATTTTGAACACATGTTGGCCAACCACTTATTGATACATTAATTTGCGAGCTATTGGCTCTATTGGGATTTATAGCTGGTATATTATTATTTATATTAGAATTCTGTTCTGAACCTACAGTTCCCTTTGAGAATGTCTGCATTTTGTTTGAGGCTGATTTTAAGTCGTCTTTGATACATCTAACAGAATTGCCATAATAAGTTGAATATGTTTGCGGATAAGAAGATGTCCAATAATCATTATTATATAAAAATTCAAAATCGGAGCTAACCTTAAAGGAGCCAATTTTTTTATTAGGATCTGATACGCTCCACCAAACACCGATTTTGCCAAGCTCATGAAATTCGTTAGTTCTTAATTGGCCAGACGGCAAAGCTTGGAAATGGAAAATATCACTTCCATTGCCTGAAAATATAACCTGCTTTGCAAAATCACTATTTACAGTTTTGTGGCCAAAACAAACTAAACAACCAAATTTTTTATGAAAATCCGCACTCCAAGGCGCACAATTGGTGCATTTCACTTTGCCCGGCATCCACCTTTTACTAGAACTCCACCCGTAGGTACTTTTCAATTTTTTACCTGCATTTTCGGAACCTATAAATTTTTCTAAAATATCCCATTCATTTTCAGACGGGATATGATACCCAATTGGAGCCAATCCCCTTGAATCCATTACTGCATACATATTGTATAGTTTCCCATATTTTTTTCCATTTTCTGCATTGAAATTATAATAGCACCAGGCTGGCTGTTTACTAGAGAAAGCATCATTCCAATCTTTTATTGACTTTGCCTCAAAGATTCTGTCTCCATTACTAAATACCGTTACATCTAAGTTCTTTGATTGCCATATCTGAGTGCCTATTTTTACATTAGGGCTAGGTTGGCAAAAACTATAAAAGGGTGCTATGAAAATTATTGAAATTAATAGTAAGAAATGCTTCATTTTAGTTACAATTAGATATTGATTAAAAAGTTTTTACACCAAATTTGATGCTTTATAGTGCAGAAGTAATTACTAATCATAAGTCAATTTTTTTAAAAAAAACCACGATTAAATAATAGTAAAAAGAAAACTCATGCTCACTAAAATAATGATAAACGAGCATAAAAAAAAATAGATTTTATTCCCAATTATATACTAATTGTATAGGATAACTGTTATTTTAGCTATGGATTAATTAATCGAAAATTGAAGAGAAATTACAAAACCAACACCCTAAAACTGCTGCTATTTATTTTTCTATTAACTATCAATGTTAAGCTATTTGCGCAGTACCAAATTAAATTAAACGTTAGCAATATAACCGAAACTTCCGTTCAAATTAGAGGCGTATTATTTGACGATAAAAATTATTTAGCTAAAGACACCCTAGATTTTGCGAAAAAACAATTCAATTCCTCTTCAAAAACAGCAATTATAGGAGGGCTCTATTATTTATACTTCCCCGTTTCTAAAACAAAGATTTATTTCGCACTCGAAAATAAAGATACAATAGCCATTAATATATCCGGAAAAGACTATTTGGCTAGTGTAAAATCCAATAAAGTTAGAAACAATGTATTCTTTGATTACCAAAGACTTGAACAAAGCTATAACTGGCTAGACTCGGCATATGCAAAAGAGCTTCAACTGCAAAAGAAATATAGTTTTAAACAGCGGGCAGAGTTTTTTGCTGAAAAAACCAAAGCGCTTTCAGATTTTAGAAAAAAAGCATTGCTATCAATTCCCGCAAACAATGTATTGCATGTTTACTTTAAAACGCTCAACCAGCTTGATGAGTGGATTCCCGATCGTAAAAATTTTGCAGGCAGAGCCTCCTTTTTAAAGAAGTTTGATTTGAATTCAAAGAAAATTCTTTTTACTCCAGTATTGAAAGAAGTTCTTTATGAATATTATTCCTCATTTCCATTGGTATCTGATTCTTTAATGAAAGCTATGGATCAAGTATTGACTTTAGCAAATTGTGAAGAAAAAGCCTATCCGTTCATTTTTGATTACTCATCAAAAATTGTATCCAATAGAGCAATTTTAAACAATGGAAAATCTTATGTGTATGTAGTTGAAAAATATGGAATAAATTCTCCTTGTAAATTTTTAGATAAAAATAGTGTGAGTTCTTATAAGAAAGAGCTTGATAAACTAAAAATGCAGAATTCTAACCTCAAAGCTCCAAATATTATTTTACCAGACACGCTAAAAAACACTCAAAATTTACATGAATTTGCAAAAAAATATGACTTTACGGTAATCATTTTTTACGCACCAAGTTGTGACCATTGCCAAAAAGAAATACCGATTATGGAACAGACTATTGCAACTTTAGAAAAGCAATTCAATAAACGTATTGGTAGGTTTGCTATTTGCAATGATCCCGACTCTAACAATGAGGATTGGAATAAATTCATTAGAACGCACCAGCTAAATACTAATTATGCTCATGTAAACTTGCCTAAAGATTCTAAATTACGTGAATTATATGACGCCTTTAGTACCCCCATCTATTTTTTAATAGATTCTGATTCAAACTTTTTAGCACGTCGAATAAGCCCTATTAGTATAAAAAGATATTTTTCAACGCTATAGCTTAAGATAAGCTTGGCTTAATGAATGGTTCTGATTCCATTAAATTTTAACCTAATCCAAAGCTTATTTTATTACCTCTAAAATGTACTAGTGAATACGGTATGAATAGTAGGCTATTTTCTACTCAACTATAATCTCTACTCTTCGCTTATTGGTTGAGCTACTTGTACTAGTTAAACCTTTACGGTAATAGCTTACTTGGATACGATCGGTTGCAATACCCTGATTAACAAAATAACGATAAATCATTTTCACCTTTCTTCGAGGATGAGGGCGGAAGCCTATTAATTTAACAATGGAAGATGCGTTTTGATTTAAGTGAGTAGTTAAACTAGCTAAATCACTTTGTGCAGTTTCATTAATAAATCTAACCCGATTTTTTTCATAATAAACAATTCGGCTCAGTTTATTACTTGGCGCCGGATTATTGAATTTTAATAGTTCGGCTGCAGCTTTAATCTTTTCACTAGATAGCGCATTTGCGGCTAAACGTTCTTTTTTTGCATTTAAACTATCCGATTTTGCAAGCGGATTATATAAATAACTGCTAGGAATATCTTTTGGTCGTTTACGATTAAATGCCGGTACATGAAAACCAATATTGGTAATCAAATTGCTGGCTATTTTTTTTGAATACCCTTCATCATATGCTGTTTGAAGATGTATAAAGCCTCCTTTATCTAAATTAAAACGAATGCCAGCACCAAGAGGAAGGCTCCAATAAGCTGCCGATTTATTGTATTGAAGTAAAAACTGAACGCCTCCTGTCAAATAGGGTCTTAATCGCTCTTCGGGTCCAAATAAATGATAAAAAGTTTCAAAGCGAGTCAAGAAAAGACCATTGCTTTTATACTGCTTTTGATCATTCATTACTTTGCCGTAAGCACCACCAAAATCAAAACCCAAAGCCCAGTTTTCATTCAATGGCTCTAAGGTTGAAAAACTTATATTCTGAATAGAACGCTCTTTAATAGCTGTACCTTCCTGGCAATTACAGGTATTACCCAATCGTCTGTTCAATGCAGAAAACTCTTGCACTCCATAACGAATACCCAATTTAAAGGTATCAAACAAGGGAAGCTTTTTAGTTGGAGCCTGCGCCAACAAGCTTATTGGGCTCAGCAGCAAGATGATATAGGCATAGTGTCTCAGGTATCTCATGATCAATGATCTAATTTATCTTATTAGCTTTTAACTGGCTTTTTGTGCTTATACGATTGGTTATTTTTTTCTTCTATTAAAACGATGGCCCAAGCTCAGCTCAAATGCATTGCGCTGGTAACCACCTGCTCTTAACCCAGATACATTTACCTCATAATGCAAGGCTATGGTGGTATTGCGTAACTTCAAGTCTACGTATGGAATTAATGCATCTCTAACCCGATAGGCCATTCCCAAGCCAAAAGCCTTTAGATTAGCATTGTTAAACTGCTGGCTGGCACTCAATGATAACAACTGCTCATTAGCAAGTGCCTTAAAATTGGCTATCCCAAACAAACCATATCGAATACGATTTCGCTCAAACTCATAACCACCTTGAAAACCAATGGTTGGACTTAAACGGAAATTATCGCCTGAGCCTCGGTTAATTAAAGGCCTCAATACATCCCTAACTGAAAATCCAAATTTCCAGGATTCCAATTCAGTTTCTTGAAATAGGGATATACCCAGATGAGAACTAAACCAATTTAAGGGGTTTCCATTTGCCAAAGGATCTTGTGTCATTGCCCCTCCAATTGGGCCATTTTGATCAAATTGATCAGGGAAACTTGCCTGACTTAAATCTAAACGACTATTGGAATAACTTCCTTGGATACTTACCGCCAGGTATTGGTTATACCCATTTAGAGGAATGGCATGAGATAAGCCTAATACTATATTTGAACTGTTCAAGATATTCTGATTCGATTCATCGAGGGCTACGCCCATGGTAAAATTTGTAAATGCTGAATTACTCAGATAGCTCTCTCCATCAGTTTTAATCAATACATCTAACATCCCAGCATTACTGCGATAGCCCATGACGCCTTGATAACGAACATCACGATGATTCAACCGAACTGCATTTTCTTTGTCCATCTTTAACGAAGGATTATACCACATCGATAAATCTTGTATTCGCGCATAATGTAAATCTTGCGATTGAAGATTGGTTATACCCAAAATGATCATTAGCATACTTATGCCTAGCACCTTTAATAATTGATTGTGCATCATTTTTAATTGACGTTTTTTACCTTGCATCTCCATCATTATCTTAATAAGGTTACCAAGCCCATACGCTTAATTAGAATTCCTTTTGCATCATAACCTTCTGATAGCCATTGAAACGTTTCAGTAGCTTGGCCTTGGGTACGATAATTTCCATCCCAAGCCGTATTTGGATCTGTAGTTTCAAAAATTAGATTCCCCCAACGGTTATATACTTTGAAACAAACAAATTGCTTGATTCCAAGTAGAATTGGTTTAATCACATCATTTATACCGTCGCCATTTGGCGTAAACACTTTTGGCAATAAAATATCTACCTGGCAAGTTTTCGGATCTTTGAAATTTGGAATGCCATCTAGATTACAATCTTCTATACCATCTTTTTCATTTGTGAGTCCATCACCATCACAGTCGGCTGCCTTCCATGCAGCACTTGGCTGAAGAGATCTACTAGAAACTTTAAAATCGCAGCCATCTAATACATTGGTTCCATCTAATCGCTCAGTTCCATTACTCACTCCATCGCCATCACAATCAGCTGCATTCCATGAGGCACTTGGTTGAAGTTTTTGGCTACTTAATTTAAATGAGCAAGCATCCAATGGATTGGTTTGATCCTTAACTTCATCGGCATCACTAGCGCCATCACCATCCGAATCTAAATCACGATAATCTGGAATGCCATCGCCATCGGTATCTACTGGTTTGTTCCCGTTTGAACCTTTTTCTACGCTGTCAGGAATTCCGTCATTATCTGAATCCAAATCACGATAATCAGGAATGCCATCGCCGTCAGTATCTAAAGGAGTAGCGCCGTTTGGACCCTTTTCTACGCTATCTGGTATGCCATCGTTGTCTGAATCTAAATCTAGATAATCTGGTTTACCGTCACCATCGGTATCCAATGGCTTTGTACCATCTGGACCTTTTTCAACTGAATCAGGAATACCGTCGTTATCTGAATCTAAATCTAAATAATCTGGTTTACCGTCACCATCGGTATCCGATGGCTTTGTGCCATCTGGGCCTTTTTCAACTGAATCTGGAATGCCATCCCCATCACTGTCTAAATCGTATGGATTTTGCTTACCATCACCGTCTGTATCTGGAGGCGTTAATCCACCTTTTGCTGCTAATGGAATTCCACTTTCATCTACGCCACCATCAACTTTACCATCGCCATTGGCATCTAAACCTCCCGATTCTAAAACGTCATATAATCCATCACCATCACTATCTAAATCTAAATTGTTTGGAATTCCATCACCATCTGTATCACATGTTATTGAAGCAGGTGTACATGCTGCATTTTCTACTGTATCTAAAATTCCATCATTATCATCATCTAAATCAATGTCATCAGGAATACCATCTTTATCAGAATCTTTTAATACTGTAATATTTAGCGGAGCAGTTGCTGTTGCAGTGCCATCAGTAATGGTTACTGTAATTGTTGGTACCGTGCCGTTGTAATTAGCAAACGGTGTAAACGTATATGAGCCATCTGCATTTATGACTACCGTTCCAACATTTGGAATGGTGGCTGTTGTGCCTGCAGTATAATCAACACCTCCTATTGTGAACTTAGTTACACTTAATGTATTACCATCAACATCAGTATCGTTGGTTAATACATTACCAGTTGCTGGTGTATTTTCTGCAACTGTTTTAGTATCCGCTACAGCTACTGGGGCATCATTAACTGCTGTTACTGTAATATTTAACGGAGCAGTAGCTATTGCAGTACCATCAGTAATAGTTACCGTAATTGTTGGTACCGTGCCGTTGTAATTAGCAAACGGTGTAAACGTGTATGTACCATCTGCATTAACTACAACCGTTCCAACATTTGGTATGGTGGCTGTTGTACCTGCCGCATAATCTACACCAGCAATTGTAAACTT
>NZ_JBIKSU010000037.1:0-20218 GCF_044348475.1 Daejeonella sp. | reverse complement strand
CGATCTAACAAAATACTCTCGCAAAGACGCTAAGGGTTTTCAATTAGTATGAAATTTGTCTCCGTCATTACTTTGCGTCTCTGCGTCTCTGCGAGATAACTCTTCTAAATAAACAAAGCCCCTAGATTTGTCTCTGCGAGACAAACGATCTAACAAAATACTCTCGCAAAGACGCGAAGACGCTAAGGGTTTTCAATTAGTATGAAATTTGTCTCCGTCATTACTTTGCGTCTCTGCCATCTTGTAAAAAAAGAATGAGGGTAGTTTTCACAATCTTCCGTGTCTGAATATTGGTACATCTTTAATAAAGACAATCTTTTACCCTTAAAGATCTGGGACCAATCTATAAATGTTTCAGGACCTAAGTCTTTTTTTCTCCAAAATAGAAATGGGAAAAAGAAGAACTGCATTAGACGCAGTATCAAAATAATTATCAGACCAGCTGCTAATCTAAAAAAATAGGGGTGCCAAAAGTAGATTATGAACTTGCCTGCATAAATAGCAGACATAAGAATAAATATTAAAGCTGCTAAAGCGTTTATTAAACTCCATAGACCCATTCTATTCTTTCTTTTAAAGAAATAGTCTATTAAGACATATAGTAGTGATATTATCCAGACAGCTATCACTTATTAATTACCAAATAATTTTTTTGCACTAAGTTTACTATTCTTTTCAATTTTTGCCCTTTCTTTTTCTGCTTTTTTAAAAAATGATTCATAATCGTCATCTAGTTGTTGCATGCTTACACCGGGAATTGGACTTATCTTATAAGTTGGGTCGTCTCTACGTAAATATCTTGCAATAGCTGCCAATTGGCGATCAGATTTTCTAAGAAGTTCATCTTTATTCCTAGCTACAATTTTTGGTAGTTTTACATTTCCTATTACTTGTAAATCAATATTAATAACCCCTTCTTCTGTAGGTGGAAGTGCTGGAGGTGCTGGAATACGAGAACCATCTATGCTGTCAAATATTGGTGATACATCTAAGGGCGTTTGTTGATAAAAAGTATTAATATTTTCTTGCTTGGGTTCATTGAGTTTTTCTTTACAAGAATAAAATAATAGTATAAAAACTACTAGCTTTGAATATTTTTTCATGAAAATGGATTAAATAATTTGAATAAATATGTTTTTTGGATAGGTGTAGTTAAATAAATATAAAGTGACAGAACATAACCAAAGAGTATGACATGTTGGTTTTAATTGATACCACTTTTTCTTGTCATAGTAATGATACCACCCACCTGAATCAAGTTCCATATCATCTGTAAGTTCAGGTGTATAACCATCATCAGAAGATCTTATAATATTTATAGTGTGACCTTCAAATGGCTCATCTTCAAATTTAAGGGTGATTGTTGTCTTACCCTCTGCTAATCTAGATAGAAAGGTGTCTGCACCTGCTACCATTTCAAGATTGGACTTAGTGCCCACTCCTGATTCATTGTATTCTGGTAAATCTATATACCAGCGTCCATCTTCTTCTTGATAAAATCGTTTTTTTATTTGCATGTACTTTCTGAAAGGTCCTCCATTTCTAATTTAGATCCATTAGCAATAACTCTTGCCATCACAACCACCCATTTGTCTACATTTGGATTTTCTTGTATCATAATACGTTGCCAGTCAGTAATTTTAGTATCGAATGAAGTTAACCCCATAGTTGCTTCTCCACTGGTTATCTCTAGGACATAAAAGGAGCCATGACGTTTTACGACAATTGTTTGACAACTTCCACCAAAACCGCCTTTCCAACTAAAATGTTTTTGTATATACCCTTCATCAATTTTTTTCTCTAGTTTCATTAACCGGCTAAGGGACTCAAAACTCTCATGCATCAAGTCGCATTCTTTTTCAGATATTATGTCATCTGCAGAAACTTTTCTTGATTTCAAAAATCGGTTAAATAATTCTGGCGATGCGTTAAAAACGTTTGCACATTCGCTTCTTTTAAAATATGCCATAGACCCGTCAATATCTTCCGGATTATCCGTAGAAGAACATTCTGCTCCTTTTATGTCAATTGTATAAGAGTACCCTTTATCAGAGGTAAATGAGCAAGTGCCATTATCAGAAACGATTGGGGCAGTGAAGTGATTTTCATCTAACCAGCCGCTATTGGACCACTTTATTTTTACAAGTTTACCATTCGTTACTACAACATTGAGACTATAGCTACTGGTCCGTTGAGTTTTTGGATTATAGTAATCAACGTCTGCACAATAGGTACCATCTTGATATTTCTCTTTTTCAGTAACACTTTCAGAGGAACTGTTACAGCTCATAAGCAGTAAAACTGTTGCTAAAATAAAAGTCATACTGTTTTTCATAAATAAAATTGAGATTTTAAGGCTTTTTCAAATATATGAATAAACTTAATGCGTTTTATGTTACAATATTCTTCCTTAAGGAGCTTAATACTTAAGCGTGTCCAATTTCGAGTAAGATTATTATTACAACCGCTTTCTAAATAAATTGGCTTTTTCTTTTGTTATCATTTTACAAGTCTCCTTTAAAAGCCTTGTTTAGCAAACTCGGCATAAGTTCAGTTAATTCTTGTTCGGTTTTTTTGTGGTGTTCCTTGATAGCATTCGTTTTTTCAAGAAGTTCAACGAATTCTTTTTGAATCTCAATTGAAGGAACTGGAACCATTATTTTCATCAACTTATCTAAGCCCAATGTTTTGTTTCTTCCTGCTCCGCCTGGACTGCAAGCGTTAATATCTTCTAATCCTTTTTGAGATAGAAAATGATAACACAAAAATGCTGCTAATCCTTTTTCTTCATCAGCCACACAAGAAATAAAACGATGTGAGCCGTAGCGGTTATTATCTTCTTCTTTTGCAACTGCAATTCCACCTTCCCAAGCAAATACATTACTGAAAACTAAATCACCTGTTTTGATTTGAAAAATTTTTTTGGTTGCTACTTCTGTTCCTGTTAATGCAGGTTTGTGAAATGTTCCTTTTCCAAAACAACGAATACCCAATTCGGGATATAATGCTTCATCTTTTAAAACAATTGGTCTGCGAATAATTGGAGCAACGTCTTTCATTGGCAACCATTCAGCACTTTCGATAAGGTCAGTGTATTTGCTGAATAGTAAATTATTGATGTCTCTAGTTTGCTCATTTGTTAATTGAAATATTTGACTGCTTTTACTTGTAATTTTTTCAATTTTTGCAACGATTTTCTTCTGCGTAAGAAGGTCAGGAAGGTTTATTGGAAAGTCTAAAAAGAATCTTTCTTTAAACCTATTTCGGCTTGCCTTTGTGACGCCAATACAAAACTGCTCAACCGCTTTCCAAGTTTTAGCTTGATTAAAATAGTAATGTAAAAACCGAACATCAGCTTTTTTGTTATCTACTTTGAAAGTCGGATATTCATCTGAAACATAAAATCCATCAAATTCAACTGTAACAAAGTCGAATGCTCCTTTCCAAGCAAAAAGACGACTGTAAATAAAGTGACCAGTCTGTAATTTATTTAATGATTTGCTTCCAATTTCTGAACCCTTTTTGTGTTCACGAATAAATAAACCTCTACCTTCTAAACTCATACCCAGTAAAGTGTATGTTTCTGTAGGAATAAGTGAAATTTGGTTGTTCGATTGCTGAACAAAATCACCAACTATAGTTTGTTTCCAATTACCCTTCATAGCTCAAAGCGATTTTGATTTCTTTTTCTATTTCCTTCATTAAACTGAAAATGTCTTTTTCCCTTTCAATTATTGATTTGGCTAATTCGGCTGGCTCACGATACTCAAATTCACCTTTTCTATTTGGATTTTTGATATCAAGATTTACATTAATCAATTTCCCTTTATCATCATTTTTGACAATATCAGCAATCTTCACTTTCCAAGCGCCACCAAGAATCTTTACAAACTCAATAAATCAAAGCTTCGCGTGTATTTCAGTGTCAGGCTTCGGGTATCCATCAGGTCAAATAAATCTTTATCTTTTACGATATTGACTACCACAAACAAACCATTATTGGCATTTTGAAGCCAGCCAAATCGCGCATTTACAGAAGTAATTCTTGACCTGTTATTGTATTGAACTAAGCTCTGAACAAACATACGTGGGGTAAACGAGTATGCCAAACGATTCCCAAGTATAATGGCTTTCAACTCGCCATTTGGCATATTTAATATATTGTGATTGACAATAAGTGAAGAATTTAACTTGTCTCCAACTCTCGCTTTTACAGTTGCCGTAGTTGCTATTCGATCTCCTCCAAAATATCCTCCAACAATTGTTCGGGCATTCAATGAAACTGCTTTATTTTGATTGGTAATCATGACCAATTGCATTTCTTTATGCTTATATATTGATTTTGGAACTAAGACTCCTGATAAATTAAAATCTTGCAAAACTCCTTCAGTTGTATAATTTATTCCGGTATGTATTTCAAGGCCACTTTTCCAAACCCAATGATTATCAACATGGAGGTAACTTGTTACTAAATTTCCTTTAAAATCAGAATATTGTCTGAACGAAACATGCGGCCTGAGTTCTAATAAATTCAATAAATTATCTGGCCTCCATCTATGCTGGATAAAAAATTCAGGTTTCCTGAAAGCACTTCGTTGAAGAAAACCTACTTCTGGGTTAAATCCTTCACCAAGTTCGGTGTAGGCAGCTCTGAGTTCCCATCTTAGCCAATTATAACTGAACTGAAGTTTGTATGAATGATCAGAATCAGTAATTCCGGGGGTTGTACTTTTAGCTAAAAAACCGGTTATTTGTGCCTTTTGGCCAAGACCCCATTTGCCATCAACCGCCATAACGTGATTGTAATCGTCATTGCGTTCACCCAATCCTGCTCTGTTTATGAATGCCCCTCCAATAGATGATCTGCTCTTTGGAAAATCATGATTGACCCTGGCCATGTTATAGCTATTCTTATCGATGCCTAGGCTTTGAACATCGTCTGTGAACATGCTTAATAATCCCACATTAGTTTGCCCTATTTTACCTGAAACCCGGCCTCCTCCTGTAATTGGTATAATATTTCCTTTCCCACTAATACCAATTTTGCGACTAAAAAATAGATCTACCTCGCCTGGGCTACCCATAGTAAACTGGCCTGCATTTTCTAGAAAAAATGGCCTTTTTTCCGGAAAAAATAAGTTGAATCGATCCAAATTAACTTGCTCATCATCTACCTCAACTTGGGCAAAATCGGTATTGTAGGTTAAGTCGGCAGTTAAACTGGGTGTTATGCTATATTTCAAATCCATACCGGCCTCAAAATTGTTGTCGGTTTTATTAGGCACTATGGCCTTATTGTTGACTACCTGTGTAAGTGCATATGGAAATATTTTGAAATTGCCGGGATTCTGCAGCGATAATCCTTGCAATTTGCCAGCCATTGACAATCTTTTTAAATCAAAACCAATTGGTATTGTTGCCCAATAAGCTGTTTCTGTGGTTTTGCTGATGTTCCTTTCAAAATTGATACCCCAAACCATATTTTGACCCGCTGTAAATCGTAGAGATCGCAATGGAATTGCAAATTCTGCACTCCAGCCATAATCACCAATTTGGGTCTTCACATCCCAGTCAGCATCCCAGTTTAAGTTTATTCCGCCAATTACACCTCCCTGCTGTCGATTGGTATTATTGCTGCCTTTACCTTCATTGTCAATTTGGGCGTCGTATTCCATGCCATCGGCATTGGTTCCAAATAAAAAACCATTTTGAGTATCATTATAGGTATCGAGAATAAACAGAAAACTATCGTCATCGGTCAGATCAGCATCTCTTCTTGAGTCAGAAACTACTATTGCTTTTGGATCTATATGGTAACAGATAGCTGATACGTAAAACATTTTATCTGTATAAGCAATTCGTATCACTGTTTTTTCGGAAGCAGGAGCACCCACATTAGGTTTGATTTGGGTTAAATCACCAATGGGCTCTATACTTTCCCAAAATGAATCGCCTAGTATTTTTCCATCTATAATCGGAGCTTGATTAGATAATTTGGCTTGAACAGTAGGTCGGTTCGCGACTGATGACTGGGTTCGATTTTCTTGAGCTTCAACATAAAGTGAAAAAATCAACAGTATTGATATTATCCATTGAGATTTATGCTGAAAGGTCATGTCTGAAATAGGATTTTGTTTTATGATGGGGCTAATTTACTTTTATTATCACTTAATCCAAAAAGTAGCTAGGCACACGCGTGCCTCAATCCCCTGGTGCACGCGTGCCGCGTATGCCGTCTACCTCTCGCAAAGACGCAAATTATACCTTCGAAACTGAATGGATTATAAATACTACCTAGCCTTCTGCGTCTTTGCGAGAAAAAAAAATTAAAAAAGGTCTGCTGTCGCACGCGTGTCGCGTATGCCTAACTGGCCTAGAAAGAATCAATTAATAGTTTTAGAAACCTCAATTTTCTCCATTTTATCTAGCCCTTTAAATTGCACTTCAATTTTCGGAGTTGCATCTCCAGCAAAGTCCGAATCGATTAAAATGATATGTGCTCCGGGAGCAACGCTTGGAGGTTTGTTTTGTAATTTGAAGGATCCTTTAGGTTTGCCATTTTTATCGTACAGGCGGATGGTTTCTGTACCATCGCAAACCAGGCTTTCACCGGCAGCTAGTTCAACAGGGAATAAAAGCTCCTTATACTTGTCGATTTGTATTTTTATGTTTTTTACACTGCCAGTTTCGCCTGTAATCTGCAGTCTAAATTGTAAAGGCTGCTCCTTCCATGGGTACTGCAAAGTCCATGTAGTATGAGTAGGTTCACCCGGTTGGCGCTCATATTTTTCTCTGGTAAAAACAGGCGACATGGCATACTGATGTAGCGTCCATTTACCTTCATCGCGTTTTTCGAGATGGAATTCATTCTTTGGATTTTTCAATGCTTCCTGTTGTGTTTTGCTGAATGCATTTCCATTTCTTGCCAATTCCCATTCACGTATGGCATCTAATAATAGGTTTGACTGAGAATTTTTTCTTAAGGCTGCAGGCCTTGCCACCATTGCAAATCCAGCATCATATCCTGCTGCTCTAGCAAGCATCCATTCCATCTCCGGAAGGGTTGTGTTTTCAGCCAAAAGATACCATCCCAACATGTGTGGCATGTAATTTCGATCAAATAAACCCTGATTATCGATGCGGTATTGTTGCATACTTTCTTTAAAGCCTCCGTACCAAGGCTCGCCCCAATTATAGTAGGAGCCTATGTGCCAGTAAAATGTTTTACTCAAACTGGTACCAATAATAAAATCATGTTTAACCTGATCATACACATCTTTGGCAAATAGCTCGAGCGCATAATCTCCTTGGCCTGATGCGAGGGCTCCTTCATGCCCGTCTAGATCAAGATGATCTACACCGGTTTCGTTCATTAGCTTGGTGATATTTTTTGCAACTTCCCGTTGCATGTCTAGGTTTGGAAAGAACACATTGTAGGAATGATCAAATAGTTTACCCACCGGCTCGCCCGCCTGATGAGCAGATTGAACAGTTCCAAATGCACCGCGCTGGCAATCCATTAAAATATAAGGTGCAGTACTGCTTACCGATTTATAGCGTATCAATTCAGAACCAATTTTCACAGTGTGCAAGTTGTTCCCTTGTTCATCATTAAAATATTCTGGTGAGGCAAGCTCAATTGTATTTTGCTCAGCATTAATTGATTTAGTTAATGTGGATGATCCGGTCAAGCTAAGTCTGTTATCAGGCTTAGGCGACACATACGGATCATTGGTATTGATGAAATTGGTTAAGGTATGCATTCCAAGGTATAATCCGGCTGCATGAGCTTTATCTACACAGTTTTTTAAGCCATCCCTGCCATTTGGAAATTGTTCCGGATTTAATACAAAATTACCCCAACTTTTAAAGGGCCCTTCGTGATATAAGGATACTAGCCCTGCACGCTTGGTATACCCAATCATTTCATCTATATCTTTTTCACCATAGGATGAAATCATATAAGATTTACCATACAGATTTGATTTTTTAAACCAAACCCCATTTACCGTTGGATGCGGTAGGTTTTCTGCAATCTCAATTTGCTCTAAGCGGTTGAAGGTAACCGATTCTTTACAGCTAAATATGGCAATTTTACTTCCAACTACCGTTTCTCCTTTTAAAGCTTTTACAGGCATGTTTTTATAAAGACCACCCCATGCATCTACAAAGCGATCACGATCCCGGTTAATGGAATAGGCCTGCAGAGTACTTCCCCATTTTGCTGGCACTGCCGCAATGCCCCTTGCCCAGGTGCTGCCTTCTCTAGTTGGATAATCACCGCCGAGTGTTTTGATATTTAGTACCTGAATTCCAAGTGAAACTTCTCCATCGCGCACAACACCAATAATCTCGCCAATGGTCTTACTAATGGTGTTAGGGATTGGCCCCCAAACAATGGCATCGATTTTACTCTCAGGAGCTGCTCGGATAATTTCTAGAACCAGATGGGTGTTTTTACTGCTTACCTTAACATCAATAGAAACTCCTGTTGCTGGATAGGCCAGTGTAATTTTTTTCTGAATTTTATCATAGGCCATTGAGGCCGGTTTGTAACGTATATCATTGCTTACCAGCGTAATAAGAGGAGATAGAGTATCTAATGAAAGGTAGTTTTTGCCTGTTAAAGAATTGGATAATTCTGTGATCGATCCTTGCTTGTTCAAGCTCATTTTTAATTCGCCTGATGTGAATGATTGTTGTGCAATAGAACTATTGGACAGACAGAACAATCCGGTAAAAAGGATTGTATTTTTAACTATGTTTAGTTTAGAAAAAATCATAAAAACAAATTTGGTTTATCTCAGATTAAAAAAATTAAATTAAGGTATTTTTTATAAATGAACTAATTCATCTTTATGAATCACTATTTATGTTAATTTTAATTTTGCTTTTAATTTTTTAGCTGCTTTATGCAAAGAAGATTCTTTTTAAAAACCTCCGGGATATTTGCTGCCGGAATGTATGCCAATAGGGCAAGGGCTATTGCCGGGCCATTTTTGCCAGGCGAGCTGGTTCATAATATTCCTGTCGATAAAAAACTAGATCCCCAATGGGTAAAATCATTGTTCCAGCGGGGTTCTGTAAGTAAATACTATAAAAGCAAAAACGAGCTTAACTTTATTGGAATGCCAGTTGGTGGTATCAATACCGGCACGGTTTACCTGGGTGGAGATGGACGCTTATGGTTATGGGATATTTTTAATTCTCAACAGGAGGGTATTGATCCAAAATCAGTTGACTGGGGCACTGAACTTCATGTTGGAAAGAAAGTTCGTTCTAGAGATGGCTCAGCGTATGTTCAACCTGCCAGAGATATCCGCCCTATGGAACAGGGTTTTGCCTTTAAAATCCAAGTAGGTAAACAAACCTATTTAAAGAAAATGATTGCCGATGATTGGGATGAGATTATTTTTGAAGCAACTTACCCAATGGCTAGTATTCGCTATATCTCTAAAGAGCTGCCTCTAGAAATTACAGCAAATGTTTATTCACCATTTATCCCACTAGATGAAAAAAGTTCTGGGCTGCCCTGTACTATATATTCTTTTTCTATTAAAAACAATTCGCAAATGCCTGTCAGTGTATCGATACTGGGCTGGCTTGAGAATAAGGTTTCAATAAGGTCTGCAGGATCAAAAGACATTCGCAGAAATGAAGTGCTAGCTGAGGGCAAATTGAAAACAGTACAGGGAAGTATCAATTTGAATGGATCGCTTCTTCAATTGCAAGATCCAGATTTTGGCACATTGGGCATTGCCTCTTTAGGGGGTGATTCTAAGGCAATTACAGATCTTCAGTTTCCTATAACGCTGGCTTCTTTTGCTCAACAGAATGAAAAATTTACTGAAAAGACTATAGATCAGCAACTCATCGCTGCGGTTCGTGCTGTATACCAAATTAAGCCTGGAGCTACAATTGAGGCGCATTTTTCAATAGCTTGGCATTTTGCCAATCTGAAGTTAAATCAGGCTATTCAGGATAAAGGTCGTTATTATGCAAATTGGTTTAGTTCTGCTTCAGAAGTATTAACCTATGTACATCAGAATTTTTCTTCACTAAGCAATACAAGTAAATTATGGAAAAATACTTGGTTTGATTCAAGTTTACCATGGTGGTTCTTAGAACGTACTTTTTCAAATATTTCAACCCTAGCTACTACAACAGCGCATCGTTTTCGTTCAGGCAGATTTTATGCCTGGGAAGGGGTTGGTTGCTGCGAGGGCACTTGTACTCATGTTTGGCAATATGCTCAGGCAGTAGGCCGTATATTTCCGGGCATAGAACGAGATACCCGCCAGCGGATAGATTTGGGTTTATCATTGCAGCCTGATGGGATGATTTGGTATCGAGGCGAGGTTGTTAAAACAGCAGCAATTGATGGTCAGGCAGGAACTATCTTGCGGATTTACCGCGAGCATCAAATGAGTGTAGACAAAAAGTTTTTGAATAAGAACTGGGATAAGATCAAGCTGGCAACAGAATGGGTCATCCGACAGGATAAAAATCAGGATGGCATGGAGGATACTCCAATTGAGAATACGCTTGATGCTGTTTGGGATGGCGAAATTGCCTGGCTTGTGGTCTTATGTATTGCAGCAGTAAAAGCAGCTGGAGCAATGGCTGCCGAAATGAAGGATTCTGAGTTTGAGAAGATTTGTAATGAATATGTGATTAAAGGTAGCAGAAACATGGAGGAGAAACTTTTCAATGGCGAATACTTTATTCACAGACCGGATGAGATCAAAGGCAGAGAAAAGTTGGGATCTTATAATACATGCCATATTGACCAGGTTTACGGGCAAAGCTGGTCGCATCAGGTAGCGCTGGGCCGTATCATTGATAAGGAAAAAACGCTAAAAGCATTACAATCTTTATGGAAGTATAATTTCACTCCCGATGTGGGCCCTTATATTAAAGAACGTACCGGAGGAAGACCCTATGCACTTGCTGGCGAAGGGGGCTTAGTGATGAATACTAATCCAAAGAATGAAACAAGACCTTATGGAGATAATATTACCTGGCAATTGGGTTATTTTCATGAGTGCATGAGCGGGTTTGAGCATCAGGTAGCCTCCCACATGATGGCCGAAGGAATGACCGATGAAGCGATGGTTATTACCCGAATGATTCACGATAGGTATCATGCCGCAAAACGGAATCCATTTAATGAAATTGAATGTAGTGATCATTATGCAAGAGCAATGGCCAGTTATGGAACTTTTATTACCGCGTGCGGATTTGAATATCATGGCCCCAATGGTCATATGGCTTTCAATCCTAAATTGAATCCTGAAAAGTTCAAAGCTCCTTTTACTTCTGCAGCGGCTTGGGGGTGTTATGAACAAGAAAGGGGATCTCAAAAGCTTCAGGCAAGCCTGTTAGTGCAGTATGGAGAGTTAAGTCTGAATAGTTTCTCATTGCATGCTTTGCATCAAGTTACTGACCTACAGGTTATGCTTGATGATCAGCTTATACCGGCATCCATCTTACAGGAAGGCAATAGATGCACTCTGAAATTTTCTTCCACAATCAGGCTGGTGCCTGGTCAAAAATTATCCTTTAAAGTTTAGCCTTATGCAGGTAATAAATAATACCGTAGTTTCAATTCATTATACTCTGAAAGATATCAATGATGTGCTCATTCAGGATACTGCAGGCTATGCTCCTGAAGCCTATTTACATGGAGCAGGAAATATTCTCGGCAAACTCGAAGAAGCCTTGAATGGGAAGATGGTAGGCGATGAAATGGAAGTACGTATTGATCCATCAGAGGCTTTTGGTTCAAGAGAAGATCAGTTGGTTATTCAGATCAAAAATGAAGATATTCCGGATCTTGGCAGTTTGCAAACCGGAGATATTGTTCAATTATTGGATGGTCGGGAGGGCGTTTTACTACATAAAACTAGCGATTTTACAGTTCTGGATACCAATCATCCCTTGGCCGGCGAGATATTGGTTTATCATCTCAACATTGTAGATATCAGGCCCGCAACTGCAGACGAAATACTGAATGGTGCACCTTTGTCTGAGGCAAAGTCTTGCTCTGGGGCAGAAGGTTGTTGTTAATTTTTTTTAATTTTCTTAGATCATGTTTATTCAAAATTCTCAAACCGTGAAAAGATATTTCTATTTCTTACTTGTTTTATTTGTGTTCGTTTCATGCAATAAGGAGCCCAATCAAAAGGGGACTTTTGGATATGATCTTGAATTTTTAAAACAACATCATCCCGATATGGTCTTGCTCAAGGATTTGAACGGGAGCGCACAGGTAATCGTATTGCCTGCGTATCAGGGTCGCGTAATGACCAGTACCTCTGATGGAGAAAAGGGCTTGAGCTATGGCTGGATAAACCATGACCTGATTGCCACCGGAGCATTTTCTGAGCATTTTACCGCTTTGGGTGGTGAAGAAAGATTCTGGCTTGGACCCGAAGGAGGACAATTTTCTTTGTTCTTTAAAAAAGGATCAGACTTTACATTTAACAATTGGTATGTGCCTAAGGCGATCGATTCTGAGGCTTTTAATTTAATTTTTTCAACTAATACCGAAGCCAAGTTTGAAAAGACCATGCAGATTGAAAATTATTCAGGTACTCGTTTTGATCTTAAAATTAATCGGACCATTTCTTTGCTGGATCAAAAAACCATTGGGCAATTACTCGGTATCGAATTGAGTTCAGCTATTCGCTCAGTTGGCTTCCAGTCTGAAAATGTGCTAACCAATATCGGGTCTAAAGGTTGGGAAAAACAATCGGGATTGCTTTCGATGTGGATACTGAGTATGCTTCAGTCTAATGATCAAACCAATGTGGTTATGCCTTATAAAAAAGGAGATTCATTAAGTCTGGGTAAGATAGTTACGGATGATTATTTCGGCAAATTAACTTCAGATCGATTGAAAATAGGGGATGGCTATCTCCTATTCAAAGCCGATGCCAAACAGCGTAGTAAAATTGGTGTTTCGCCTAAACGGGCATTGCCAATTGCAGGCAGTTATGATGCAAAAAATAAAGTACTGACTATCGCTCAGTTTACTTTGTCGGATGGCCTAACTGACTATGTGAACTCTGCCTGGAAGTTACAGGATAATCCATTTGAAGGAGATGCAGTAAATGCCTATACAGATGGCCCTATTGATGGGAAACAGATGGGAAAATTTTATGAATTAGAGAGCTCCTCGCCGGCATTAAGCCTTGCGCCTATGAAAAATGCTAAACATATACATCGTACCATACACCTTTCTGGCTCTACTGTAAAGCTTAATGAGATCAGTAAAAAGTTATTTGGACTAGAATTAGACCAGATGAAATTTTGATCTAAAATTCATCTTTTTATAAAGCTATTTGGCAAATTAGCTTCTAAAGCTCAACCTTTGCCCATTTATGGCTGGTATCTAATTTAAAAGAACCCAGATATTTTTGTTTCCAGCTATCAGGTGAGATCATGGAAAGAAATAAGGAATCATCGGCCTTACTGTAAAGATGATAAACCTGCCCCATGATCGGAGTAAAATTGTATTTCGATGAATAAACCAATTCATTAAGCTGAACCTCATTCACCAATTTTTCGTATTCTTCTTTTAGTTCATCAAACTTGGTCTTAAAGTTTTTATTGGCTACATCTGCATTAGATTGCTTCCACCCAGAAACATTATCAAGTTTAATTGCAGGTGCACTAACATTACTGCCGTAGCTTAGCCCTTTTTGATAATAACCACGTTCATTGTCCCAAACTACGAGGTCTGGTTTTTCTTCATTTTCTTGCATTAAGAATATCTTGGGTATATAATTTACAGCTTTTTTCTAGGCGCTAAATTAATAAATGGCGTAAATCTTTATGTAAATTCAATGTAATTTCATGCATTTTTGCAATCGAAAACATGTAAGCCTTCCATTAATGTAAAATTGCTGAGTTGCGCATCAAATCAATTTCATTCTGTGATAATTTCACTTTCAAATTTCTGGTTCAATTGGCAATTGCGTTTGTTTGCCATACTTCTTATAACTGCGTGAATTTAGGATGGCTTTTTTGGTTTAAAAACAATCGAAACGATAATTTAATTATCTAAATAACAATTACCAAATTGTAATGAGATACATATTCATATTATTCCTGTCTTTGATTACCTCTCAGGCATTTTCATAAACCGATTCTTTAATTTCTATAGGTTCAGGAAAAGGGATAACTATTACTGCGGGCGGTATATTTCATGCAGGTGTAATGTCAATGATTCCGACTAAAGATTTTACATTGAAAAATACCAATCTTGCCCAAGTATCTGCCTCAACTGCCAAGTTATCGAGTCAAGTATTTCGGGTATATCAATTCAGTAATCCAAGTACTTCTTTTAGTGGAAGTTTAAGCATGAATTATTCTGATTCTGAATTAAATGGGTTAAGCGAGCAAGATTTACAACTGAATTTGGTCAAAATGAAATAAATCTTATAATAGCCTCAAAATGATTCAAAAATTTGCTCATTAATCAGGTATTGGAATCATGCTTGAATGGGTATTTAAATTTACTTCAATCGCTGCAATGTTAACCCTTTAACTGACTTTTACTGAAATTAAATATTTTTTTAATGGATTAAGATGCTTGCCTTATTTCTTTCTGTAATTACTCCAGTCTACTTTGTTTAATTTTTAAGTTTATTTTATTATATAAAATATAGTTTTTTAATTAAAAATTAAATTAATTATAAAATTCTCTTTTTTAAAGAAATTAATTTAAATAGCACTTGATTTTAACAGAATTGTAACTCTTGCAGATTTACAATTTGATATGATTGTGATTTTTTTTAGATGGGCTATTAATTTCATTGGCAGTGCTTTCATTATTCTTTATATCGACTATATGTTTTTTTCTTCTTTTGGTTGCTTTGCGTTTGCTTTTAAAAAAAACAGCTCAACCATTGTTGAGAGCAACTCTGTTTTTATGGGTTTTTGTACGGTTTCATCAGCTATTATGTTTTTGTTTAGTTGAAACTGGTTATATTACTCAAATTCCATTTATTTTACGATTCTCATTCCCCTTATATTATGCAGCTCCCGCCTGTATTCTTTTATACACAAACGCTTTAATTCATAATAGAAAAAAGCTCAGTTCTATTGAGTATTTACATTTCATCCCTGCAATTTTAGCAGTGATTGAAATTTATCCTTGGTATTTTTCGCCCTCTCTAGATACAGATCTTCTTGTTGCTGAATTAATTAACACTAAAAATATGGCTATAATTGATGATACCGGATTTATGCCAGCATCATTTCATTATTGGTTTAAATACAGCTTATTTTTAATTTATTTAAGCCTTAGTTGGAGGGCACTATTCCGTTCTAAACTTATGGACATTAAGGGATGGGGCCAATCAAAAAAAACATTGCTTATTTCGGGATTGACTGCAATCACCTTGAGTCATGTTAATTTATTTATTAGTGAATTTTCCCAAAATGGTGTTTTGTTTATAAATCAATATCCACTTGCGTATCAATTTTCTTTATGGTTCGGTATTGCGGTATGGTTTGGCTTCATATATTCAATTTTTATGAATCCAAAACTGCTTTATGGATATCTTTTTTTTGTTAAAGAATATCCGTCGCATAATACTAATTCAACATTTTTTTCTATAAAAAATGGAAGTAATGTCAATTCTTCTGTTTCTGAAAAAGATGCTGGCTCGGTATTAGAAAATATGATGCTAACAGATAAACTTTTCTTAAATCCAAATTTTAATCTTATGGATTTAGCCCGGGCTTCTTCTATGGGTATTCATAAATGTTCACGATTAATTAAAGCCACTTATGGAATTAGTGCTCTAGATTGGTTTAATAAATTTCGGATTGACTATTTTATTCAAACCTATCCTGCAAAATGCAATGCAAAAACTATCGAAGCAATTGCTTTAGAATCAGGATTTAGTAGCAAGTCTACTTTTTATAGAGCTTTTAAGAAGGAAAAAGGGATGATGCCTTCTGATTTTTTCAAAACTTAATACCCCCCCCCACTTTAAAAATTCTATTAGTATGTCTTTCTTGTCCCATAATAAAATTATAGGACATGTTTAGTATGCTATCCCTCTTCTAACAAGATTAACACTTCATAGTTTTGTTTTATAAATAGTTGCTTGATTCTTAACCATTGATAATTAGCGTTAGTAGCAAATGGATCACATATAGAATACTCATTTTATAACTTATAAATTAAACCCATGAAATCTGTTTTTTACTTGCTTTTTAGCATTTTTATTTTGCTTGGTTCTGTACCAACATTTGCTCAAATTGGTATTGGAACTAAAACACCTGCAGCTTCTGCAGCCTTAGACGTTAGCTCATCAGCCAATAACAAAGGGATCTTAATTCCAAGATTAAGCGCTACCCAAAAAGATGCGATTGTGAGTCCTGCCGAAGGGTTATTGATTTATCAAACCACAGCTCCCATAGGTTTTTATTATTTTACGGGTTCTGCTTGGAAGTTGATGGCCATTCAAACTGACGTAGCTAGCAAGGTAGACAAGGTAGCTGGCAAGGATTTATCAAGCAATGATTATACCACTACCGAAAAAACAAAACTTTCAGCTATTACAGGAACGAATACAGGCGATCAAATAACTATTACAGGTAACGCCGGAACAGCCACTAAATTAGCAGCTGCAAAAAACATCAACGGAGTAGCATTTGATGGAAGTGCTGATATTACTGTACCTGCCGCTGCAGGAACATTGACAGGAACTACATTAAACTCAACTGTTACAGGTTCTAGTTTAACCAGTGTAGGAACATTAGCTAACTTAACAGTTACCAATCCGATAGCAGGAAGTGTAACAGGGAATGCAGCAACAGCAACTAATTTAACAGGACTAACCACCAGTGTGGCTACCCTAAATAATTTATCTGGTGTAAATTCTGGTGATCAAACAACTATTACAGGTAATGCAGGAACAGCCACTAAATTAGCCGCTTCAAAAACAATCAATGGAGTAGCCTTTGATGGAAGTGGGGATATAACTGTAACTGCAAATGCTGGTACATTAACTGGAACAACGCTTGCATCTAATGTGGTTAATTCAAGTTTAACGAGTGTTGGTACGCTTACCTCTGGCACCATCAATTTAACAACCGATATTGCTACCACTGGAAATTTAATAGCAGGAACAGTGACCTATCCGAATACTCATGGAACTAGTGGACAGGTATTAAGTACCACTGGATCTGGAATTTTAAGCTGGACTTCGATCCCTACTCCGGATCTAACGAATTATGTAACTACCAATACTGCACAAACAATAACAGCTTCAAAAACATTTTCAGAGACAACAACATTTTCAAAAGATGCTATTGTGAATGGAATTACGGTTGGTAAAGGTGGTGGAAATGAAAGTACTAATACAGCAATCGGCACTGCAGCTCTTAATAGTAACACCACAGGTAATTCTAATATAGCAGTCGGGATGAACGCACTTTCAGGTAACATAACAGGTAATTATAGCACAGCAATTGGCCTAGATGCTCTTAAAATAAGCACAGGTGGATTTAATACAGCATTTGGCGCATTTGCTCTTGATAAAACCACAACAGGTGTAAATAACACAGCAATCGGTCCTTTAGCACTTGAATATAATGAAACAGGAACTTTAAATACAGCCATTGGCTATAATGCAGGGGTTTCCAGCAGCAACAAGGACTTAACCAATACTACGGCAATTGGTAATGGAGCTAGAGTTACAGCGAGCAACACCATTCAATTAGGAGATGCGGCTGTCACTGATGTAATCACCAGTGGTAATTTAACGGTGAATGGAATTACAGTTGGTAAAGGTAAATCAACTTTAACTAATAGTTCTAATACAACTAACACAGCATTCGGCCGAGAAACACTTTCATCTAATGTATCTTCTGGAGCTATCATAGGTACCTATAACACAGCAATTGGCTTTCGTACTCTTAGAAGTAATACCAGTGGTAATTTTAATACAGCAAGCGGTACCTCGGCTCTTAGGGGAAACACTACAGGCAATAATAATACTGGAACTGGAGAAAGTGCACTTTTTTCTAATACTACAGGTTCAAATAACACAGCAATCGGGATGAATGCTCTTCAAAATAATGAAACAGGAACTTTAAATACAGCCATTGGCTTTGATGCAGGGGTTTCCAGCAGCAACAAGGACTTAACCAATACTACGGCAATTGGTAATGGAGCTAGAGTTACAGCGAGCAACACCATTCAACTGGGAAATGCTTCTGTGACTACTATTGGAGGTCAAGTAGCATGGACTGCAGCATCAGATAGTCGTATTAAGAAGAACATAGTTAATTCTAACTATGGATTGTCAACTGTTTTAAAATTAAGACCTGTTGAATATAATTTAATTAGCAATGATTTAAAGCAGGTTGGTTTTATTGCACAAGAAGTACAAAAACTAGTTCCAGAAGTAGTTACTGGAAAAGAAGGAGACTTAAGTAAGGGAGAAATTTTAGGGATTACCTATTCCAATTTGGTTCCGGTCTTGACTAAGGCTATACAGGAACAACAAAAACAAATTGAAGAACTTAAAGCGCTGATTTTGTCTTTGAAAAAATAGGCTTATTGATTACTGAATTATTTTATTTGCTTGCTAGCACGCGCATTTCGCGCGTGCTTTTTTTTATTGATTGTGCCCGTGTCATCCTGAACAAAGTGAAGGAACTTAGTAGTATACTACCTAAACAAATTTCTTTATCCAATATAAAACTGCGTCTTTGCGAGCATCTTCTTTCAGTGCTGGCGCACGCGTGTCGCGTGTGTTTTTCCAAAAACATCTACATAGATGTATTTATGTCAGTTTCACAAAGTTCCCTCACCTGCCAAGAGCAGGTTTCGCGATGACATCGTTTTTTGATTGAAATTTATTTTTTGAAGCGCTATGCACCTGTCATCCTGAACAAAGTGAAGGAGCTTAGTAGTATCCCTAAACAAATTTCTTTATCCCTTATACAACGGTTTCGGGCTAGGCGAGGTTGAGGTTGCGAGCTTCGGAACCGTTTATTTTCCATTAAACATAAAATTTATTCCGGAACGCAAACGTGAATTTGCCACAAATTTGCAATCTTGTCAAACCGCTGTTAGCAACAGTCATTATTTCAGTAAATATTTCGTTTTATTGAACTTACCAATACTTTCAAACCTATTCATTTCCATTCCCTTTTTTAAATCTCTGCTAGCTGTTGCTGACGACAAATCTTTAAAAACGTTCATGTAATCTTTTCGATTAAATTCTTTAATGCCGAGGTTCAAAAAGTATTCTAAACGATCAGTATCTTTTAAAACTCTGTTATTGTAATTCAGTAAATTTTTTAATGATTTTTCAATGACATCAAGCATATATTCAATGAAGATAGTTGACTTCCCAGATTTGTCACTTAATGCTAGTGATTTATAATAGTCATCTTGAGTTTTGCTGATTAACGCCTCGAATGGCAAAAACTCAAAAACTGCATATTCAGACATTAAAATTAGAGTTTGCCATAGTCTTCCCATTCTACCATTACCATCTAGGAAAGGATGAATGAATTCCATTTCGTAATGAAATACGCAACTTTTTATTAATGTTAATTCATTAGAATCCTTGAGATATTTGAACAAATCTTTCATTAAATACGGAACATTCTCAAATGGAGGTGCAATGTGTTCAACTATTGTTCCTTTAACTATTCCAACTCCTTGGGTTCTATATTTCCCCGCACTTTCTATTAATCCATTCATTAACTCGAGATGCGCTTTCAAAAAGCTTTTATCTGAAGAGAAGTTATAGCTGTCTAATTTTTCATAAACTTTGATAGCATTTAAAACTTCTAAAACATCTTTTTCCGGACCAATCACTCTTTTGTTTTCTATCAACGCTGTAATCTGCTCTTCGGTTAAAGTGTTACCTTCAATTTTTAAAGAAGAATGAATAGTTTTTATTCTATTCTGCTTACGAAGTTGTGGAGATTGTTTGGTAAGATAATTGGCATTGACTTCTCCGATTTTTTCAGAAATAGAAGTTATTAACTTTAAAATTTTTGGAGTAATTTCGTAAGGAGGTTTCATTGATACTATCATTTGATAGTATCAAAAGTAGTCTTTTTTCACCTATACCCAAAGCTAATTTGTTCATTGAACTACAAAGTTCCCTCACCTTCATCAATTAAACAATTAAAAAAGAACAATAAATAGTGATTATAGCAATGAATAAGAAGT
>NZ_JBIKSU010000105.1:0-5466 GCF_044348475.1 Daejeonella sp. | reverse complement strand
ACTATATTTCTCATTGCAAACATGACTTTTTATGGTTACTAGGTTACCATTAGAATCTCGTTTATTTTCAACTTTCTGTGAACATTCTAAGTGATCATTACTTAACCAGATAAATCGAACTATCGCAATAGTTGAAATCAAAAGAAAAAGAATTGAAGGGTATCGTATTATTTTTTTCATTTATTAACATGTTTACTTTTTTGTTAAAGTCAAATTTATAGTAAATGTTTGACATCCATTATAATTGAATTTATATCCATTTATCGGTTATTATCTATACTCAATACGGTTATATAGTATAAATATTTCAACTGCAATCAATGCTAATCAATAAGTTATAAGACAAATTGTATCCAATATCAGAGGAGTGAAAAAAAAATTAAAATAGAAAATATGATTAGTTAATTAGCGTTCTTTTGAAAACAGCACAGAGATAACCTTCATGTGCGGAGCTGTTAAAATGGCTATTGACATAAAAAAAATGGCTAATAACCTCTCTAAATTACCCTTAAAAACTACAAACAAAAGTCCAATCATTAAAAATGATAAACCATTTGTCAACCACGATTTACGATAAATAAACCAATAGCTTTTATCTTGCCAGCCTAAGAATTTTTTTATTTCAATCATAGAAAGCCCAGCGTGCCAGATATTAAAATAAAAGCCAAAACCGAGTAATATGGGCAGATTAAATACAATTAGCATCAATACCACTAATTGTAAAACAGTTTCTAGTTGAACTAAACCAAGTAGTTTACTTTGAAATAAGTAGATTGATAAAATGGGTATAAAAATGAGCAAAGAAGCAATCATCACTTCTTCCTGATATCCATAAAGCAATCTAAGCCTTTCAATCTGGCTTTGTTCAAAATCTGGAAAACCAAGAAGGATAGATTCTACATTAGGGAATTGAAAGAGCAGATAATTGACTAGAAAAAGTAAGCCATAAAATGAAAATAAAATTCTGGAGCTTAAACTTGTTTTTATTGCAAGCGCCTTTAAATCCATCTCACCAAAATGATAGGCAGAGATTACTATAAATAGTAAAATAGATAACTCAACACTAATCAACCACAATGAGGCATAAAGCACCGCAAACCCTAAGTAGAACAATAAAAACTTACTGATCGACCTCATATTCATTACTTCGTTTCGTTCCTTATGATAAATAAAATGATCTAAAGATCCATGTGGGATTCCAAAAAGAATTACTCCTAAACCAAAGAAAATGAGCTGTAAAGTTGAATGTAAAGGAAAAAAATAGTGTATTACAAACAGGCCAAAGGCTAGAATCAAGAATTTAAACCGATTAGATTTATAATTGAGCTTGAACATATTTGAAAACCTGTTTAAGGAATAATCGCTTAGGCAATGTATTAAAAAGGCTTAGCTCCTGCAAAAGTGAAGTACTCTCATCCAAAAATGATAAAATTTGTTTGAAGGAGTTATTCAAAAATAATTGTTCCATGATTACAGAAACTTTTTCTGGTTGATTCTGAATAATCTGAAGAAGTAAGGTATCATAAAAATGGAATCTGCCTAACCCAGGTAACTTTTTTATACTAGTATTGTTTGTTAAAAAGCATTTTATCAAATATTCTGTGTGCCGCGAAATCCTGTTAAATGCGTAGCCTGTACTTGGTTTGATTGCACCCGCTGCAGATCCAATATGGATTATTCCGTCGCTAGAACAAGCGGGAAATTCAAACTCAGTCATCGGAATTTTACCTCTTTCTTCTCTAATGAGCTCATAAGAGCAATTAAATTTTTCAGAAATATACTTTTTAAGATAGGCATCATATTCCAGATCAGAATAGCTCTCCATTGACGAAAAAGAAGTAAATTCAATCAATGCCTCTGTTTCAGAAAATGGCAAAACATACATAAAATGTACTGCCTGATTCTGAGCTATATTAAAATCCATGATGGTAGCCTGATTAGACTTAAAAACTGCCTGTTCAGTTTTTATAAACCATCCCTTAAAATGCTGCCAAAGTAAAACCTTATTGTTCTCAATAGTTGAATAATCAACTATACTGCTGTAAACATGCTGAGCTTGATATATATTATTCTGGGTGTGCACTTGTTTTAAGTTAGAATCTGAAGTACACATTTTTACTTCCTCATGAATAACCTTAACCCTCGAAGAATTGGAGATCAGTTGATTATGATATTCAAAAAACAACTCGCTATTGATATAATTATATCGGTATGGTGTAATTTCGCCAGATAAATCAGCCTTTGAAGAGCCAAATTTTAATTCTGACCAATACTTTCCGATTAAAAAATCATATTCTGATTGTTTATTGGTCCAGAAACACCAGGATTTATGAATAACCTGCTGATTACTTTCTATTAGCAAAATATCCCCAGTCTGTTCGGCAGGCAACTTGAGCAAGGCATTTATTAATTGCATGCCTGCACAACCAGCACCAACTACAATTATATTGGCATCCATCATGATGTAAATACAAGTAAAAAGGGAATAAAAAACAAAAGGCATCCGTTGAGGATACCTTTTGTTTTTAGATTAATTGAAATTCAATATATTAAAAACAGCTTATGCCTTTTTAGCTTTTGCTGTTTCAGCTATTGCTACAGAATAGATAACTAAACCGAAACCAATTTTGTTAATTGCATCAGCTACGTTGTAGAACAAATCAATTGAGCTAACTTCAAACATACCTGATAAAAGGTTTCCAGGTAATACCATGTATCCAATTGGATAGATAGACCAACCTAAAGTGATGAAGATTTTCAATAAGAACATAGCATTAGCCAAAGCAGGGCTATTTGATTCTTTTGTCAATCTAGCAATATCACCTGCAAATACTTCGTAAACGATGTACAAGTAGCCAAGAGTAGAAAGAACTCCCCACATGATATTGTTATCAATACCTGAAGTTTCACCAATAAAACCAAAGATTAGCATGGCTAATGAACCAATAATCAACTTGAATAAAGTTGAGCTTTTAGCACCAAATGGCTTTGTTAATAGATAAAACTCAACACACATCAATGGAACAGTAAGTGTCCAATCTACATAACGAAATGCCGTTGGACTTTGTCCTGTTGCAAGATAAAAATCTCTCATGTAGTAATAGTGTACTGCTGCAATTCCAGTAATTAATCCTGAAACTAATAATGAAATTTTCCATTTTGGATCTACTGAACCTCTTTCAAAGAAAAAGAATACTGCAGACGCCAACATAGCCATATAACCAATAAAGAAGGTTATAGCTATTGGATCACCGTTTGTAATACGCGATAAAGCTGTAGCATCAGCAGACATCGCACTTGTTGCATTAAGAAATAAGGTTGACATGTTAAATGTTTATGGTTTCTCCTACTCGTATGGCTTTTCAGATACGCCCAGTTTTTTTTAAGTGCACCTGATAGCACTTAACATTTAATTAAATTTAAATAAATTATTATTATAAACTTAAAATATTTATTAAATAAATGTATAGAATTAAACCTAGTTCTCTGAAATAATATACAACGAATATATACTTTTATGATAATACTATGACAATTCTGTACTAATTTCGAACGCTACATTTTGCACATGCTCAAGGGCAAATATGTGCTCTGGATACTAAAAAAAAAGCCTTGCACCCGGCAAAAAAGAAATGAAATATCTTGATAAATGAAATTTTATATGCCCTTAGACTAACCAAAGTGAGTTTATAACCCATATCATCTGATCATTAGACATAAATCTGAAAAGCATGTTGAACAGCTTTCATTTCTGCATTTACAAATCGACCTTCCAGTAAATTTTGATGACAAAAATCTTGAACTGTCCTTTACTAACTTGAAAAAGTCGTTAAAAATGCTGATAATTGTACCCGAAGAACCAATTTTTTAAAACTTTCCAATCAAGGGGGATTAGCTCATTTGGCTAGAGCGCTTCGCTGGCAGTGAAGAGGTGATCGGTTCGAATCCGATATTCTCCACAATGCCTAAAATGGTCTTAAACAACGTTTAATCGACTATTTTAGGCATTAAAATTAGTAATTTTAAGGTATTTTAGCACTGTTAATCCTCGAACTTGTCTTGTAGAGGTCTGGGTAGTTTTAACACAAAATCAGCTTCTTTTTTTTTGTGACTTTAAATAGAATACCTCGGTCACCCTTCATTCTTTCTTCTATCATATCACCTCCAGGTATTTAGTTGAATATAGCTCGCAAAGCGCCAAGCTTATTATTTGAGATTTTGATTTTGAAATTTTGTTACCTATTAACTTCAACCTCGTTAAATTAAGGTCATCTGCACGCATTGAAAGGATTTTATTTTTTAACTGCTTAGCATAAAACTTCTTGTAGCATACTCTTGAGGTTCCAATATTGTATATTGGTACCACAATAAATATAAACTTATGACAAAGATTTCGCGTGAACAGGAAATATTAAACGAAAGAAGATTAGCTTTAATGAAAATCTGGAGGCATTTTTGCATGAACGTAATTGATTAAAAAGAAGACTGAATATAATGTTAGATCACATTGACGCGGCTGAAAATGAGATAGTGGCTATAGATATCCAATTGAAAGCCTTAGCAAAAAAGACAGCTTGATGTCAAATTTAATTAAATCAATCATTCCATTAGATACAGCCATGCCTCAGGTACTTGTCATTAATCCCGTAAAAAACGCAATTGAAACCACGCTGGATACCGCGCGGGCAATTACTAAATCCACGGTAAAAGTCAAGTATGTCATTTTTAACGACTTCAGTACTGTCGAAACTAAGGACATCTTGGAAAAGCACCGGGAGGAACTGGGCTATGACCTGATTCATATCGAGGACTTGACGGATCATCCCTCACCCAACTACAACTTGGTGCTGCAACTTGCACAGAGGCAAGCCCTGGAAGCAAAAATCCCGCTTTTGGTGGTGGAATCGGATGTGGTGATTACTCCTAACACCATTCAAGCACTTTTGGACCACCTCGCGGCTCAACCAAACACAGGATTGGTTGGTTCAGTGACCGTAGATGATAAGGGAGAAGTCAACTATCCATACCTTAAGTTCATAGGGGTAAAAGATGCAGTAATCGATACCCAGCGAAGCTTAAGCTTTTGCTGTACTTTATTTTCACTTTCCTTTTTGAAGGCTTTTGATTTTAAGGGATTAGATGAGGATAAAGATTGGCACGATATCTTTATTTCTAAAAAATCGGTGGATCTAGGATTCAAAAACACATTGCTTATGAATGTCCCAGTATGGCATCGTCCTCATGCGAGTCGACCATGGAAGCAACTCAAGTACAGCAACCCGCTGAAGTACTACTTTTTAAAGTTTTGGAGGGGGTTGGATAAGATTTGAGTCAACTGCCGTGGATCACAGTCCACGGCAAATCGTGTATGATTGAGTGCTATTTACAGTTTTTCGAAAAGTTTCAATAGCGTATTGTAGGTTTTTGACCAGGAGCGTTGAATTCGCAAAGAGCCATTCGGTTCCC
>NZ_JBIKSU010000104.1:0-5536 GCF_044348475.1 Daejeonella sp. | reverse complement strand
AGCTCTTATTCAGAAATTATATTTCTTTCTTAAGAAAAACAGTACTTCAAATTCTGCAGGGAAACAATTAAAATATGCCCCTGTCAGAGTTAATCATTCAAGGAATGTAATTAGAAATTTAGATAACCATAATCCAACAATTTGATACGATGGCTAAGAAAAAAACGTTGATTAGTGCTGAAGAGTTGCAAAATGTATACGTTGACTATGTTTTAACACATGGCAGTAAGCCTAAATCTGTGTATGTTTTTGCCAAGGATAATAAGCTTACCGAAGAAGAATTTTACAATTATTTTGGTTCTTTTGAAGGAATAGAGCAATCAATTTGGACAGATTTATGCCAAAAAGCACTTTCGGAAGTTGAAAATCAGGAGGTATGGGCGCAATATTCTTCAAGAGAGAAGGCGCTTGCATTTTTTTATGCGTTTATTGAACTCCTCAAAAGCAAGCGAAGTTTTGTTCTGTATAGCCTAAAACGTTCAGGCATGATGATTGGAACTCCAGCTATCATTAGCGGGGTAAAAAATATATTTGAAGCCTTTGCTACCGGTATTATTAATCAGGGTATTGAGTCAGGTGAACTGGCAGACAGACGTTTCTTTACGGCTAAGTATAAAGATGCACTTTGGATACAGTTTGGTTTTATCCTTAATTTTTGGACAAAAGACACTAGCGCTGGTTTTGAAAAAACCGATGAAGCCATTGAAAGAGGCATTAATGTAACTTTTGATTTGCTCGAAAAATCTCCTCTTGATGGTCTTTTTGACTATGGGAAATTTATGATGAACAATGGCGGCATTAAGCAAAATATGAAGTTTTAATTTAAATTTCTTGGCATTTTGCCAAAAAGCATGAAAGAACAAGATAGTATTCCAACTTCAAAAACACAGCGGTCTGCAAAATTTGTAAAAACAGGAATTAAAGTTGGGGGTAATTACATTAAGCATTATTCTAAAAAATTATTTAACCCTGCTCTTAATAAAGATGAGTTAAATCTTGATAACGCAACAGATATTTATAATTCGCTAAGTGAATTGAAGGGAAGTGCACTAAAGGTTGCGCAAATGCTTAGCATGGACAAGAATATTTTGCCAAAAGCTTATGTAGATCAATTTTCCTTGTCTTTATACAATGCTCCTCCATTATCAGGGCCCCTCATTGTTAGAACCTTTACTAGATATTTCGGAAAAACACCCTTTCAAATTTTTGATGAGTTTAATATCAGCTCTACAAATGCAGCATCCATTGGTCAAGTTCATCAGGCTAGTTTAGAGGGTAAAAAATTAGCCGTAAAAATTCAGTATCCTGGCGTTGGTGATAGCATATCATCTGATTTGAAAATGGTAAAACCATTTGCTTTTCGTCTACTTGGGATGAGCCAGAAAGAGCTTGAAGTTTACATGTCGGAGGTTGAAGAGCGTTTGCTAGAAGAAACTGATTATGATCTTGAGATTAAACGGTCTATTGAATTTTCTGAAGCCTGTAAGAATATTCCAAACCTTATTTTTCCTACCTATTTTCCTGAATTGTCGTCAAAGCGGATCATTACTATGGGCTGGCTAGATGGCCTGCATATGAAAGAATTCATGAAAACGAATCCTTCACAGGATATCTGTAATCAAGTAGGACAGGCTCTTTGGGATTTTTATAATTTTCAGCAGCATGAATTAAGAGCTGTTCACGCAGATCCACATCCCGGAAATTTTCTGATCACTCCTGATGGAAAGCTGGGAGTAATTGATTTTGGTTGTATAAAAGAAATGCCCGCTGATTTTTATGAACCATTCTTTAGCATGACCTCAACAAATATGCTTCAGGACAAGGCAAAAACCATAAAGACATTTCGCGAATTAGAGATGATTCGCAAAGATGATACTCCTGCACAAATTGAATTTTTTTATCAGGTGTACAAGGAAATGATTGAATTATTTGCTCTGCCCTACATGTCTCAAACCTTTGATTTTAGTAAAAAGGAATATTTTGACAACCTGTATAATTATGGTGAGAGAATTGCAAGGATGCCTGAATTTAAACAAGCCAGAGGTGTAAAGCATTTTATTTATGTAAACCGTACAAATTTTGGACTTTACAATATGCTGCATGAACTGGGGGCAATGGTCAGAACAGACACCTGGAAACCACACATCAATACGCCTCAATAAAATCAGTTTTGTCTGGTTTTGTATCCATTTAATATTGAGCTGTAGCGCAATATTTTCTAAATATTTTGTTAAATAATGTTAATCCTTACTTTTTAAAATTTAAAAGGATAAATTTGCATCAATATGAAGATTAAAAATTTAGTAATGTTATCCTTGATCATGATGTTTACGCTAGCCTCATGTATGAAAAAGGATGATTTTGATCCTACGGTTCAGGCTGGATTAGATGATGCTTTGATTGTAAAATTCATAGCAGATAAAAATATTACAGCAATTAAGCATCCAAGTGGAATTTATTATCAAATTTTAAGCTCTGGTAGTGGTTCAACAACCTATGCTAATTCAACGCTTATAACGGCCAAATATGCTGGCAGATTATTGAATGGAACTGTTTTCGATCAAACTACAACTCAGCCACTTACTTTTCCGCTTGGAAATGTAATTGTAGGCTGGCAAATTGGTGTTCCTCTAATTAAAAAAGGTGGAAAAATTAGATTACTCATCCCTTCTGGTTATGGCTATGGACGAGATGGTTCGGCAAAAATTCCGCCTAACACAGTTCTTGATTTTGACATAGAATTGGTTGATGTTCAATAATAATTAGACGAAATGAAACAATTTTTAAAATATACATTACCCGGATTTCTATTGTTGACTATCCTTTTTTCCTGTCAAAAGGAATATGAAACTATTGATGTAATTGACGATAGGAATGTTAAGGAATATATCCAACTGAATAAAATTAATATGCAGGAATATCAGGGAACCGGCATTTATTATCAAGTTGTATCTCCTGGTACTGGTCCTGAACTTCAATATTCTGATCGTATGCCAGCATTAATTACAATGCGGTCATTAGACGGAAAATATGTTTCTATTGATACTTTTAGTATTGCAAATAGGTATTTTAATTTTCTTGGATATTATAATCCAGAGCCTATTCGCATTGGAGTAAAAGAAGTGTTAAAAAAGTCAAATGGTACATTAAGAATGATTATTCCTTCGCGCTTGGCTTTTGGTAGAAATGGATCAGGATCTATTCCTGGAAATGCATCTTTAGATATTACAGTAAGAGCATTGGATATCTCAAAATTAATAGCGTATGAAGATTTTACGATTGTAAAATATCTGGAATCTAAAGCGCTAACTGGGTTTACCAAAACAACAACTGGTTTGTATTATAAAATAGGACAGCCTGGAACTGGCAGCCCTATTACAGCAGATTCTACAATTGTTGCAAATTATACGGGTAAATTGCTCAATGGAGTTATATTCGATAGGGCAGTTGCAGGTAGTGAAGCAACATTTAAACTTAATTCTTTGGTGAAAGGTTGGCGTGAGGGTATTCCCCTTATCAAGCAAGGCGGGAGTATTCGTTTAATTATTCCTTCTACATTAGGCTACGGTTTGGATGGTAGTTCACCTTCTGTTCCTGCATTTTCAGCATTAGATTTTGAAATTACGGTAACTGACGTCAAACAATAATTCTGGTCTGGATCAGGCCCCAGACTGTCAAGATTTGCTATAAAATGTAATTGCATTGTTGTTTTGGAGTATTTTTTTCTGCTCCAATTTTGTCAGCCTGGACGCAACCTGGACTAACTACTTATATAACTCTGCAATTGTTCTATTGTTTGTTTTTGGTCTTCAATTACAAATTTTACAAGGTCACCAATTGATATTATTCCGACTACAATCCCATCTTCCATAATGGGTAAATGTCTGATATATCGTTCGGTCATGATTTGCATGCAGTGCTCAATACTTGTATTCAGTTTAACTGTTTCAAGTTTTGAAGTCATTACATCCTGAATGCTTGTTTCTTTTGAAGCTTTTCCCTGTAAAATGATCTTGCGGGCGTAATCTCTTTCAGTAAATATTCCTTTAAGTTCATGCCCATCCATAACCAGTAAAGCACTGATATTTTTATTCATCATTACCTCTAAGGCATCGAACACAGATGTGTTAGGGGTAACCGAGTAAATAGATTTTGATTTATTTTGGATGATATTCTTTATAGTTTTCATATCAGAATACATTGGCTTAATTAAATATAAAAATTATTCTTTGTTTTTTGGACAAATAAATGCGGTCTATTTTGATTCTTGCATACTTTCTGCTCCCTAATTAGGGTAACTCATTAGGGTTTGATTAGTTTATAATAAAAATCTTACAAGAAAATGATCATTAAAACCAATTCTAGCACGTAATTTGGCCAAAAGTTTAATCAGATATAATCTGCTTAAAAATCAATTCAGGGATAGCCCTTTAAATATATGAGTGGGAAAACCATATTAGTTTGGTTTAGAAAAGATTTACGTATTCACGACAATGAAATACTGACTGAGGCTGTACGCAGAGGTGATAGTATCATTCCTGTTTATTGTTTCGATCCCAGACAATTCGAGCTAACATCATTCAATACCAGCAAAACGGGTTCAATTCGTGCCAAATTTCTGCTAGAGAGTGTTGCTGATTTGAGAAATTCTTTTCAGGCTGCAGGTGGTGATCTGATCATCCGTATAGGCAAGCCCGAATTTATTCTTCCCGAACTGGTTGCCAAATACAAGGTTCATGAAGTTTATCATCATCGCGAAGTAGCATCTGAAGAAACCGGGGTTTCAACCTTAGTTGAGAATGCACTTTGGAAGTTGAAAATAAACTTAAAGCATTTTATAGGTCATACGCTCTATCATAAAGAGGACTTGCCATTTCCAATCAATACTATTCCAGATGTATTCACAAACTTTCGAAAAAAGGTTGAACGTGATAGTGCTGTAAGAAGCTGTTTCAAAGCCCCGGGCGCCATGAAATTTCCAGCTAATTTGGAAACTGGGTTACTACCTCAATTGTCTGAATTTGGCTTTGCCGATACTGATTTTTTTGATGATCGATCGGTCATGAAATTTAAGGGTGGCGAAACTGAGGCACTGAAAAGATTGCAGGATTATTTCTGGACTTCGAATTCGGTAAAAACATATAAGCAAACCCGAAACGGTTTAATTGGAGCTGATTATTCTTCAAAATTCTCTGCCTGGATTGCCTTGGGATGTTTATCGCCACGCAAAGTATACTGGGAAATTAAAAAATACGAACAGGTACATGGAGCCAGCGATTCCACGTATAGTCTATTTCTTGAATTATTGTGGCGGGATTATTTCCGTTATATGTTTAAAAAATATGGAAATAAATTTTTCCAGAAGGCAGGTTTTAAAGGTGTTGCACCAGATGAGGGCGAAAATCAAGTTGAATTTTTCAAGCTATGGAAGAATGCCGAAACTGGTATACCGTTCATTGATGCAAACATGCGCGAATTGAATTCTACAGGATTTATGAGCAATAGGGGCCGTCAGAATGTAGCAAGTTTTCTTGTA
>NZ_JBIKSU010000035.1:0-20769 GCF_044348475.1 Daejeonella sp. | reverse complement strand
TCGCCATTTCGATGGTCCCTTAAAACAGTTGCACCTTGCTCTTTTGCGATGGTTTCAGTATCATCAGTTGACGCATTATTAACAACAATCGTTTCATTGACCAAATCAGGAATATCTGCTAAAACCTTAGCAATTGATTTGCTTTCGTTGAATGCCGGTATGATCACATATACTGCTGGTTTTTTGTTCTCAGAATACATTATTTATCTTCCTATCGCTTGTAAGATTCAAATCTTCCTTCTTCAGCTAAATTTTCAAGGTTAAGAACCCCTCTAGGGCATACAGCTGAGCATATTCCGCATCCCACACATGACGCGCGTATTATATTTTCGCCTTTTTGAGCGTATGCTCTTACGTCAATTCCCATTTCACAGTAAGTTGAGCAATTACCGCATGAAATGCACTGACCCCCATTTGTTGTAATCCTGAATTTTGATTTGAATCGTTGAAATAATCCTAGAATTGCTGCCATAGGGCAACCAAAACGACACCAAACCCTTGATCCCATAATTGGGTAAAATCCTGTTCCAATCACGCCAGAAAATACTGAGCCTATTAGAAAACCATAGCATTGTGAAAACAATCCGGATGCATCACCAAGGATAGTGCCATTTTTCCATGAATTTAACCATAATAAAGCGGTGGTTAAGGTAACGAAAACCAGTACAGAATGAACCATCCAGCGTTCTACTTTCCATGCTTTGAGTGATTTATCTGAATTTTGTCTATAAGGATCACCTAATGTTTCTGCTAAGGCACCACAACCACATACCCATGAGCAATACCAGCGTTTGCCATAATTATAGGTTAAAATTGGTGTGGCAATAAACGTCATGACAAGCCCCCAAAAAACCATAAAAACTCCAATATTTCCTGATTGGATTAGGTAATTGATGTCATTTGGAAATAAATAGGAATATTTTAATGGCCAGAAATAGGAAAAGTAGAATTCAGGTTGATTCAATTTCAATAAAAATGCAGGTAGTAAGAATGCAAATCCAAGTTGGAAAAACATAACTGATAGCGTTCTCAATACCTGGTATCTGTTCGATCTATACTTACCTATAAAACGAATGCCCATAATGATCACAGCAAGGGTATACAATGTGCCGTATAAAAACCACTGGTCGGATGCTTTGTTTCTAAGTATATTACTCAATGGATCCATAGTTCTGATCAATCCTTCCAAATATTGGGGAAACCAATATAGAATGATGTAAAATCCAGTCATCAAAATCCCAATTCCCCATGCTATGCCACCCCGATTTGTTGCTGGACTATGCATAATGCCATTGTTCTTTATACCCGGTATTCCTTTAAAATAGGGGATTGAAAAAATAATTCCTCCTGCAAAAATGAAGACTATTATTAACCAAAAAAAGAGTGCAGACTGAGTTTCACCCTGACCAAATGCAGCTATTATTGCACAAAGTAGTGCAGCCGCAATAAGGCTAGTTCCTATCTTTTGTGAAAGAAGGCCTTCTGTGGGCTTTGCTATTGATAAGGAATGGTCTTGCATTTTTTATTTAAAAATGATCAATTTATAGGGTTACTGCTAAAAGATTTTGCTATTTTTTTATCATGGGCATCCGAAAATTCAGGATTGAACCAACCCTGTTTAAGATTATCTATAACATATTCTATTTCTTTTTGCTCGCGTATCCATTGTTCAGCTATCACTTGTCTGAACCGTATTCCTATAAAATTAAACCCAATTATGCTTCTGTCTGATTTATTATAATTGGCCCTGAATGAAATTTTACCATTTTCATGTGCCCAGTAAAAGCTCTCTTGTTCAGGGGTAATTTCAGCTAGAACTTTTCCATAAGTTTGGAATTCAAGATCAAAGAATTTGGCTGAATTGAACCAAATTCCACGATCATAAGTTGTTTTATAGCCACATATTGTATTGGCTAATGTTTCACCCTGCATTTTACCGGTATACCATAACTGTTCAATTGGGGCTTCTCCGGTTTTTGCAAAACGAAACTGAGCACAGTCGCCTGCAGCAAAAACATCTGGGATATTGGTTTCTAAAAATTCATTAACTAATATTCCTTTTTCTATTTCTATACTACTATTTTTAAGAAAGTTAATATTGGGTTTAACTCCTGTTGTTATTCCTAAAAATTGGCAATCAATAGTTTCATTTTGTTTGGTTACAACACTATGTACACTAAGCTGATCGATACTTTTTATTTCTTTGAGTTCTGTATTGAATTTTAGTGTAATTCCATGTTTATGGAGGTGATTTCCAATTAATTGTGCTTCTTCTTTTGGTAATACGTTAGCCCAATAGGCATTTTCTCGTATTAACATAGTGACAGAAATATTGCGGCTATGGAGCATTTCAGCCATTTCTATGCCAATTAAACCTCCGCCAACAATCACTGCTGAAGATATGTTACTTGTGTTTTTCTCCATTTTCGCCAAATCCTGAAGATTGTAAAGTGCCTGAACACCATTTAAATCTTCGCCTGGGAATCCAAAATTATTTGGAATTGAACCAGTTGCTAAAACTAGTTTATCATAATTTAAGATTCTGCTATCCTCTAATTCAATAGATTTATCTACTGTGTTTAAGTAGTTGACAGTTGCTTGGATAAGATTTATTCTGTTCTTGCTCCAAAACCAATCCTCATAGGGCTTTGTATTTTCATACTTCATATGACCCATATAAATGTACATGAGGGCTGTACGAGAATAGAAATGCTCGCTCTCGTCAGAGATCACAGTAATTGTGGCATCAGAGTTTTTCTTGCGTATATTTCGGGCGCAGGTAATACCAGTAATGCCGTTTCCTATTATGATAATGTTCATGAATAGTAATTGATGCGTTTTTTTGAGTTATGTCTAAGCAATAGTACGAGTATACGGAAAACCATCTATAATCAGATTGACTAACTCTGTTTAGGACCTTAGAAATTTTAAGCAGCCGATTTTTTTTGTAATGCTATCGCCTAATTATGGAGTATGAATTCATTGCCTGAATTATATATTTTCTGAATTAGACGGTCGATAACTACTATAAATTTACTCGATTAGGCATAAATTAGAAATCTACCCAGTATTAAATTTTTTCCTAGTTAAAAAAAAGCGATAAAGAATTGATTAAAGATCATTGTTAAAAATGTCTTTTCCCGTAATTGGTTTTAAACCGTTGACTTAATGCCCTTTAGCACTGGCTTCAATCCTTTTAATATCAGCACCTAGGGCTCTGAGGCGGATATCAATATCCTGATAACCGCGTTCAATTTGTTCGATATTATAGATTATAGAAGTTCCTTGAGCTGAAAGAGCCGCAATTAGTAAGGATACACCAGCTCTGATATCTGGCGAAGTCATTTCTATGCCACGAAGTTTTACTTTTTTATCAAGGCCTATTACTGTTGCTCTATGTGGGTCACATAAAATAATTTGGGCACCCATATCAATTAATTTATCGACAAAGAATAAACGGCTTTCAAACATCTTCTGGTGAATCAAAACATTCCCTTTTGCTTGAGTTGCTATTACAAGCATGATACTTAAGAGGTCTGGTGTGAATCCAGGCCAAGGGGCGTCGGCAATAGTCATAATTGATCCATCAATGAAGGTCTCTACTTCATAATGTTTTTGTGCCGGAATAAAGATATCGTCGCCCCTTAATTCAAATTTTATACCTAGCTTTCTGAATACCTCTGGAATCATTCCGAGTTCTTCAAAGCGAACATTTTTAATAGTTATTTCAGATTCAGTCATGGCTGCAAGACCGATGAATGATCCAATTTCAATCATATCGGGCAATAAACGATGTTCTGTGCCACTGAGTTTGGTTACACCTTCAATGTTAAGTAAGTTAGAACCAACCCCAGTAATTTTTGCACCCATGCGGTTAAGCATTTTGCACAATTGTTGTAGGTAAGGCTCGCATGCAGCGTTATAAATGGTTGTGGTTCCTTTCGCTAAAACTGCAGCCATAACAACATTGGCAGTGCCTGTAACCGATGCTTCATCAAGTAAAATATATGCTCCTTTTAAATTACTCGCATCTACATTAAAGAAATTCGTTTTCTTGTCATAGATAAATTTAGCACCTAGTTTTTCAAAACCTAGAAAGTGTGTGTCAAGTCTTCTACGCCCTATTTTATCACCACCTGGTTTCGGTATAGCTGCTTTGCCAAAACGAGCCAATAATGGGCCAACAATCATTATTGAGCCTCTTAAACTGCCTCCTTTTGCTCTGAATGATTCAGATTGAAAGAAATCTAGATTGATATTCTTGGCCTCAAATGTATAGGTATCTTTACTTAGACGTTCAACTTTTACACCAAGGTCGCCAATCAGCTCGATCAGTTTATTAACATCCTTGATGTCGGGGATATTACTGATTGTGATTTTTTCTTCAGTAAGAAGAACAGCCGAAATGATTTGTAATGCTTCGTTTTTTGCGCCCTGAGGTATTATTTCACCTTTTAGTGGCTTGCCACCAACAATTTCAAATGCGTTCATTTGTACTGCGAGATTTTATATAATTGATTAGATATTAGACAAAGCACTAATTTACAAAAACTAGCTTTTGTTCCTTTAATAAAATGAAATTGAATTGTTTTTAACAAAGGCAATGCTGTGATCTTATTTGAATTATTTTTCAGAATAAAATTAGTAACGTTTGCCACCACCAGAATTGTTTGTTCTTTGGCGATTAGTTCCAGGAGTATTCCGGTTAGTATTTTGTCTTCCTTTATTTTGGTTCGAATTCCGTTGTCTGCTTGGAGAAACAACTTGTCTTACCTCAACTCGCTGAAGGTTAACATTTTCTTCAAGTTGAAGTTCTCCATTTGACATTTCACGAAGATCTTTTATAATGGTTTCATCAGCAACGCTATCCTTATTCCAGGTTACATAGGCCATTTTCATGAAATTAGCAATCGATTGTACCATTGCTTTTTTGCGCTCTGGTTCTTCAATAGCTTTAGCTTTGCTAATCATTAACTCAACTGTTTTACCGTAATGTTTATATTTAATACGTTGTTGAGGGTAAGATAAAGGAGCAGGTTTAAACCTAATAGCATCTTCAGATGGTTTGGGATAGGGCGAATCAACATCAATTTTGAAATCGGAAATGATATGTAAATGGTCCCATAATTTATGTTTAAAATCAGCTACATCACGAAGATGAGGGTTTAAAAAACCCATCAAATCAATAACCACCTGAGCATAACGATTTCTTTCATCCTTGGTAGGTAAATCAACAATATATTTCACCATATTTTGAACATTACGTCCATATTCGGCTAATATTAATTTTTTCCTTGTGGTATTATAATCGAATGTCATTGTAATTGTATTATTTGGAGGTACAAATATGCAGTTTATATGCCTTAAATTGCGATTTTGTTTTTATTTTATAATTTTCAATTTAGCAAATTTTAACAATAATTGCTTCTGTCCTAAATCTTTAAAGAATATTGTTGCTTTTAGGTCTGGTTTGTTGCCTTCCATTTGAATAACTTTTCCAAAACCAAATCGTTCATGTTCTACTTCCATTCCAACTTGTAATCCCGATGTATCAGAAGGGCTGAAGCCTTCGCTAGGTACGTGTGCTTTGGGTAAAATTGAACTTGTTTTTACTGAAGAAAATGGTTTAGGTTTACTAAACATTTCTTTTTGTTGCCAAGTTGACCCTTCTTCGCCCAAGAATGGATTATCCGATTTTTTGGGTGCTTGTTTAAAGTCAAGTTCAAGGTAGCCGGCATCAATTTCTTCTATAAACCGACTCGGTTCACAGCTGGTTAAAGTTCCCCAACGGTAACGTGATGTTGCATATGAAAGCGTAAGTTTTTTACCAGCACGGGTAATTCCAACATAGAATAACCTGCGTTCTTCCTCTAGATCTGCCCTTGAGCTTAAAGACATTTGGGATGGGAATAGATTCTCTTCAAGTCCAACAACAAAAACATTATCAAACTCCAATCCTTTTGCTGAATGAATGGTCATCAATGATACCGTATCGGCATCCGGATTTTTATCATTGTCGTCATTGGTCAGGAGCGCAATATCTTGCATGAAAATGTCAAGACCTCTATCTTCAATATCTTCACGTTCACTGAATTCTTTGATACCATTTAGTAATTCCTGAATATTTTCATACCTACTTAAACCTTCAACTGATTTGTCTGAATACAGATCTTTAAGAAGGGTTGAATGCTGTGCAATATGCAAGGCTGTATCATAAGCGGAATGAGTTTTTGTCATTACCTGAAAACTTTGAATAAGTAATGCGAAAGTTGCAACTGCGCCAGCGCTTCGGGAGTCAAGATACTTGGGGGCCTCGCAAATAATTTCCCATAAGGTCATATTATTTTGATCAGCTGCAATCATAATTCGCTCAATGGTTGTATCTCCAATACCACGGCGAGGGTAATTTATTATTCTTTTTATTGCCTCTTCGTCGTTAGGGTTGAATGTCAATCTGAAGTAAGCAATTAGGTCTTTAATTTCTTTACGTTGGTAAAATGATAGACCACCATATATTTTGTATGGAACATTTAACTTTCTAAGGGCTTCCTCCATTGCTCTTGACTGAGCATTTGTACGATACAGAATGGCAAAATCATGGTATTTGGAGCCTTTTAAAGCTTGTTCCTGCGCAATTGCTTCAGCAACTATTTTACCCTCTTCATTATCGCTGAAGGCTCTGCAAACTTTTATTTTATCGCCGGTTTCATTTTCAGAAAAAACAGACTTTTTAAGTTGATTTTTATTGTTTGCAATAATGCTATTAGCTACGTTGACAATATTTTGTGTAGACCGATAATTCTGTTCTAGTTTATATACTTTCAGGTCTGGGTAATCTTTTTCAAAATTGAGTATGTTCTGAATATTCGCACCTCGAAAAGCATAGATACTTTGTGCATCATCGCCAACCACACAAATATTTTCATTATTTGCGGCAAGTTTTTTTACAATGAGGTATTGCGAATAATTGGTATCCTGATACTCATCTACCATTAAATATTTGAATTTATTCTGGTATTTATATAAAACCTCAGGATGTTCTCTTAAAAGTACATTGGTTTTGTATAAAAGGTCATCAAAGTCCATTGCACCAGACTTAAAACACCTTTGCGCATATATTTGGTATAACTCACCGATGCTTCCCCGTCCGGTTGAAAAATCTTCAGCCTGAATTTGAGCGTTTTGTAAATATGCAGCTGGAGATACTAGGTTATTTTTGGAAGATGAAATGCGATTGTAAACAAAATTGACATTATAGAGTTTTTCATCAAGCTGCTTTTCTTTGATGATGGTTCTTATCAAACTTTTACTATCATCAGTATCATAAATTGTAAAGTTACTTGGATAACCAATTTTTGTTGATTCTACTCTAAGAAGCTTCGCAAAAACCGAGTGAAAGGTGCCCATCCAAATGTTTTTGGCTTCCTCGCCAACTACTTTCATAATGCGTTCCCGCATTTCTTTTGCAGCTTTATTTGTAAAAGTAAGTACCAGAATATTAAATGGATCTACGTCTTTTCTGATCAAGTGTGCTACGCGGAAGGTAATTACCCGCGTTTTCCCAGATCCTGCACCTGCCACTATCATAACCGGACCTTCGGTCTGCTCAACTGCTGCCCTTTGGGAAGGATTTAATCCATCTAAATAATCCAAAATTTATACCTGTTTTTTCTGCTAAATTACTAAAGAGATTTGAGATTTGAGGGTTCGGTTTGTGTAGAATTTCTATACCATTGAACTTGAATTCAATAAAAAATGAGCTGAACTAATTTAATTGAAATTCAAACTGATGAATTGTGAATAGGGGCAAAGCAAAACTAACTCCAAAAACTGTTATTTTTAATATTTAAGCCACATAGGTTAGGCATTTAACATGAATCATTCCTAAAAATAAATTCAAGCGTTCAAATTTCTATACCATATTCTGTAGCCAGTAAGTATATAGTTTATACTGATTATTTATTTACTGATTTTTTTTGAACCAGTTTTTGGCTACAATTAGATTTATATCTTTGTAGCAAAACCAATGATATGCAAGACATAAGAAAGTATGTTAATGACAATAAGCAACGCTTCTTAGATGAACTTTTTGAGCTGCTTAGATTCCCATCTATTAGTGCAGATCAAAAATATAAGGATCAAATGCTCAAAACTGCTGAGTTTGTAGCAGAAAAGCTAAAGTTAGCTGGAGCTGATTTGGTAGAAATTTGTCCTACAGCGGGTTATCCAATAGTTTATGGTCAGAAAATTCTAGATGCATCACTTCCAACGGTTTTGGTTTATGGGCATTATGATGTTCAGCCGCCAGATCCTCTTGAATTATGGAAAACCCCGCCATTTGAACCAACAATACGAGATCAAAAAATTTATGCTCGGGGTGCCTGCGATGACAAGGGTCAATTCTACATGCACGTAAAGGCTTTTGAGCTGATGATGAGTACAAATACGCTTCCTTGTAATATAAAATTCATGATTGAAGGTGAGGAAGAGGTCGGTTCAAGTAATCTTGGAATTTTTGTTAATAACAATAAAGAACGATTAAAAGCAGATGTAGTGTTAATATCTGATACCTCTATGATCAGCTTAGAACATCCTTCTCTAGAAACCGGTTTACGTGGACTCTCTTATGTTGAGGTTGAAGTTTGCGGGCCAGATCGCGACTTACACTCTGGGGTTTATGGAGGTGCTGTTGCAAATCCAGCAACTATACTTGCAAAACTTATCGCATCCATGCATGATGAAAACAATCATATTACTATTCCTGGTTTTTATGATGATGTGTTAGAGTTGAGTGCCGTAGAGCGTGAAATGCTAAATAAAGCTCCATACAATGAGAATGAATATAAAATTGACCTTAAAGTTGATGAGTTATGGGGTGAAAAAGGGTATACAACCTTAGAACGTACGGGTACGCGCCCAACGCTAGAAGTAAATGGAATTTGGGGAGGTTATATCGGTGAAGGTGCTAAAACAGTTTTGCCTTCAAAAGCCTTCGCTAAAATTTCAATGCGTCTTGTTCCTAATCAGCAATCAGATAAGATTACTAAATTGTTCAAAGACCACTTCGAAGGTATTGCCCCAAAAAGTGTAAAAGTGAAGGTTACCCCTCATCATGGTGGAGAACCTGTTGTAACGCCAACCGATAGTATCGCATACAAAGCCGCACAAAAAGCAATTTTAGAATCATTCGGCAAAGAACCAATACCAACCCGAGGTGGTGGCAGTATACCAATTGTAGCTTTATTCGAAAAGGAATTAGGTATAAAAACTGTTTTAATGGGTTTTGGTTTGGATAGTGATAATCTTCATTCACCGAATGAAAAATATGACATCGCTAATTTTTATAAGGGAATAGAAACTATTCCACTTTTCCATAAATACTTTGCTGAGCTAAGCAAATAAAACGGGTTCTTACTATCTCATTTTGGGAATGCTGCCCGGAATGAGATATTAATTTAAATTCTCCACATTTCGCAGGTTTTCAAAAAATCTTCATCTGCATCAGCTCCTATTCCAGGAGTATCTGGAATGTCAAGATAAAACCCCTGATAAGTTACTCCGCCTACCACCGGATCTGCCAGATGGCCAAGCAGACATGTGTCTAGATCGAAGTATTTAATATTCGGACAAGCATATGCAAAATGTAAGTTTGCACTTAGCGCAATCCTGCTTTCAAGCATGCTCCCAATCATACAGGGAACTTCAAACTCATGTGCAATCTGATGAATTTCTAAACTTTCATGTATACCACCAGATTTGGCAAACTTGATATTAATTAGGTCGCAGGCATTTGAGTTAATTAGCTTTCTAGCATCATGATGAGTGTAGCAGCTTTCATCAGCCATGATTTTTATTGAGGTCTTTTTTCTTAATTCAGGTAAATAATCATCATACCAAGTACGCATGGGTTGTTCACAAAATTCGATATCGAGCTTACTCATCTCATTTAAACAATAGCATGCTTCATCAAATGTCCAACCTTGATTTGCATCAATACGTATGATCATGGAATTTCCTACAGCCTCTCGTATTTTTCGTATTCTTTCTATATCTGTTGCAGGTTTCTTGCCAAGTTTTATCTTTAATATGCTTGCTCCTTGCTGTTTATATTTAATTGCTAGCAAAGCCATTTCATCCGGACTACCAATTCCTATGGTCATGTCTGTTTCAATGGATCTCTTTAATCCACCTAGATATTTATAAAGTGGTTGATCCTGGTTTTTAGCTGCAAGGTCATAGAGTGCCATATCAAATGCACTTTTAATAGTAGGGTTGTGTGCAGAGTAATTATGCAGATCTTGAAGGCGAGCAGCAATATCAAGGGCATCTTTCCCTTTCCAGATTTTTGCAAAATCTTTGGCCATAGCCAAACAAGTTTCCTGAGTTTCTCCAACAATCATTGGAAAAGCAGAGCATTCTCCAACACCATATAGATTTGTATCGGTATGAACACGAATGAATACATTCTGAGCATAATCCATTGTTCCAGTTGCAATTACAAAAGGCTCCATTGGAATACTAAATCTGTATATATCTAGATGGGTAATTTTCATGGCGAAATTTAGCACTTTATGTCTGACCAGGGAAATAATTCTATAAAAAAAGGCTCAAATAACAATACTCAGTAAGTATTTTGCCCAATAGGAATGGTAAATGATTATTTTTGTATTTAAATAGAATGAAATGTCAAATAGACTAAAAAATCAGACATCGCCATATCTTCTGCAACATGCAAACAATCCTGTAGATTGGTTTCCATGGGGTGAAGAAGCTTTAGCAAAAGCTAAAAATGAAAATAAACTTATTTTAGTGAGTATCGGATATTCTGCTTGTCATTGGTGTCATGTTATGGAGCATGAAAGCTTTGAAGACCAAGACGTGGCCGATATTATGAACAAGTTTTTTGTTTGTATTAAGATAGATCGTGAGGTTCGCCCCGATATTGATCAAATTTATATGGATGCCGTTCAATTAATGACTGGCAGTGGTGGCTGGCCATTAAATTGTTTTTGTTTACCCGATCAGCGTCCAATTTACGGAGGCACCTATTTCAAAAAGGAAGATTGGAAAAGCCTCTTGAGAAATCTTGCCGACTACTGGCAACAAAAACCTGACGAAGCAGTTGCTTATGCTGTAAGGCTAACTGAAGGAATCAATAAGAGTGAACTTCTTGTTAAAATTGCAGAAGAAGTAGAATATTCTAAAGCAGATGTTTCAGCTATTTTTGATACATGGAAGCGTTCATTTGATCTGGTAGAAGGCGGTTATAATCGTATCCCCAAATTTCCGCTCCCCAACAACTGGCAATTTATGCTGCGTTATGCACATTTAATGAGTGATGATGTGGCACATACCGCCAGTCGTGTTACTTTACAAAAAATGGCATTTGGCGGAATTTATGATCAGATAGGTGGTGGTTTTGCTCGGTATTCAGTTGATGGAAGATGGCATATTCCTCATTTTGAGAAAATGTTATATGACAATGCACAACTCGTATCGCTTTACTCAGAAGCATTTCAATATACGCCTGACCCAATTTATAAGCATGTTGTTTTTGAATGTTTAGAATTTATTGAAAGAGAAATGACCTCTGCAGAGGGCGGATTTTATTCTGCCATTGATGCCGATAGTGAAGGTGTAGAAGGAAAATTTTATTCTTTTACGAAGGATGAAATAAAGACAATTTTAGGAGATGAAGAAGCCCTGTTCAGTATTTTCTATCAAGTGACCGAAGAAGGAAATTGGGTTGAAGAAGGTACTAATGTTTTTAATCGGAAATTCGAAAATACTGACCTCGCATTGCAATTAGGTATTTCAGTTACTGAATTAGAAAGCAAGATTACTCTGGCCAAATCTAAACTCCTTGATGCTCGTTCTTCTCGTATTCGCCCTGGTTTGGATAATAAAATTCTTGCATCCTGGAATGGGATGATGTTGAAAGCTTACTCAGATGCGTACCGGGTTTTTGGAAATTCTAAATTTCTTGAAATTGCAAAACTAAGTGCTGATTTTATTTGTAAAAAGCTAATCAATTCAAATGAACTGATCCGGGTTTATAATCCAGATATACTGCAAGCAGATCATTCAGTAGCTTTTCTTGATGATTATGCTTTTGTTATTGATGGTTTGATCGGACTTTATGAAGCATGTTTTGATGAAACGTATCTTCAAATTGCAAAACAGCTTACCGAAAATGCGATTTCAGAATTTTATGATGAAAAAAGTGGCATGTTCTTTTATACTGCAAAGTCAGGTGAGCAGTTAATTGCTAGAAAACAGGAAATAATTGATAATGTAATACCATCTTCTAATTCAATGATGGCTCATAATTTATTTAAAATGGGCCATTTTTATGATCATAAGGAGTATTTAAACATTTCTAAACAAATGTTGCGAAATGTACATCCTCAAATCAAAACCTATGGATCTGGGTATTCTAATTGGGCATCCTTATTATTATACCATGTTTTTGGAGTCTATGAAATTGCTATAACAGGAATTACGGCCGAAGAAAAAAGAATGGAATTAGAAAAATATTATATTCCTAACAAAATACTTTTGGGAGGTTCTTCAGGAACATTACCTTTGCTTAAAGATAAATGGGCCTCAGAAACAAAAATTTATGTGTGCCAAAACAAAACATGTTTATTACCTGTAATTGAGGTGATTGACGCAATTAAACAAATCGATAACCCAAGTACAACGCCGGGAGCTGGGTAAAAAGAATCCTAGCCTGTCAATTACTTAATTTTTAAAAAATGACAATTCAATTAAACAGCGTTGTAGCGCTAACGTACGATCTTTACACAAAAGAAAATGATCAGGAAGTATTTGTAGAAAAAGCAGATGAACAAAATCCATTAGTTTTTTTATTTGGTGTTGGAATGATGCTTCCAAAATTCGAAGAAAATTTAGCTGGTCTGAACATTGGTGATTCCTATGATTTTCATCTTAAGGCTGAAGATGCGTATGGAGTGAAAGATGAAACTAGAATCACTGATCTTCCAAAAGAGATGTTTGGTGATATGGAAATTCCAGAGATCGGTTCTATTTTGCCTTTACAGGATGACCAGGGTCATCAATTTAGTGCAAGAGTGAAAGAAATAACAGAATCTGCTGTAATTGTAGATTTAAATCACCCTATGGCTGGTCAGGATCTGCATTTTATCGGAAAAATTATTTCAGTTCGCCCTGCAACTGATGAAGAACTAGCTCATGGACATGCTCATGGTGCTGATGGTCATGAATCGCATTAAAACAACATAATTTTAAAAAAGGGTATTGATAATTTCAATACCCTTTTTTGTTTTAAAAGATTTTTATAACTCGTAAATGGTATTAAATAGCTGTTTTGAAAAAAAATATAAAAAATCATCTTCTCTTCATCTTGGCAAAATAATTTTATAGAAAAAATAAACAACATGAAGAAAAATCCACTAATCAAAAGCGCTTTACTTGTATTAAGTGTAGCCTTATTGAGCCTAGGCTCTTGTAAAAAAGAAAACATTTCATTAGACAATGAACTTGAATTTGCAAAACTTGAAGCCATAACTATTGCCAGTACATCTGCAATTTCTGGTTTTGGGAATACATCCGACAGTTTGTATGCAATGGAAGCTTGCAAAAAGGGTAATAAGAAAACAGCTATTGAATTATCAGCCCTTTCTGCCACTATTACAACTTACCTTAGTGCCAACTACTCTGGTTTTACTTTTCAAAAGGCTTTTAAGATTGCAAATCAAACAACTTCTGCTGTTGAGAGTTTTGTAGTTGTTTTTCAGTTTAATGCTAAGCCCGTGGCATTAAAATTTGATGCAGCCGGAGCTTTTGTTAAGGTACTGGAGCAAAGAGAAGGCCGTAACATGAAAGGCCGTGGTGGTTGGAATGCTGGGGGTTGTTTTGATAACAGAGATGGAAAGCAACGCGACACTATTGCAATAAGTGCTATTCCTGCATTGATTAAGACTTATATGACTACTACCTACTCAGCCGATACACTAGTTCATGCTTTTGTTAATAAGGATCAAAGTATGGTAGTAATTAGTAAAAATGTAACTTATTTTGCGACTGCATTTAGCACTACGAATAGTTTCATTAAGCGAACTGATTTACCAGCTTCGCCTGCAAAAGGAAGATCTATTGAAGCATCTGCTTTACCAGCTGGTGCAACAACTTACTTGACTACTACCTATCCTAATTATGTTTTCAAGAAAGCTTTTGAATTAAAAACAAATAGCGCTATCAAAGGGTATCTGGTATTAATTGATGCCAACCTGACTAAATACGCAATCCATTTTGATGCTAACGGACAATTTGTAAAAGCGGTTACAATCAGATAAGTAACTACTAGTTATTTTTAAAAGCAGCTTCCTCTAGGGTAGCTGCTTTTTTTAGTATTCCAGTTTTTGCAATTGCCTCTAAAATCACTTTCTGTGTGCATTTACCTCATAAATATTTGTATAATTATATAAATTGCATGTTCTGATTTGAATTTAAATGGTTAAATTCTGATTGATATTAGCTAGTTATTATTATCCGACAAACAAATATTTAGTATTAATGAACAAACAAATTCTTTTTTTACTCTTTTTTTTACTCTCATTTAGTGCAAACAGTCAGGTAACTACCAACAGTATTTCTATTATTCCTCAACCGGCTCATATTTTAAAAGGATCTGGTCATTTTATCTTTCCAAAAGAAATTTTGATTCATGCACCAGATTCGCCAGAGCTATTTAGAACAATTTCAATTCTTAGTGAAAGACTATCATTGCCAACCGGCAATCAGGTAAGTTCTGCGATTAGTTCAAACGGGGCAACAATACAATTGTTGTTGAATGATAACGATGATAGTCAACTGGGAAAAGAGGGCTATACGCTCTCGGTTACTCTTGCAGGAATTAAAATAAAAGCCAATAAACCTGCTGGATTATTTTATGGTGTTCAAACATTGCTCCAACTACTTCCAAACCAAATTGAAAGTAAGACGCTAGTCAAAAATATTAATTGGATGGTTCCAATTGTTGAGATTCAAGATTTTCCTAAACTGGGTTGGCGGGGTTTAATGTTTGATGTGGCAAGACATTTTTTCACTAAAGATGAAGTGAAACAATACATCGATGCCATGTCGAAGTACAAGTATAATGTATTGCATTTGCACCTTACCGATGATGAAGGCTGGCGAATTGAAATAAAGGGATACCCAAAATTAACCGAAATTGGCGCATGGAATGTAAAAAGAGAAGGTGAATTTGGCGACTTTATTCCTCCATCAGCAAATGAGCCACGTAACTATGGCGGATTTTATACCCAGGAAGATATCAAGGAACTGGTGCGTTATGCCAAAGATCGATTTATAGAAATACTACCTGAAATAGATGTTCCTGGTCATAGCCTTGCAGCAATTGCTTCATATCCCGAATTATCATGTACCCCAGCTGCTGTTAATTATAAGGTTAGATCGGGCGAGAAAATCATGGATTGGTCTGGAGGGGCTCCACCAAAAGCTTTGTTAGACAATACACTTTGCCCGGCAAATGAACTCGCTTATAGTTTTATGGATACTGTAATTTCTCAACTGGCAACACTTTTTCCATTTGAGTATATTCATCTAGGTGGCGATGAGGCTCCGATTAATTTCTGGCAAAAAAACGAACAAATTAAAGCGTTGATGGCTCGAGAAGGCATTAAAAATATAGCTGAAGTGCAGGGATATTTTACCAGAAGAGTTGAAAAGATTGTTGAATCTAAAGGAAAAAAAATGATGGCCTGGGATGAAGTGCTAGAAGGAGGGGTGAGCCCTACTACCGCTGTTATGAGTTGGCGCGGAATGAAATATGGACTTGAAGCTGCCCTAAATAAGCATGAAGTTGTTATGAGCCCTACCGCCTATGCTTACCTCGATTATATGCAGTCTGATGTTATTTCAGAGCCAAGGGTATATGCATCGCTCCGTTTAAATAAGAGTTATGAATTTGAACCTGTTCCAGAAGGAGTAGATCCGCAGTATATCAAAGGGGGGCAGGCTAATTTATGGACCGAACAGGTATATACAATTCGACAGGCTGAATATATGACTTGGCCTAGAGCATTTGCAATCGCAGAATCTGTGTGGTCGCCAAAGGATAAGAAGAACTGGCCTGAATTCTTTTCAAGGGTTGAAGAACACTTTAAGCGGTTTGATTTTTCTGAAACAAAATATTCGCCAGCCGTTTATGATCCAATAGTTAAGGTGGGTAAAGCATTCGATAATAAACTCACTATTGATCTTAGTCTGGAAATTGAAGGGCTTGATATTTATTACAGTTTTGATAATTCTTTTCCAGATAGATTTTATCCTAAGTATATGGGTACATTAACTGCACCTATCGATGCTAAACAACTAAAGCTGATTACTTATAAAGATAAAGTACCTATTGGTAGGATGTTGACTATGCCTATCGCAGATTTAAAAAGGCGCGCAAGATTGTAATTTTTTGAAATGAAAAAGCCGGTGAATTAAACAATTTCCCGGCTTTTTTAGAAGTAGTTGAAATCTGATTTAAGCTAAAGAATAGAGTTCCTCGCGTTGTTGTTTTACAGCATCGCTATTAATGTATTCATCGTAGGTCATCAGTTTATCAATAATTCCACTTGGAGTTAATTCAATAATGCGGTTTGCAACAGTTTCAGTCAATTCATGATCTCTTGATGTGAATAAAATCACCCCTTTAAAATCTTTCATTCCGTTGTTTAAAGCCGTGATAGATTCCAAATCTAAATGGTTAGTGGGTTCATCAAACATCAAAAGATTGGCTTGCTGCAGCATCATACGTGAAAACATACATCTCATTTTTTCGCCTCCCGAAAGTACAGAAGATTGTTTCAATACCTCTTCGCCAGAAAATAACATTCGACCTAAAAAACCTCTGATAAACTGTTCATCTTTATCTCCTTCTGAATAATCTCGTAACCAATCTATCAGGTTTGTATCTTTTGTTGTAAAATAGTTTGAATTATCATTAGGGATATCTGCAATATTTATTGTTACACCCCATTTAAATGAACCTTTATAGTCAGAATCTCTGCCACTAAGAATATCATAAAATGCAGAAGTAGCTAAACTGTTTTCAGATAGAATGGCTATTTTATCTCCTTTATTAACCATTAGATTAATTCCAGAAAATAATGTTTCACCATTTAAATCTTTCTTCAGATTTTCTATTTGAAGGATTTGGTCACCGGCTTCTCTACCCTGGTGATTAAAGATGATACCTGGATATTTACGATTGGATGGTTTTATCTCATCGATATTAATTTTATCTAATGCCTTTTTACGACTAGTTGCTTGTTTAGACTTAGATGCGTTAGCACTAAATCGACGAATGAATTCTTGTAGTTCCTTGACTCTTTCTTCTGTCTTTTTATTCTGATCAGAGCGTTGTTTCAGCGCAAGCTGACTTGATTCATACCAGAACGTATAATTTCCAGTATAGATATTCATCTTGCTGAAATCAATATCCACTACATGGGTACAAACGGTATCTAAAAAGTGCCTATCGTGCGAAACTACTAGAATGATTCCCTCATAGGATGCAAGAAAATCTTCGAGCCAGGCAATAGTTTGAATATCTAAATCATTGGTAGGCTCATCGAGCAATAGAATATCTGGTTTTCCAAATAAAGCTTGAGCTAATAAAACTCTCACTTTTTGATTGCCATCTAGATCTTTAAGTAAATTATAATGAAATTCTTCTTTAATACCCAAATTGCTAAGCATGGTTGCTGCGTTATTCTCAGCATTCCATCCATCCATTTCTGCGAATAAATTCTCCAATTCACCTGCTCGTTCGCCATCCTTCTCTGAAAAATCGTCTTTTGCATAAAGCGCATCTTTTTCTTTCATGATGCTATACAATTCTTTATGTCCTATCATTACCGTTTCAATCACAGTAAATTCATCAAACGCATAGTGATTTTGAGTTAAAACCGCCATTCTTTCACCTGGAGTGAATGAAACTGAGCCACTTGAGGGGTCAATCTCTTTAGAAAGTATTTTAAGAAAGGTTGATTTACCGGCTCCATTTGCTCCAATAATGCCATAGCAATTTCCAGGAGTGAATTTCAAGTTTACTTCTTCAAAAAGAGTTCGCTTGCCGTAACGTAAAGAAAGATTTGATACTGTAATCATGAATAATTGATAAAGTGCAAAGCTACGGATTTTCAGTGGTATATGAAATTTAAACGGCCTTCTTGTCGGTTAATTTACGTTTTCATGTTATTAATTACCCTAGTTTTGGCTTTATCTATAGGCCTTGGTTAGTATGCTTTTGATCTGATTTTTTCATCGCTCTGGTTCAAGAAGGTTCACATTTCATTTATAATTGAGATTATCCGCTTAACAATTGCTGGAGGAATCATTTTTTTTATTCACAAAGCATGTCAAACACTGTGCATTTATTTAAATAATATGCTTCTTTGTACAAATGATTAGGATTAAAGAAGAATTGTTTAAACAGTGCCTACACTATGTAGAAGAATGCATAAATACCGCTCAACTTGCCATTGAAGATGCCCGATCTTCGGCAAATGATGACACCAAGAGTAGTGCAGGTGATAAGTTCGAAACCGGTCGAGAAATGATGCAGCAAGAAATTGACAGGAACAGGAAACAGTTAGAAGAAGCAAAAAAAATGAGGCTTGCTCTTGAACAGATTGAAAATCATCAGGTTTCAGAAATAATTCATTCTGGAAGCTTGGTCATAACTAATTTTGGTAAGTTTTATATCAGTATAAGTCGGGGTCAGATACAGGTAGATGGAATCAATTATTTTGCAATTTCTGCAGTTTCACCTATCGGTTTAAAACTAATGAGACAGAAAATTGGATATCAATTTGATTTCAATGGTAAGCCTATTGTTATAGAATCGATTTTTTAATTCTTAAAAATAATTTTAATTTTTTTCCTTTAGTTTTTTCTGAACAACATTTTTGTTCATCCAATTAACAATCTCTTTAGTCAATGCAATTCGTCTGTTTGAAAAGGCATGATCAGTATTCCAGATCTTATATTGAAATGTTTCACTTTTATTGTAATTGGTGAAACTGGAATTATTCATATGCTCATCCAAAACCATTATGGGTTTCTTTGATTTTTCGATCATCTTCTCAATATTATATTGATCGATATCATTTAAAATATCATTAAGAAATTGGTTAGGATCACAATTATGCATTCCAAGAGTCAATAGATATTCTTTAAGGCCAATTAAATTGCCTTCTGCATTTTCGCCCTGTAAAAGTGTGTAGGGATTAAAAACTGAAATGGCAAAAACTCCTTTTATTCTAGGATCTTTTAATCCTGCAATTAAGGCAATACCTGCTCCCATGCTATGGCCTACAAATGCAATTTTTTCAGTATCAACCTTTAGGGTTAGCCTGTTTAGGCTGTCAGTTAAGTAGTTAACCACAGCACTCGCGTCATCGATTGTGTTTTTGAATTTAAACTCACCTTTGCTACCCCAGGTACCGCGGTAGTTGAAATAAATCACATTAAAACCTGCCCGTCGCATATTTTGTGCGATGTCTAGATTTCGTTCATTGCCAGGTAAACCATGTAGAAGTACGATGGTTGGGTGTGGCCCTTGCCCATTCGCAGTATAGGCAAAGCCATACATAGTTGAACCTGACGATTTAATTTGTAGCTCTACCTGTCTTGCAGGATACAATTCGTCAGGTTTAAAATCAGTGTATAAGTAATCAATAGTGCTAGTTTCAGATTTAGAGGAATCTGATTTACATGAAGAAAAGAAAGAAAATGTTAGAACAAGAAAAAATAGTAAATGAATAACTTTCATAGTAGGTGCACGGAAATTAAGGACATAAAAAAGGGCCTAAGTTTAACACTTAGGCCCTTCAATATAGTTATAATTTTTATTGCACTTTAAAATCAATTTGAGTTTCTGCCCACATTAATGAAACTTTTCCATTCTTAGCAATTTCAAATGTCATCATCTCAGCAAATTGCTTTGATTTACCAGGTTTTACAGCTATGCGTAAAGCATCTTCACTTTCTTTATACACAGTTCCCCATTGCTTCCAGGTTTTGTTAAATATAATAGTCCATTCTTTTTCGTTTGGAATTGAATAGATGCTATATTTTCCAGCTAAAAGTTTTTGACCATCGATACTTACATCTTTACTTGTTTCAAACACTGTGGCTTCATTGGCGCCGGTTCTCCAAACTTTCCCAGCTGGGGCAAGTTCATTCATAGATCTGCCTTTTATTGAAGGTCGACTATAATCAATTGAAATTTGGGCACCAGATCCTAAAGTTTGGGATACTATTGCCGGTTGACTTGCTCTTTTGCTTTTATCTTGCTGAGCAGATGCATTAAACGTAGTGAATAACCCAGCGATAAGGCTTAGTAGTACTATTTTTTTCATATTTTTTTTATTTGTTAACTAATATAATGGTTTAACACAGGATAAATCCTTTAAGGCTAAGATTTAAAAACTTTTTACAATGCTATTATGAAGTGTTTTAGTATTCCAATAGCCACTTGCAATGATTCTTCGGATTGTAAATAGTGGATCGTTTTCATCCCTCTTTTCGGCAAGAATAAATGCTGAGGTAAATCCCCGTTTCTTTAATTCAGGAATTGCCTCTTTGTTCCACAAACCAAATGGGTAGGCAAAATACTTGACATCTTTACCCGTGATCTCTTTTAGCGTTTTGGTTGGTTTTTCAATCTGTGTAATCCAATCATCACCCTGGTATTTTTTAACATTC
>NZ_JBIKSU010000103.1:0-5654 GCF_044348475.1 Daejeonella sp. | reverse complement strand
AAATTTGTATTGGCTGTAGTACTGTTTCAAAAGAGCTGTTTGATAATAAATTTTAACGCTATGAAAAAATATAAATTTTATACTCTCTTATTATTATGTGCTTCTGGTGTTATATTATTCTCTTCTTCAATTAATGATCAGCCTTTTTCATATCAATATGCTGATTCTAAGTTTTTGCAGGATACAATAAACAAAGATGCATGGCTAGCCCCGGCATCGGCCGACTCTCTTAAAAATCCACTAGCAGTATCTCAGGAATACATTTCAAAGGGAGAAGAGTTATATAATATGTACTGCTTTTCATGTCATGGAGATACAGGTTATGGCGATGGCCCTGCTGGAGGATCTATGGGAATCAGGCCTGCAAATTTTCATGATCAGCGAGTGATCAAACAAAAAGATGGTGCCTTATTTTGGAAATTAACCAATGGAAAAGGTAATATGCCGCCTTTTAAAGAAGCTTTAACCGAAGAACAGCGCTGGCAATTAATTGTATTTCTTAGAGAATTAGGTAAAACAGAATAAAAAAATGAAAATCAAACAAGGTATTTATTTAATTGGGCTTCTTAGTTTATTGATAGTTCCTTCTATTTCTAACGCTCAAAATGATTCTAAGGTAAAGGATGAAAAAACCCTTACTCCACGATTAAAGCCTGTAATTCAATCAACACCCATCCCCTTAAGGTCTGATATTTTAATTGAAAAATTTGCCGATGTCCAAGCTAATGCAGTTCGCTTATTGATTCACCCTGTGTCTGGTGATTTCTATTACACAACCTTTGAAGGTGGTGTTTTTCACCTTAGTCAAAAGAATGGTTCTGTTGTTTCTGAACAAATTTTAACTGTCAATGATCATGGCATAAACAAATTGCAGGGTGCTGTTTTTGCTGGATCTGAATTGTTCTTATGTGGCAATACAACTGAAAACAGTAACAGAGGTACCAGGGGGAGATTGGTGCGGTTTTCAATTACACCCAATAGCAAACCAAAGTTGACTGTTGTTTTTAATACAGAAGTTTATGGATTAAATGCAACAACATGGGATCATGGATGGAATGCCCTGGTACTGAGCCCCGATGAACAATATATATTTATTACTTCCGGATCTAGAACCGGGCATGGCGAAATTCAGGATGATAAGGGAGTTTATGTTAATGCACGAGATAATGCTTTAACCACCAAAATTTTTCGAATACCGATCAATGCAGAGAATTTACTATTACCAAATGACATAAATAAATTAAAAGCAGATAATTACCTATATGCCGAAGGTATTCGTAACGCTTATGATATGGCCTTTAATCAAGAAGGTAATTTATTTGCTGTTGTCAATTCATCAGACTATGATCATTCTGAAGATATGTTTTGGGTAAGAAAAGGCCAACATTATGGATTTCCTTGGATCATGGGAGGCGTTGAAAATCCACAGCAATATCCTGATTTTATGCCCGATCCTAAGAAAGATCCATTTCTAAATGCTACTTCTCATGGTATGTTGATGAAGTATTTCAGAAATGATCCAGATTTCCCTAAAATACCCGAAGGTGTAAAATTTAGTCCTGGCGTTCAAAATCTTGGCCCTGATGCCAATGAATACAGAGGGCATTCAGGTAAAATACTTGACGGCGACAATACCGGAGTAAGTATCAGTACGTTTACAGCTCACAGTTCTCCACTAGGCCTTGTTTTTGATACTAAGCGAAAACTCCCAAGTCAATTTAAGGGAGATGGTTTTGTTCTTAGAAATACGCTTGGATCTAAATCTAGCTTAATGAAGCCATTTACAGACCAAGGAAGAGATCTGCTACACCTCAAAATGTCATATGATAAATTGAGTGATAATTATTTTGTAAAAACCACCCGGATTGTAGATTCGTTCAATAATCCAACAGATGCTGTTTTGCTTGGAAATTCATTGTATATTATTGAATATGATGCCAAGTTAGGTAGTATCTGGAAGGTAAGTTTTCCAGCTGTAAATCAAAAAAGGCAAAAAAAGAAAAATTAGTAATTCGGGTAGTTCATTTTTTGAATTCTAAGAATATTAATCTTTGATTTTGAAAGTGTTTAAGCCTGATTTTGAAATATTTTATGTTTATTTATAGTAACAATTTAAAATTATGAAAATTAAAGTATTCGTATTTTCTGTTCTAAGCTTAGTTTCGATCTCCGGGATTTTATCAGCACAAACAATTGCAAAAGAAGAATTGTCTTTTTTAACCTCTGAATGGAAAGGCGATCGTTTTTCTGATGGCCGACCTAAGGTGGCTGATAATTTATTGGAAAGAGCAAAAAAAATTGGTCTTGATGATGCTTGGCAAGTTTTAAAGGTCATGGGATATGTAAATCAGTTTGAACTGGGCTGGAAAACACTGAATGATGAAATAATCACCGGAAGGGTAGTAACAGCAATGTATATGCCTACCCGTCCTGACATCGAAAAAAACATTAAAGACAGGGGCATAAAACAAGGCCGTGTTGGAAATACAAATTCATGGCCCATTTCGGTATTGCAAAAAGGTGATGTTTATGTGGCTGATGGATTTGGAAAAATTGTAGGAGGTTCTTTGATTGGAAGTACTTTGGGTACTTCAATCTATACAAAGTCTGGAAATGGAGTAATTTTTGATGGTGCTGCACGTGATGTACAGGGGCTTGATGAAATCAAAGGATTTAATGCTTTTGTCAGAGACTTTCATCCTGGATTTATGGAAGATATGGTATTAATGGGGTTAAATACTCCAATTCGTATCGGACGTACGATGGTTTTACCTGGTGATCTGGTAATAGCTGGTAAAATTGGTGTTTTATTTGTTCCAGCACATTTAGCTGAACAGGTTGTTTCAACTGCAGAATTTATCGTCAGAAGAGATAAGTATGCATTTGAAGTGATCAAGTCAGGAAAATATTCTAGTGGTCAGTTAGACAGTGAGTGGACAAGTGATATCAAGGATGATTTTATCAAATGGATTCAAAATCATCCTGAAGAAGGTAAAATGACCAGGGCCGAACTGGATGTTATCATGAGTAAAAGAACCTGGTAATCTATCAGTATAATTATTAATTAAACTTTAATTTTAAAATTTTGAAACAGTCGAACATTTATTCTCTAGCATTAGGCATAGCAGGTATAAGCTTGTTAGCAGCTCTTTTCTTTCTTTCTCAAGGCAATCAGGCTAATGCAGGTCCATTACTAATCCTGTTTTTTACAACTCTGGCAATAGGGGTTAGAGGAACAAAAACTTTTAAAGCGTTTTCATATACCATCTGGATTTTTACTGCGGTTACAGCTTCCATGTTTTATCCTCAATATTTCACGTCAATTGGTGATTTTCAATTGAAATTAATGATTGTTCCTCTTTTACAGATCATTATGTTTGGGATGGGTTCACAAATGAGCTTTGAAGATTTTACTGGTGTAATAAAAATGCCTAAAGGGGTATTTATTGGAGTTGGAGCTCATTATGTTATTATGCCTCTTGTTGCTTTTGGTATTGCACATATATTTTCATTTCCACCAGAAATAGCTGCTGGAATTATCCTAATAGGTACGGTGCCAAGTGGTTTAGCATCCAATGTAATGTCTTACCTGGCACACGCAAATCTTGCCCTTGCGGTTACAATTGGAGCAATTTCTACACTCATATCTCCATTTGTTACACCATTGCTAATGCAATGGCTTGGTGGTCAATACATCCAGGTAGACTTTTGGCATATGATGCTTGATATTCTGAATATGATCATTCTTCCAATTGTTGCAGGTTTTATATTTAATCTCTTCTCTAAAAATGAAGCCAGCCAGAAATCTAAATTTATTCAGCTTATAGGTTACTTCATTGTTATTTTATTGACTAATCTGGTTTACATTAAGTCAAGTGGTTCAGACATTAACGGTTTCTTAAGTGCTATTGGAAAATCATTATTCTGGTTCTATATTTTACCAATGATCACTGCTATCGTACTTCGTAAACTAGTGAAAGGAGATGATCAATGGATGGGTAGAGTTCTTTCTATGATTTCAATGGTAGGTATTGCTGTAATTATAACAATCATTACAGCTGCGGGTCGTGATAGCTTATTGAAGGTCGGATTATTGCTTATTATTACCAGTTTACTGCATAATTTAGCTGGGTATATACTTGGTTATGGAGTGTCATGGGTGGCAGGTATGCCAGAAAAAGATAGACGTACAGTTGCATTTGAAGTAGGTATGCAAAACGGAGGTCTTGCATCAGGATTAGCTCTGCAAATGGGCAAAATTGCTACTGTGGGTCTTGCTCCAGCAATCTTTGGTCCGTTAATGAATGTAACCGGTTCGGCATTGGCAAGTTGGTGGAGAAGCAGACCACCTGCTGAAGATACCCTTTCTGATATAAATAAAAATTAAATATACCTGTCATGAAACTAAGGTTTTTTGACAGGTATATTTCAATATAAGAAAGACATGAAAGGTTTTTTCGGATTACTTATCGTATTATCAACTTCTTTACTTTCATTAAGTGCGCAATCAAAGGATGAGAAGGATGTAGCAGCTGCTGTTGAAAAGTTAAACAAAGCAATGGTTGATCCTGAAAAAAGTGTCTTGGAAAGTATTGTATCTCCAGGGTTATCCTATGGTCATTCAGGCGGAATAGTTCAAAATAAGGACGTATTCATTGATGATTTAATTAATGGTGCGTTTAATTTTTCAAGCATCTCTCCAATTAATCAAACTATTTCAATTACAGGCACTATTGCTATAGTTAGGAATATTTTAGTAGCTAAGGCAACAGATTCTGGGGTTCCAACCGATCTTCGAATTGGGAATGCAATGGTTTGGCGAAAGGAAGGCGGAGCTTGGAAATTGCTCGTCAGACAAGCCTTTATACTATAAATTTGATGGGATTAATATCTCTTAATTCTTAAAAAGTGCGCTTCATACCCTAGCGCACTTTTTTATTAAAATGAACTCGATATACTATTTAAAAACCACATAGAAACATAGCATTTTAAAACCGCCAAGCTTCAATACTATGTGGTTAAATATTGATTTTTAGATTTTTATATATCGTACACACGGTATTTATTATTAAAATTTAAACAAACTAATTATTAAAATGGTAAAACCCGATAGTTTAATATTTGACCTGGATGGCACTTTATGGGATGCCCTGGATACCTACCTGGCATCTTGGAATGAGGGGGTAAAAGCTGAAAACTTGAACAGAATATTTACCCGTGCAGATCTGCATCATGTGATGGGCTGGGAACGTTCTGTAGTGCTTGATCATATGTTCCCAGGCACCTCAAAAGAAAGACAGGAAGAAATTTATCATACTATTAATGAATTCCGAATAAAACTTATGCCAGAGATGGGAGGTGTTTTATATGAAGGTGTTAGAGAAGGATTGATCAAACTTGCTGATAAATATCGCTTACTAATTGTAAGCAACTGCCCCAAAAACCTGATCACTGAATTTATGAAGTGGGCTGATATTGAACACTATATAACTGATGAGATGGCGCATGGTGTCAACTCAATGCCTAAACATCATAATATTAAACTCCTGATAGATAAGCACAACCTACAGAGTCCGGTTTATATTGGTGATACCCATGGAGATAGTATTGAAACTAGAAAAGCAGGGCTCCCATTTGTGTTATTAACTTATGGA
>NZ_JBIKSU010000036.1:0-20362 GCF_044348475.1 Daejeonella sp. | reverse complement strand
TGAAGACTTTCCATGGCAACAGCAGTAATTTCAGAAATACAGATGGGGTATAAACCGAATTTAATCAGCTCCAAAATAATTAGGATTATATTCGGCATTTTAGAAACAGTTTTCCTAAAAAAGTCATCATTTATTGGTCTCAAAAAAATTACTTTCATGTTTTTGTGTCGTAACTCGGCAATATTCAAGCAAAACCTCGATTTACTAAAGTTAACATCTTATTTATTACCGAATTTTTAAAAAAAATCGACCTCTTCGCAGTAATAAAACTATACCATCCGCTGAAAAAGCGGAATGGCATAGTTAAAGTATCAAATGAATCAAAGTGTCAATTCCTTAAGGCAACGCACAGAGAATCCATAACCTCGGAAGACGGCGGACATATCGGCATCGGTGCTACTGAAGCCCAGGCGGCGCGAGTAGGCGCCACTAACCGTACTGCTCCAATAATTGCCGTAGGACCCATCAGAGGTGAGATCACCAATGTAGATGTTGCGGAAGCCCGCCATGGGCAATTTAACCGGAGAGGAAAAAGCGCCGGCTGCGTTGTTGTTGGAAGCCCAGCTTAAACGTTCTGCATCTAACTCCGCATCTGTAGGTAAACGGTAGCCACTTGGGCAAGGGTTGTTAGTGCCATTTACCCCTTGCCATAGATTCACGTTTTGTGGATTGCGCCAGTCATTAATTCCGTTAACTGTTGGAATGAATATAATAAAGTTAGCATTCCCCGGTACGTCAGTTGATGATAGTGTGCTAGTGGTATTATTACTTGTTCTTATCTGATGACCATCAGCACCTCTTCCCCACTGGTATAAATCACCATATGAGTCTGCATCCGTGCTGCTAGTAGCAACTCGCGTGGCCCCTAAATTGCGGTCCATCCAGATTTTGCCTGTTCTGGGGTTGATTACATCTGTTGGGCTTACAATAGGTCCCCATTGAGGACCATTATTAATAGAATATAAAACTTGTCCACTATAACTTGCAGTTGGTATAGTTACCCAAACCGAACCATTCCAATAGAGCATATCACCTGCTGTTGCTCCAGAAGGCACAGCTGTATTTGCTATGGTAACAGCCCCGCTGGTGTTTGTAATTGATATTCCAGTTCCAGCTGTTAGCGTTGCTCTGGTAAATCCAGTCCCATTACCGATATCTAATTGACCATTAGAAGGGGTTGTTGATAAGCCTGTTCCACCATTAGCTACAGCTAAGGTTCCTGTAATTTTTGTTGCTGCTACATCTGTAACTTTTGCATTCGTAATTGCTCCATCTGCAATTGAAGCAGTTGCAACTGCACTAGTTGCAATTTTTGAAGTAGTAATTGCTCCGGTAGTAACGATTAATTCACCCGTAGGCGAAAGAACAGCATCACCAGAAATAGATACGGTAGTTGGACGATTGGATGAATTGCCTACAATTATTGCTCCTGGAGAGAGGTTTTCAAGTTTAGCGAGGGTAACATTGGCATTAGCAACTTTAGCAGTTGTAACTGCATTATCTGCAATCATACCGTTAGCTACTTTCCCAGCACCTATAGTTGTAGCATTTCCAACACTGGTCACATCTCCTGTTAAATTTGCATTCGTAGTTACAGTAATAGCTGAGGTTGCTGTTGCTGCATTACCAGTTATACTTCCAGCTATGGGATTGGTTACAGTTAAGTTCGCTAAAATACCTACGCTTGTTAAACTAGAACCTGTCACAGTTGACTTTAATGTAGTTCCTGTTAATGTTCCTGTAGCAGCTGGTACAGTAATATCTACACTTCCATCAAATGCTACTCCATTGATATTTTTCGCGGATGCTAATTTAGTGGCTGTTCCTGCGTTACCCGAAGCAGAAAAGTCAGTTAAATTAGCTATCAACTTCCAGGCAGAACCCGAATAATAATAAAAGCCTATAGGAGTGGTGGTTTGATAAATTAATAACCCTTCGGCTGGACTCGCAATCGCGTCTTTTTCCATTGCTGTTATTCTAGGGATTAAAATCCCTTTATTGTTGGTACTGGAAGTAACTTCTAAGGCTGCCGATGGTGCTGGTGTTTTAGTTCCAATACCAATTTGAGCAAATGCAGGTACTGAACCTAGCATAAGCAATATGGGGAATAAACCGTAAAAAAATGATTTCATTGGATGATGATTTTTAATTAATTATTTCTGTTTAATTATGCTAGTTTATTATTTTTTGTTGCTTCTATTTGAGCTCTAAAAATTAATAGCCCTTTAAAAAAAATCGTAAACTTCATTGGTAATGTATACTCTATAAGAGTACAATTATGATTTACATTGTGGTATTTACATTAATTTTATTGAAAAATGAATTAAATAATTAAATTAATTATAGATATAAAAAAAATAATTTTTATGAAAAAAAAGCCGTCTAAAATGTATAAAAAGAAATTATTTGAATTATAGCGTTTATTATAAATCAACTCTAGATTGAAGACTTTCCATGGCAACAGCAGTAATTTCAGAAATACAGATGGGGTATAAACCGAATTTAATCAGCTCCAAAATAATTAGGATTATATTCGGCATTTTAGAAACAGTTTTCCTAAAAAAGAGAATTTTAGTACAAGAACAGTTTGTGGTGTTGTAATTGAACAGGGTAAGCAAAGTGATAGGATCTTATCAACTATTTAAAGGAGGCATTAAAGGAACGATTGTAGATGTTAGGCTGATATTTTCTGTAGCCTAAAAAACGCTTGCAACAGGGCTTATATAAGCTCATAATCACCCATCAAGAAAATTAAACCATTTTAACCAGGCGCTCTCCATCCAGAACCGGAATACTGGTAGTAATATCCAATTTCAGACAAAAAGCAATATCTTCTTCAATGCCCAGCTTCTTTAAACGTTCACTATGTGAAGTTTTTTTAAGATATAAACCTAAATCACCTTTAGCCAGCTTGTACAGATCTTCAGATGCAATACTCGCATCATCAAGCGTATAGTTTTCATCTTTTAAATGATGTACCACCCCACCAGCAAATAGCGTATCCTCCAAATTGACTTTATCTTTCCAACCAGAGCAAAGCAGTAAAACATCATTCGATTGAGTTTTAAGCCAGTTACATAAGGCGCTAATATTCAAAAATGAGCCAATCACAATCTTACTTGCACCGCGCGACATGTTTATTGCATGGGTGCCATTCGTGGTTGTAAGTACAATAGTTTTACCTGCTACCTTTTCTTGAACATACGAAAAAGGTGAATTTCCAAAATCAAACCCATCAACCACCTCTCCGTTTCGCTCGGCAGCCAGCAGAAAGTCAGAATCACGATAAGACTCACACTCTTCAACTGTTGCTACCGGAATAATGGCGACTGCACCATTTTCAATACCATAACAAATGGATGAAGTGGCCCTGAATATATCAATTACTACGATGATACTGTTGGTAAAATCATGTAAATGAAGCAGAGCAGGTGTCAAACAAACTTCGAGATTACGTTTTTGCATTCTATGTTATTGGATAAAGGTTATTTAAAAGGAAATTTCACTACCCGCGCTAATAATTTGTTTTCGCGGATACTGATGTAAATATCAGACCCCTCTTTACAAAATTCTGCTTTGACATAGCCCAACCCAATTGCTTTTTGAAGCGAAGGAGATTGGGTACCAGAAGTTACCTTACCAATCACATTACCCTCTGCATCCACAATCTGATAATCATGACGAGGAATGCCTCTTTCAATCATTTCAAACCCAACAAGTTTACGCTCTACTCCATTTTGTTTTTGAGCAGCTAGATTGGCCGAGTTCACAAAGTTCTTGCTAAACTTAGTAATCCAGCCAAGTCCTGCTTCAAGCGGAGAGGTAGTATCATCGATATCGTTTCCGTACAAGCAAAAACCCATTTCTAATCGCAAGGTATCACGCGCGGCCAGTCCGATAGGTTTGATCCCATTGGGTGCCCCCGCTTTAAATATTTCATTCCAAATATGCTCTGAATGTTCCTTTTCAAAATACAATTCAAAACCACCGGCACCGGTATAGCCTGTTGCTGAGATCAATACATTTTCTACCCCAGCAAATACGCCTTTTTGAAAGGTGTAATACTCCATAGAAGAAAGATCAACAGCTGTTAAATTTTGAAGTGCTTCAGTAGCCTTAGGGCCCTGAACAGCTAGTAAGGAAGTTTTATCTGAGATGTTTATCATCTCTACTGCTCCGGTATTGTGTTTTGAGATCCAATCCCAATCTTTTTCAATGTTTGAGGCATTCACAACCAGCATATAAGTTTTCTCGTTAATACGATAAACCAGTAGGTCATCAACAATACCCCCTTGATTATTTGGCAGGCAAGAATATTGGATCTTACCATCAAAAAGTTTGGAGGCATCATTTGAACACACACGTTGAATCAGATCTAGTGCACCATCGCCTCTCAAAATAAACTCACCCATGTGGCTCACATCAAATACACCTACCGCCTTACGAACGGTTTCGTGTTCCATATTTATGCCACTGTACTGTACGGGCATATTAAATCCTGCAAAAGGAACCATTTTGGCACCCAGGGCTATATGAGTGTCATTTAAAGCAACATTCTTCATGATTTGGAGGTTATAAAGGTTGCGGTAAAAGTAATTAAAAACCATTAAAAGCAGGGCTCTATTTTTTTTGGGCCGCTAACATTCAGATTGGAAGGCTGAGCTGAGGGTCTGTTATCCGAAAGGTTTTGCGATGATAGGGGGTTAAACCAAAAGCCAATACCGCATTTCGATGTTTTATTGTTGGATAGCCCTTATTATTTGCCCAATCATAGCTTGGATATTCTGCTGAGAGTTGAAGCATATAATCGTCCCGATAGGTTTTTGCAAGAATAGAAGCTGCAGCTATGGAGCAATATTTATCATCGCCTTTTACAACACATTCAAATGGAATATCTTGAAAAGGCTTGAAGCGGTTACCATCAATAATGACAAAGCCTGGCCGAAAACTGAGCTGCTCTAATGCCAGATGCATGGCCTTAATGGATGCATTCAAAATGTTGATCTTGTCAATCTCCTGATGATCAACCATCGACACGGCAAAGGCCAGGGCTTCCTGCTCAATTATGATTCGTAAATCAGCACGATTTTTTTCATTGAGCTGTTTTGAATCCCTCAGAATAGAATGAGTAAAATTTTTGGGAAGAACTACCGCTGCAGCAAATACTGGCCCGGCCAAACAACCTCGACCGGCTTCATCACAACCTGCTTCAATTAGTTCATTCTGAAAATAAGGTAACAGCATATTTAAAGATCAGAAAAAATACGAATAACTTTGATTTTGCTACCGAAATGATAAAATACGCTAGCCATGATTTGCTAATAAATTTATTGACAGCAACTTACCTGACCAGTCTACCCTTCCATTTGTATTTACCTGAATTACCCGCTATTCCTATATAAACCAGGTAAAACATATGAATTAAATTAAGCAAGGGCAGATAATACAATAATTTCATTCTTTTCCGAAAGCGGCAAACTGGAATAAGAAAAATCAATTCAGCAAGCATTTTTAGTAAAATAGTGACAAGGGCAACGAGCCAGAATTTGGGATCAGAAAAGCCAGCTAGAGCTGTACCAATGATACTCAGGTTATATAGCCAGATCGCTATTCCAAGTACTACAATGCCTTTGTTTTTATAACTTGTACTTTTTGAGGCCCATCGTTTACGTTGCTGGATAAATTCACCCAGATTAGCTTTAGCATGTGTATAAACAGTTGCATCCATTGATTTGCAAAATCCGATCCCATTAGGGTAAGAAGAAGCTACCTTATGCATAAACAATTCATCATCACCTGATGCAAGATGATCAATGCCCTGAAAACCTTTCAGCTCATGAAAAACATCCCTTCTATAGGCCAGATTTGCTCCATTACAGGTTGTAGGATTTCCATTGCCAATCCCAGAAGCACCAAGCCCAATCAGAAATAAAAATTCCAAGCTTTGCATTTCCTCAAAAATATTTTGCTCTTCGAAATAAGTAACAGGAGAGGAAATCATTTTATAATCACCTGATTCATATAAAGTTACTATTGATTTGAGCCAGTTTGGTCCCATCCTGCAATCTCCATCGGTACTGATGATGAGTTCTCCGCTTGATACTTTTATAGCTTCTGCTATAGCCTTTTTCTTATATGAATTAAGTGGCTCTTTTTCATTTAAATTAATCAGTTTTACTCTTGGATCAATAAACGACAAAACAATCTCAGAAGTTCTGTCTTTAGAATGATCATCAACAACTATAAGCTGAAGTAAATGTGCGGGGTAATCTTGAGCGAGAATATCCTGAATAGTAGATTCAATCATTCTTTCTTCATTGCGCGCAGCAATCAATACACTAACCGTAGTTGTGCAACGCTTATTCTCAGCATTAATTAGCTTGAGCTTTCCCCAGCCTTTTCTCAAATAAAGCATAATTACCCAATAGAATAGGGTAAACAGCGCAATGAGGATACTAATTAGTTGAATGACCAAAGAAATTGAGTTTTAAAACGAAGATAGAACCAAAAATAGCTGGAATAATTAAATTTATCATCCAAATAGCTGCAATAGCTGCCATAATTGCTATTTCTTGAGTGGTTACAAAAGCAAAAAAATAAGTTGCAACACTTGCCCGAACCCCGATATCTAACATATCAAGTGAAGGAAGCGATGATTGAATAAAATAAAAAACAAACAAGATCATGACCATGTCAAAAGTTTTGATTTCAGGGACAAGAAAATGAATGATTAAAAAATATTGAATTGTGAATATTAAATACCTGGATAATGAATAAATTAAAATTCTAACCATATCGGCATACTTATACCTTGAAAAAATAATGAAAAAACGCTTGAATCGCTTTAAAAAATTAATTTTTTTAAGAAGGCCGTAAAGCCATTGAATATTAAAGTAAAACAATATAAAAAATGAACAATAAAGTAGAATCAGGACACCTAAACCGAAATTTACAAAAGGATTCAAATAGGCAAACCGCATAATAAAACAGAAAAGGGCCAATGAGCCCAACACATTAGTAACCACCAATTTCGCCATTGCACCAACACTCATGGCAATTAAACCCATTATACGTTTACGCGGCGATAAAAAAAACACTCTGCCACCAAATTCGCCAATGCGGTTTGGTGTAAATACTGCCCAGGTCAACCCACAAAAAACAGACTCTACTGCTTTCCAGGTACTAATTTTTTCAAGCCCTCTAACCAAATACTTCCATTTTAGCGCCTCAATAAACCAGTTCAGGAACATGAGTAAAACAACACTACTCATTACTATATACACATCAGTTAAGGACAGTTTGTAAAGAAGCGATACAAAATTGTCTATATTCTGGTTATTACTTAACTTTTGAAATATGAACCAGAAGGCTAGCCCTAATACAGCAACCTTTATTCCAATACTTAAAATCTTTTTTGACTGGGAGTTCATATAAATACAATGTTAAGCAAAAGAAGGGCAAATTTTTATTTTCAAAATGCTTTGTCTTAAAAACTTAAAAAAGAAGGTAAATTCTTAATATTGCTGTGAATGTTAAAAGAGAAATCAAATGAACGGATAATTCTTGGAATTGATCCGGGAACTAGCGTGATGGGATATGGAATAGTGACTGAAGTTAAAAGCAGCGTTGAACTGATTTGCATGGGCGTTGTAAAAATGGATCACCTTGACGATCACGCCTTAAAACTCAAACATATTTTTGAAAAAACTGTCTTGCTTATTGATCAGTATAAACCCGATTGCTTATCAATTGAAGCGCCTTTTTATGGTAAAAATATTCAAGTAATGCTTAAACTTGGACGTGCACAAGGCGTAGCAATGGCGGCAGCATTATCGAGAAATCTTCCCATATTCGAATATTCTCCGCGAAAAATAAAACAATCCATTACTGGCAATGGAAACTCCTCAAAGGAGCAAGTTGCCGCGATGCTAAAAACCCTACTAAAATTTTCGGAAACACCTGAATTTCTAGATGCAACAGATGGTTTGGCTGTTGCTGTTTGCCATTCATTTCAGAAAATAAGCACCGCAGGGAATAAAAAAAGTTATTCTGGCTGGGATGCATTCGCTAAGGATAATGTAAAAAGAATAAAAAAGTAAAATTAGAGCTGCACGCGGATAGCTTCAGCAATTTCAGATAATTTTTCTTCAGATAATTTTAATTTAGGGCGACTAAAGTTCATATCATCCATAGTATTCATAGGGATAAGATGAATATGGGCATGCGGAACCTCAAGGCCAATTACTGTCAATCCTATTCGCTCACAGGGAATTGCTTTTTTCAGTCCTAAGGCCACAATCTGAGCAAACATCATCAGTCCTACATAGGTTTCACTATCCAAATCAAATAGGTAATCAACTTCCTTTTTAGGTATCACAAGAAGGTGGCCTTCAGTGAGCGGGTTGATATCTAAAAATGCCAAATATTCTGATGTTTCAGCAACTTTATGTGCGGGTATTTGGCCGGCTACAATTTTTGAGAATATTGATTGCATAAAGTTGTAAGTAATAAGTTATAGGTTATAGGTTATAGGTTATAGGTAATAAGTTAAAAGTTGAAAGCTGAAAGCTAAAAGTTGAAAGTAATAAGTTATAAGTGATAGGTTATAGGTAATAAGTTAAAAGTTGAAAGCTGAAAGTAAAAAGTTATAGGTATTAAGTTATAGGTAATAAGTTATAGATAATAAGTTTTATACTGCTATTTACGGAATTAAGGTTATTTATTAACTATCGGCTAATCTCAATAATCTCAAACTCGATCTTTCCTGCCGGAACTGCAATTTCAGCTTTATCGCCTACGCTTTTACCTAAAAGGCCTTGTGCAATGGGTGATTTTACTGATATCCTGCCTGATTTTAAATCAGCTTCAGATTCTGAAACTAATTGATAGGTCATGGTGGCGCCATTATTCATGTTTTTTATCTTAACAATCGATAAAGCAAGAACTTTTGTTGAATCCAATTTTGATTCATCAATTAAGCGGGCATTAGCCAAAACATTAGTTAATTTTGATATTTTCGATTCATGATGCCCCTGAGCTTCCTTTGCGGCATCGTATTCTGCATTTTCAGATAAATCACCTTTATCTCTAGCTTCTGCAATAGCCTTTGAAATCTGAGAACGACCCTCAGTTTTTAATACATGAAGCTCCTCTTTTAGCTTTTCTAATCCTTCACGGGTATAATAAGTTACTTCCGTCATATCTCACAATTTTATGATTATACTTAAAAACAAACAAGACTATGTCGGCCTAAGCCAATATAGTCTTGCTCGTATCAATACGAAGATAATATTTTTGGTTTCAGATTTCCAAATTTCTAGTATGAAAACCTGCCTTTGTTATTGAGTATCACATGAATAATTTTAATCTCAAAATAAGGGCAACAGTACTTTTAATTTCTGAGCAAGCACTTCAGAGATCTTTCGATAAGACTCATGGGTCCAGCCTGCAATGTGCGGGCTTAGTATTACTTTTTTATTTTCAGACAGCTCTGCAAACCATTCCTGTTCTGCCAGTGCTGGAAATTTTTCAAGTTCCAGAACATCTAAACCAGCTGCAGATATTTTCCCATTTTTCAATCCATTTAAAACAGCTCTGGTATGAACCACCTCTCCTCTAGATGCATTCAGAAGCAGGATTTGTTTTTTAAAATGAAAAAGGTACTCCTCATTAAAAAGCTGACGTGTTTCAAAAGTAAGTGGGATGTGAAAGCTTAGGATATCTGCTTCTTTTACCACCTGCTCCATACTTACTTCCTGTGCAAAAGCATCAGAAAATCCTATTTTATATTTGTCGTATGCAATCACCTTTACCTCAAAGCCGGATAATTTTCGGGCCAACATCTGACCGGTATTTCCATACCCAATGATGGCAACAGTTTTCCCTTTAAGCTCATAACCCCGGTTACCTTCCCTGTTCCAAATTCCATGTCGAACCTCATCATCTGCAACATTCAAATTATTTAAAAGAGAAAGCAACATCCCAATTACATGTTCTGCCACTGCATCACGGTTGCCTTCAGGCCCGTTAATGCATTGTATTCCTTTTAAAATAGCATAATCTTCATCCACATTATCCATTCCGGCACCGGCGCGGGCAATAACTTTTAAATTTACCCCCGCATCGATAATTTCACGGTCAATGTTGAATTTGGTACGGATAACTATACCTGCATATTTAGAAAGGATGGCAATAGTTTCTTCCCTACTGATGAGCGGTTGGTCATCACATTCAAAGCCCATTTTCTCAGCCTCTTCTTTAAAAGTAGGATGCAAATAATCTGCGATAAGTATTTTTTTATTCATGTCGCTAAAAACTATCTCGTTGAACTAATCAAATTGGTCAATTTTACAAAATCGTTCACACTGAGGCGCTCGGCCCTAAGATCGAGCATTGGATCATCACCCATACTATCCTTATTAAAAATAGAAGATAGTGCATTTCTTAAGGTTTTTCGTCGTTGATTGAATCCTGCCTTAACCACTTGCCAGAATAGCTTTTCATCACAATCCAGTTTTGAAACTTCATTCCGGGTTAAGCGAATAACAGCCGAGTTTACTTTTGGTGGCGGATTAAATACTCCGGGTTTTACGGAAAATAAATAGTCAACCTTATAGTACGCCTGCAGAAAAACACTTAAAATACCATACTCTTTACTCCCAGGCTTTTCAGCACAACGCTGTGCAACTTCCTTTTGAAACATACCCACCACTTCAATAACCTGATCGCGGTTTTCAAGCACTTTAAAAAGAATTTGAGAGGAAATATTATACGGAAAATTTCCAATCACAGCCAAGTTTCCAGGAAAGGTATCCTTAAAATTTAGTTGTAAAAAATCAGCATTGATGAGCCTTTCACCTAGATTGGGATATTTTTTATCCAAGTATTGAAATGACTCGGTATCAATATCAATCATGAAGATTTCGAGTTCAGTTTTACGCAACAAAAAATCGGAAAGAACCCCCATACCCGGACCCACCTCCAGCACCTGATTATATTTATCAGTTGAATGAAGGCTATTCACAATCTTTTCAGCGATATTCTTATCGGTTAAAAAGTGCTGCCCGAGATGTTTCTTTGCTTTTACTAAACTCATTGATGGAGTATTTTGCGCAATTTACAGAAAAATGACTTAGAGAATAAGCAAATGAATGAACATCTCCCAAAACTTACAACCTAACACCTATAACTTATTACTTATAACTTATAACTTATAACTTATAACCTTCCACTTAATTGCATTATGAGATTAAAGTCTTTATTTTGCATTAATTATTTATAACCTTAATAAAAAGGCATTATCGATAATTTAATTGATAGCAGGGATGAGCGATAAAATTAAAATTGGAATATCTATTGGAGATGTAAATGGTATTGGATTAGAGGTAATAATCAAAACTCTGATGGATGCTAAAATCATGGATTATTGTACCCCTATTGTATATGGGCATACAAAAGTTGCTTCCTTTCACCGTAAAACAATGGAGATTGACGAGTTTAATTTCAATGTAATCAATGATGCACTTGAAGCACATCATAAACGCCCAAACATGATCAATTGCTGGGAAGAAGATGTTCAGATTGAACTCGGACAAGCCAATGCTAATGGTGGAAAATATGCCTTTATTTCTTTGGAAAGAGCTTTAGATGACCTCATTGCGGGTAAAACTGACGCTCTTGTTACCGCTCCAATCAATAAACATACTATTCAAAACGAAAACTTTCAGTTTGCCGGACATACCGAATATATTCAGTCTAAAACCAATTCAGAAGACTCACTAATGTTTCTTGTAAGTGAAGATATCCGGGTTGGAGTGGTAACCGGACATATTCCGGTGAGCGAAATTCCAGAAAAAATCACTAAAGAAAAGATTCTTTCTAAACTGAACTTGATGAACCAGAGCCTTAAAAAGGATTTCTGGATTCAGAAGCCCAAAATTGCAGTCTTGGGATTAAATCCGCATGCGGGTGATAATGGCCTAATAGGCAATGAAGAACTTGAAACCATTATCCCAGCTATTGCCGAAGCAAACGCGCAAGGAATATTTGCCTTTGGGCCCTATGCTGCCGACGGTTTCTTTGCCGCACATACCTATGCTCAGTTTGATGCCGTATTGGCCATGTATCATGACCAGGGCCTAATACCCTTCAAACAAATTGCCTTCCATAGTGGTGTGAACTTTACAGCCGGATTACCGGTAGTAAGAACCTCACCCGACCATGGTACCGGATACGATATTGCCGGTAAGAATAGTGCATCAGCAAGCTCATTCAGAGAAGCACTTTTTACAGCAATCAATATCGTTGAACGACGTAGAGAAAGCGTAGAACTAGCATCTAATCCATTAAAACTGAGTAAGTTTTCTAAGGATAGGGATTAATATTGCTAGAGTTTTTTCACTTTCTCAGAAATTGAAAACCCTATAAATTGGGCTGAATTTGTAATAAACTGCTATTAATACCACTAATACCTATGGCTTTTTTCAGAAAAAGGCAGTTTATTGATTGTTTTATCTTGGCATGCACTGCATAAAGCTTAAGCTCAAAGAAATTCAACAATTTACGCCCCATAGCTACAAAAACTAAACAAAGGCTGGCCGGCAAGCATTCATTTTAAAAAAACTGTTCCCAACTAAATAAATTTTTCTAAATTTGCAGGCTCAATTGGCGTGCTTTGAAATCTTTACAACAATATAGCATTCCGTTTACCGGATTAAAGCTCGGAATTCATCAATTTGAATTCGGGGTAGATGATTCCTTTTTTAAGGAGTTTGAATATTCTCTGGTAAAAAGCGGGAAACTCAAGGTTGACCTTGATCTGGAAAAGCAGGAAACGATGATGATCCTGCATTTTCATATCTATGGTGAAATTAAATTGGGATGTGATGTTTGTTTAGCAGATTATCCCTATCAGGTAGATTTTAAGGAAAGGCAGATTGCTAAATTTAATGGAAACGAAGATCTAGAGGATGATACCGAAGAGATTGTTGTTTTAAAACGAAGCGAAACCGAGATCAATGTAGCTACGCTGATCTATGAATTTATAAATCTGGCGGTACCTTATATCAGCCGTTGTGAAGATGAAGGAAATGCAGCATGGTGTGATCGTGAGATGATTGCAAAACTGGAGCAACTTGCACCTGGACCAAAAGAAGAAATTGAAGATGCTGATCCAAGATGGGAAGCATTAAAGAACATAAAAAAGTAAATTAATACATAGGAACAAATGGCACATCCAAAACGGAAAATATCCAAATCAAGAAGAGATAAAAGAAGAACACACTACAAAGCAGAAGCTCCGGGTTTAACAACCTGTCAAACTACTGGTGCTGTTCATTTACCTCACCGTGCGTATACAGTTGATGGCAACTTGTATTATAACGGAAAAATGGTGATTGAAAACACTTCTATTGCCTAAATTACCTTTCTAAGATGAAAATAGGCTTAGATATAATGGGTGGAGATTTTGCTCCCAAAGCAGCAGTTTTGGGTGCAATTGCAGCTCAAAAAAACTTATCAGCAAACCAGACCATAGTTCTTTTTGGTGATAAGGCTCAAGCCCTACCATTTCTAGCTGAAGAGGGCCTCAGTCCAGATATTTTTGAGTTTGTTCATACCACAGAAATGATTGGCATGGGCGAACACGGAACAAAATCTGTACTTCAAAAGCCTAATTCAAGCATCAGTCTGGGTTTCCAATATCTTAAAGATGGTAAAATAGATTCATTTGCTTCTGCAGGAAATACTGGCGCTATGCTGGTTGGTGCTATTTTTAGCGTAAAACCTGTTCCAGGAGTTATTCGTCCAGCTGTTGCAACGAACGTCCCTAAATTAAAATCAGGCTTTGGAATTATGCTGGATGTAGGTGCTAATGCCGACTGTAAGCCAGAAGTTTTAGCCCAATTCGGTATTTTAGGTAGTTTATATGCTGAGCATGTATACCATATTCAAAATCCCAAAGTTGGACTAATGAATTTGGGTGAAGAGGAAGAAAAAGGAAATGTACTTACTCAATCAACATTTCCACTTTTAAAGAATACTGACATTAATTTCATTGGCAATATTGAAGGACGAGATCTGTTCAATGATAAAGCAGATGTTATAGTTTGTGATGGATTTACAGGTAATGTCATGTTAAAATTAGCCGAAACTTTTTATATTCTTACTCTCAAAAAAGGATTTAAAGATGAATTCTTTGACCGTTTTAATTACGAACAATATGGAGGAAGCCCTATTTTAGGGGTTAATGCCCCTGTTCTGATTGGCCACGGTATCTCAAGTCCAGAAGCAATAAAAAATATGATACTTTTATCCCGAACAATGATTGAAACACAGTTCATTGATAAAATCAAAGAAGCTTTTAAATAATTTGTCCCAATCTATTATGTCTAAAGTTCACGCTGCAATAACAGCCGTAAATGCCTACGTTCCTGAATATATTTTAACGAATAAGGAACTGGAAGGAATGGTTGAAACCAACGATGAGTGGATAGTAAGCCGAACAGGTATTAAAGAACGTCGTATCCTGAAAGGGAACCTGGGCACATCAGACATGGCTACTCATGCTGTAGAAGGTTTACTTAAAAAACGGGGAATCAAAGCCACAGAAATCGATCTCATTATTTTTTGTACCACTACACCAGATATGGTGTTTCCTGCTTCGGCAAATATTCTTGCTCATAAAATCGGTGCTGTGAATGCATGGGGATATGATCTGAATGCAGCCTGTTCAGGCTTTCTTTATGGACTAGCTACAGGATCTCAATTTATTGAAAGTGGCAAACATCAAAAAGTACTAGTGGTTGGTGGAGATAAAATGTCATCGATCATCAATTATAAAGACCGAGCAAGCTGTATTATTTTTGGTGACGGCTGCGGAGCTGTTCTGTTAGAGCCAAATACCGAAGGCTATGGAGTAATCGATTCTATTCTAAAAAGCGATGGCTCTGGAGGCGATTATCTATGTCAAAAAGCCGGTGGTTCATTAAGGCCAGCAAGCCATGAAACAGTAGATAATGATGAGCATTTTCTTTATCAAGAGGGCCAAGCAGTATTTAAATTTGCCGTAACCAATATGGCCGATGTTGCTGCCGAAATCATGGATAGAAATAATCTTACTTCCGAAAATGTAGATTGGCTCGTTCCACATCAGGCAAATAAAAGAATCATCGATGCCACCAGCAACCGCTGCGGTATTGATTCTGACAAGGTAATGATCAATATCGAAAAATATGGCAACACCACAAATGGAACAATACCATTATGTTTGTGGGAATGGGAAAGCAAACTAAAAAAAGGAGATAATCTCGTATTAGCTGCCTTTGGAGGTGGTTTTACCTGGGGTTCTTTATATCTTAAGTGGGCTTACTAAAAAAACCAGATGCATTTCTTAATATTTTTATTATAATTATAAAATAAAATCCAAAAACCTAAACTAAACAAAATGGATATTAAACAAATTCAGGAACTTATAAAATTTGTTTCCAAATCTGGAGTAAATGAAGTTTCTATTGAACAGAAAGAGTTTAAAATTACCATAAAAACGAACCAACCAGCAACTTATGTAACAGGTGCTCCGGCTCAAGCCGCTCCTCAATTACAGGCTGCTCCGGCTGTTGTTGCACCAGTAGCAAACGTTGCAGAACCAATCGTTGCCGCGCCAGCTAAAGAAGATTCTTCTTCTTACCTGACTATAAAATCACCAATGATCGGCACATTTTACCGTTCTTCAAGTCCGGATAAGCCTTTATTTGTAAATGTAGGCGATGAGGTAAAAGCTGGCCAAGTGGTATGTATCATTGAAGCAATGAAGCTTTTCAACGAGATCGAATCTGAAATTTCAGGTCGTATTGTAAAAATACTGGTTGATGATGCTAGTCCGGTAGAATATGACCAGCCGTTATTTTTGGTTGAGCCTATTTAATTTGAAGATCCGTAATTTGAGACTTACAGCTTATTTATCTGTACCTAAGCTAGTTTAGATCTACATTTTCACAATCCTCAAATTTTCAAAACAAAAAACTATGTTTAAAAAAATACTAATTGCAAATCGTGGTGAAATAGCCCTCCGCATCATCCGTACCTGCAAGGAAATGGGCGTAAAAACAGTAGCTGTTTATTCAACTGCCGATCGCGATAGTTTACATGTTCGTTTTGCCGATGAAGCTGTTTGTATCGGGCCACCACCAAGTAAGGATTCTTACCTGAGTATACCGAATATCATTTCAGCAGCCGAGTTAACCAATGCCGATGCCATTCACCCGGGTTACGGTTTCTTATCTGAGAATGCTAAATTTTCGGCAATATGCAATGAATATGGGATCAAATTCATAGGTGCTACCGCAGATCAGATCAATGGGATGGGTGATAAAGCTTCTGCAAAGGAAACCATGAAACTAGCTGGAGTACCAACAATACCTGGATCTGAAGGACTGTTAGATTCAGTAAAAGAAGGACTTAAAATAGCCAATGAAATAGGATATCCAATCATATTAAAAGCCACAGCAGGTGGTGGAGGCCGCGGTATGCGGATTGTATGGAAAGATGAAGAGTTTGAACCCGCATGGGATTCTGCACGCCAGGAATCGGCAGCTGCATTTGGCAATGACGGGCTTTACCTAGAAAAATACGTTGAAGACCCAAGACATATTGAGATTCAGGTAATTGGCGATCAATATGGAAAGGTATGCCATTTATCAGAACGTGATTGCTCCATCCAAAGACGCCATCAGAAACTGGTTGAAGAATCTCCATCTCCATTCATGACACCTGAACTCCGAGAAAAAATGGGCGAAGCTGCGATCAAAGGCGCGATGGCTGTGAATTACGAAGGAGCTGGAACGGTAGAATTTTTGGTGGATAAGCACCGAAATTTTTATTTCATGGAAATGAATACCCGTATACAGGTAGAACATCCTGTTACTGAAGAAGTTATAAACTTTGACTTAATCAAAGAACAGATCAAAGTAGCTTCAGGAATTCCAATTTCAGGAAAGAATTATATACCAGAGATGCATGCCATTGAGTGTCGTATCAATGCAGAAGATCCATTTAACAACTTCAGACCATCACCTGGATTAATCACTAACTTCCATTCACCGGGTGGTCATGGAGTTCGTGTTGATACACATGTGTATGCAGGCTATCAAATTCCACCAAATTACGATTCGATGATTGCTAAACTGATCTGCGTGGCACAAACAAGAGAAGAAGCAATTTGTACCATGGAGCGTTCATTAAGTGAGTTTGTGATTGAAGGCGTGAAAACTACCATTCCTTTTCATTTAAGATTGATGAAAGATCCTAATTTCCGTGCAGGAAATTTTACTACCAAGTTTATGGATACTTTCGATCTCAGTGTATAACGAGTAAGTTATTTGCTGGTTAAATTCGTGAATTTTGATGTTGATTGTCACAATTAAATGGATGCTTATTAAATATCTACAAAATACCATTCTAAAATCAAATAGAATGGTATTTTTGTTTTCAAATTATGAGTAAAGAACGTACTGATCTGGTTAAGGCTATCAAAGAAAAAGGAAAAACTATTGAAGCCGAAATGTCTTTTTTCGATCATCTAGATGTGCTCCGGGGGCATCTGATCCGCGCATCCATAGCCATAGTAAGTTTCACTATTCTGGCATTCAGTTTTTATGATTTTATTTTTGATGAGATTATTATGGGTCCTGGTCGTACCAATTTCTGGACTTATAGAATGATGTGCGCAGCCACAGAAAAATTTAATTTAGGTGCCGATTTCTGTGTAAAAAAGCTAAGTTTCAATATCATCAATACCGAATTGGGCGGACAATTCACCTTACAGCTAAATTCTTCACTGATGATAGGAATTGTTTTAGGTGTACCCTACCTTTTATTTGAGGTATGGCGCTTTGTAAAGCCAGCATTACATGAAAATGAACGTAAATCTGCTACAGGATTTGTATTCTGGGCATCTTTGCTATTTATCATCGGATTACTTTTTGGATATTATATAATAGCACCCCTATCCATCAACTTCTTGTCTAATTACGAAGTTAGTTCGATCATTAATAACCAGATCACAATTGCCTCCTACTTTTCTGTAGTTGCCACATTAACTATTGGTGCTGCAATAACATTTGAATTACCCATCGTTATTTATATACTGTCAAAGCTTGGAATCATGACGCCAGATTTTATGAGGTCGTCTCGAAGATATGCAACAGTGATCATTTTGATTATTGCAGCGATTGTAACGCCTACGCCTGATTTGGTAACGATGCTAACCGTAAGTTTCCCTTTATTCTTGCTGTATGAAGTAAGTATTTATGTTTCAGCTCGAGTGGCAGCAAATAAGAAGAAAGCGGAGATTGAGTTTTACAAAAACTAGTAAAAATTTAATCAGTTTCTTTCTGATTAAATGAGAAACAAAGAATAAAAATATGAATACGAAAATATCTATCGCTATAGGAGCTGATCATGCAGGTTTTGAATATAAAAGTATGCTCATCGATTTTTTGAAAGATTATACAATCAAAGACTTTGGAACCTATAGTGCTGACTCTGTTGACTACCCAGACTTTGCGCATCCGGTTGCTAGTGCAGTTGAAAATACTGAATTCACCATCGGCATCCTGATATGCGGAAGTGCCAATGGCGTTGCCATGACAGCCAACAAGCATCAAGAAATCAGGGCAGCTATTTGCTGGAATGAAGAACTTGCTGAACTTGCAAGAACTCATAACAATGCTAATATTCTCTGCATACCTGCCCGATTCACTTCGAAAGAAGATGCAAAGAATATCTGTCTCAAATTCATCCATTCAGAATTTGAAGGTGGCCGGCATTTAAACAGAGTAAACAAAATTTCCTGTTAACCCATTAAAACTAACCAATAAATATATGATGATAAAACAATCACTTTGGGTATTACTTGTGGCGGGTTTTTCCTTGCAAGGTTATGCCCAGGATCCGAATGCACAAAAATTTGCAGGACAGATTACTGCAAAAAATGCAAAAAAACATCTGAGCATACTTGCTTCAGACAAATTTGAAGGTAGAGAAACTGGTAAACGCGGCGCTGAAATGGCGGCTGCTTACATCGTAAAAGAATTTACAAAGCTGAAATTAATAGCTCCTGTAAATGGATCTTACATTCAGAATGTACCATTGGTTGAAACTTCATTTGAAGTAACATCCTTCATGGCAAATAATTTAGCATTGACCATGGGTAAAGACTTCCTATTCAGTGGAAGTGGTGATGCTAAATCAATCAAGGCAAGTGAAATTGTTTTTATAGGTTATGGTATCGGTTCTGATAACTACGATGATCTAAAAAACACGGATATCGCTGGAAAAGTTGTATTACTGATCAACAAGGGCGAACCTATGAAAAATGGGGTTTCAGCAATCAGCAAGAGTACAACTGCCTCCGATTGGTCAACGAGCCGATTTAAGCGCATTCAATATGTTATGGGTAAAAACCCGGCATTAATCCTGGCGGTAAGCCCAGATGTAAGTGCTTCACTTCAGTCATACAAACCCAGAGCAGGTCGCTTAAGTGTTAAAAAAGAAAGCAAAGCTGGCGCATCTAATCGTGCAAGTACTGCAGCTATGGTAAACATAACACCTGAGGTGGCAAACCAGTTTCTTAAAAATTCAGGTAAAACATACGAAGAATTAAAAGCTTCAATTGATAACAATGGTTCACCTCAAACGCAGGTTTTAAAATCTGAAGTAGCGATGAACTATGGACCAGTTAACAAAGAAATTATTTCGGCAAATGTTTTGGGTTACCTAGAAGGTACCGATCTGAAAGATGAGTTAGTAGTTTTCTCTGCTCATTATGACCATATCGGACTAACAACAGACGGCGGCATAGATAAAGTAAATAACGGTGCTGATGACGATGGATCTGGTACAACAGGCGTACTTACAATTGCTAGAGCTTATGCTAAGGCAAAAGAAGCAGGACATGGTCCTCGCAGAAGTATTTTGTTTTTACTTGTAACAGGTGAGGAAAAAGGATTACTTGGATCTGAGTATTATTCTCTGAATCCGGTGTTCCCAATGGCTAATACCATCACCAATCTTAATATCGATATGATCGGAAGAATAGGTGAAGCCTATAAAGATTCTCCTGATGCAGCTAATTATTGCTACCTGATTGGCTCTGATAAACTCAGCACCGACCTTCATAAGATCAGTGAAAATGCAAATGCTGTTTACACTAAAATGAAGATCGATTATAAGTTTAACGATCCAAAAGATCCGGAAAGAATTTACTACCGTTCAGACCATTATAATTTTGCAAAAAATGGAATTCCGATTGTATTCTATTTCAATGGAGTACATGAAGATTACCACAAAGCAAGTGATGAAGTAA
>NZ_JBIKSU010000102.1:0-5672 GCF_044348475.1 Daejeonella sp. | reverse complement strand
AGTTTCCATCCGCCAAAAGGCATTCCTGACATCACTTCTACACCGCCTGCAATGATACAATCAGCCATGCCTGCGTTGATCTTTGCGCTTGCAATCGCAATTGTTTCCAAACCTGAGGCACAATAACGGTTAACTGTTACACCCGGAACTTTATCGGTATCCAATCCCATTAATGAGATCATGCGCGCAATATTTAGTCCCTGCTCTGCTTCAGGAGTTGCATTTCCAACAATTACATCGTCAATTTCATCTTTATCTAGAACAGGCACAGAGGCCATCAGATGTTTGACCACTTCAGCAGCCAAATCATCTGCGCGCGTAAAACGAAATATACCCTTGGATGATTTTCCAACCGCTGTTCTGTATGCTGCTATGATATATGCTTGTTCCATTTTTTTAGTATTGAGTAGAGAGTATTGAGTAGAGAGACCCAGCACATCTTACAATTTAAGTCTTATTGATTTTTGAAGATTAAAATTCATTTTTTGAACTTCATCTATGTTTTCGAGTAATTCATTACATATTTTATAGTCAACAAATCCAAGTCGTTCTGAAATCACTAATTGAGTTTGCAGTTCATATGATGATCCATTTGCAATACCCAGGAACTGCAAAAATTCTTTGTTGGAGTTTCTTCCAGCTCCCTCCGAAATATTGGATGGTATAGAAACTGCACACCTGCGGATCTGAGATATCAAACCATAACGCTCATCTAAAGGAAATTTTGCAGAAACATCATAAACCTTTATTACCAAGTCTATACTCTTATTCCATATTTTCAGATCTTTAATACTATGCATTTCCGACTTTTTATCTCACTACTCAATACTCACTACTCAATACTCACTTCTAATTCCTCAACGGCTTCCCTTTTGTCAAAATACTTTGAATACGTTCTAAGGTTTTCTTTTCTCCACAAAGTGAAAGGAAAGCTTCCCTTTCTAGATCAAGTAAATATTGTTCTGAGACCAACGTTGGAGATGAAAGATTACCACCGCAAAGTACGTATCCTAGTTTTTCGGAAATCTTTTTATCATGCTCCGAAATAAAGTTTCCGGCCAACATGGAGTTAGCTCCGGCATATACAATACCCATTCCTTGCTTACCCAGAACGCGAATATCCTTGCGTCTTAGGGGTTGGCTGTAACCCTTATCAGCTAGTTCGATGGCTTTAGTTTTGGCATCAATAATCAATCTGCTGCGGTTCATGGTGATACTAAACTTATCCTTCTGAAGATAGCCCAATTCAAACGCTTCAACTCCTGATGTTGAAACCTTTGCCTGGCCGATAGTTAAAAAACGATCTCTCAGTGCAGCCTGCTCTATCTGACCATCTTTGAATTCATCAGAAAGACGCAGGGCAAATTCTTTTGTTCCTCCGCCACCGGGTATCAATCCAACTCCAAATTCAACAAGCCCCATATAAGTTTCTGCATTGGTTTGAACATAATCAGCATGAAGGCATAATTCACAACCACCACCTAAGGTTAAATTATGAGCAGCTGCAACAACCGGAATACTGGAATAACGCATCCGCATCATCGTGTTCTGAAACATCCTGACAGCCATATTAATTTCATCCCAATCCTGCTCTACAGCTGCCATGAAAATCATCCCAATATTAGCGCCAGCCGAAAAATTGGCACCGTCGTTCCCAATAACCAAGCCTCTGTAGTCCTTTTCTGCCAGATCAATTGCCTTATTTAATCCCTGAATCACTTCGCCTCCAATGGTATTCATTTTTGTATGAATCTCAAGATTGAGAATTCCATCACCTAGATCAGTAATTGTGGTTCCTGAATTTTTCCAAATGGTATTTGTGGGTCGGATATTATCTAAAATAATAAAGGCTTCAGAGCCAGGAACTGATTTGTATGATTTTGAAGGAATATCATAATACTTTTTAATTCCATTCTCAACCAGATAAAATGACTCGTGGCCGGCAGCAAGCATTTCATGTACCCAAGAAGCTGCTTCATTGCCATATTTCTTCATGCCCTCTACCGCATTTCTGATTCCAAGAGAATCCCATACTTCAAATGGGCCAAGTTCCCATCCAAAGCCGGCACGCATGGCATCATCAATTCGGTAAAGTTCATCCGAGATTTCTGGTATACGATCTGAGACATATTCAAAAAGACCAAAAAATGACGTTCTAAAAAACTCACCTGCCTTATCTGTACCCTGGGCAAACACCTTCATTCGCTCGCGCAAATTCTCAACCAGTTTGGTTGCTTCAAGCGTAGATGACTTTATTTTTTGCTGAGCTTTATATTCTAATGTTTTAAGATCAAGGGCAAGAATTTCAGATTTGCCATCTGCTCCCTTAATTTTTTTATAAAATCCTTGCTTTGTTTTATCGCCAAGCCATTTTTTTTCCTGCATTTTTTTTACGTATTCAGGAAGTTCAAACAGCTGATGGGCTTTATCATTAGGTAGATTATTGAATAATCCAGCAGCAACATTAATCATTGTATCCAAACCAACAACATCTGTGGTGCGGAAAGTAGCTGATTTAGGTCTGCCCAAAGCAGGCCCGGTATATTTATCAACCTCCTCTACTGAAAGATCTAGCTTTTGAACCAAATGAAGCAAGGCCATGATAGCATATACACCTACCCTATTTGCAATAAATGCAGGCGTATCTTTACAGAGAACAGTAGTTTTTCCAAGAAATTTATCACCGTAATGCATTAAAAAATCAATGATCTCAGGTTTTGTTTCAGGAGTGGGAATTATTTCAAGAAGACGAAGGTAGCGTGGGGGATTAAAGAAATGTGTTCCACAAAAATGGGTTCTAAAATCTTCAGATCTGCCTTCGGCCATTAAATGAATTGGAATTCCGGATGTGTTTGAACTAATTAGAGTTCCAGGGGTTCTGAATTTTTCAACCTGATCATACACCAGTTTTTTAATTTCTAGTTTTTCAACAACTACCTCAATTACCCAGTCAAATGCAGCAATATCCTTCATGTTGTCATCAAAGTTGCCCGTGCTGATCTGATTTACAACTCGTTTAGAAAATACCGCAGAAGGATTCGATTTCAAGGTACTGTCAAGAGCGGCATTAACTATGCGGTTACGAACATTTTTACTGGTGATATCAAGCCCCATAGCAAGCTCTTCTGGAGTTGGTTCATTTGGAATGATATCTAGCAGAAGCACTTCAAGACCGATATTGGCAAAGTGACAAGCTATACGCGATCCCATTATTCCCGAACCCAATACTGCAACTTTTCTGATGACTCGTTTCATTTTAATCAATTTCCAGTTTCACTACCCGGAAGAGTCCGGGTAGCAAATCTGAGGTTTATAATCAGTGGTTAGTTGATTTATTTTACTTAAGGTTTTTAAAAATTGAATTCTTTCCTTATCGGATATATGCATATTCAGGTATTCATTAAATGAACGAACCACATCTTTGGCGATCTTCCTTTTTTCTTTCCCGAAAGGCGTTAAAAATATCTTAACTGACCGTTTATCAAGAGAATCCGTTTCTCTGAATATCAACCCCAATTCTTCCATGCTCTTGAGCATTCTTGATAGACTAGTTGATTTTACTCCCGACAAGGCAGCAATCTGAGAAACAGCAGTGCCTTCTTCGTGAATATTGATCAGCATATACCCCAAGGCTTGTGTGATACCAAAATCGGATGCGATCTGATTGTATTTATTGGCAACAGTTTGCCATACAATCTTCAAAAAATAATCTACGGTTTCTTCAGGCTTCATTCAAAATTACTATGCAAGCATAGCAAATCTATTAAATTGATTTTAAATAACAAGCGTTTAAGCATAATTATTTTAGATTTTGGAAGCATCTTGAATAAATTTTAAGCTTAGCTTTGAACAGAGATGAAAAAAAATAAATTAGTTATTCTTAGTATATCTTTCATTGCAATAACCGCAATGCTTTGGAATGTTTTAAATGAGCCAGGCATCAAAGGTTTAAAAGGCAATCTGAAAGAGACGGCATTCATTAGAAACGAGCAAAATACCGGACCCGTAATTAGGATATATGCCGTTAGTATTGATCAGGAAAACTGGACAGATATGAAACAATACGGCAATTATATGCCTCATAATAAATATGGAACAACGCGCGTTTACTTCTTTCTGAGCAATAAGCCCTATACCGGCAAATTAAAACTCGGAGACAGCAATATTGAAGAAGAATATAAACAACACTGTATTGCTTTATATGAAAAAAACGGTATGAGTCAATCTTCAATTCTCAACTATCCATTCAAAGATTGATTTTCAAGAATTAAAAAATAGCATCTTTAGAATTATGAAAAATAAAGGCCTTAGATTAATATTACTTTTTTTACTTACTGCGGCCTGGTTTATACTCATCAGAAAGATGACTACGCCTCTCAATCCGGCCAGTATTCTGGAATTTGAGTTTATTGGTACAGCTGAAAAAGCTGAAAATTTTCTAACTAATTTAACACAATTAGGACATACCGAACTACTTACACTCAGTATTTACCTAGACTTTATTTTTCCTCTTTTATATGGCGCAATGTTCTATTATGGAAGCGCATGGGCCTGTAGTCGATTGGCCGAAGGGAATATTTTAAATAGCTTTAAACTGTTAAGTAGTTTAACTGTTATTGCGGTAGCCTGTGATATGATCGAGAACATTTCACTTTTGCAGTTGATTTACTATCCACCAAGCAATTTGTTTGCCAATACAGCTTACCTATTTGCAGGAATAAAATTCATTTTACTCAGCATTGTTTTACTACACTTTCTTGTGAGTACGCTGCTAGCTGGCAAAGAGACAAAAACTAGTGGATAATATCGGGTTTCCAAAATCAGGGTATTACCAACCCAATTTTGTGTCATCTCCTCTTGAATCTGCACCACCTTCGTAATAACCCCATTGCGTTTTCAAGATCGCATCAACACGCCCTATGGCTTTTCTTTCTCTGAATTTATAACCCTTTTGCTCAAGTTTGGTTCTTACCAAACTATCCATTCCGCCCTTTTCAACCACGACCTCATCGGGGAGCCATTGATGATGAAACCGCTTGGCATTTACGGCACTTTGCATGCCCATATCAAATTCAATTGTATTCAAGATAGTTTGAAAAACGGAGGTAATAATTGTTGATCCTCCCGGTGTACCAACTACCATAAATAGGTCGCCATTTTTTTCAAGGATTGTGGGGGTCATCGAACTTAACATTCTTTTTCCTGGCTGAATTGAATTGGCTTCACCGCCAAGCAACCCAAACATATTTGGAGTTCCGGGCTTAACAGAAAAATCATCCATCTCATTATTCAGTAAAAAGCCAGCGCCTTTTACGAAAACCATTGATCCAAAGCCCCCATTAAGAGTTGTAGTGATTGCTACTGCATTTCCATCACGATCAACAATAGAAAAATGTGTGGTTTCCTCCGATTCTTTAGGTACTATGCCCGCCTTAATATCGCTGCTCAATGTTGCCTTGGCCCAATTGAAAGTACTCATGCGATATTTTGAATAGCTGGGATTAGTCAAATATTTTTGCGGCACCTTGTAAAAATCAGGATCGCCAAGATGAGTAGCTCTATCAGCATAGACTCTTCTCTCAGCCTCGATCATTACCTGCATGCTTGAGTCAGAATTAAATCCATAACGTTTGAGAGGGTATTCCTCTACAGAACTTATAAGTTGCAAAAGT
>NZ_JBIKSU010000100.1:0-5852 GCF_044348475.1 Daejeonella sp. | reverse complement strand
ATGCATCGCCTGATGCGAATGTTTTGGAGGCTATCGAACAGCAATTTCAATCCAGTTAGAAATAATAAATTTTAATGAATACGGAACTTTCAGGGGTAAAAGAATAAAAAGAAAATGTCTAAAATTAAAGATTTAAGAGCAAGAGAAATATTGGATTCACGTGGTAACCCTACGGTAGAGGTGGATGTGATTCTGGAATCCGGGATAATAGGTAGAATGATGGTTCCGTCGGGTGCTTCAACCGGGCAGTTTGAGGCGCTTGAATTGCGCGATGGCGGAAGCAGACACAGAGGTAAAGGAGTAACAAAGGCAGTTAAAAATGCCAATACCATCATCAGATCAGCGCTTATTGGTCAGGATATTGAAGATCAGGCACGTCTGGATAATTTGATGATTGCCCTAGATGGCACCCCTGAAAAATCAAATCTGGGTGCCAATGCTATTTTAGGTGCTTCTTTTGCCTGTATCCATGCCGCAGCAAATGAGGCCGGGTTGCCATTGTTTAGACACCTGGCAGAAAAGTATCTTCCAGCTGCCCAGGCCCTATCTATCCCTGTTCCTATGGTCAATATCATTAGCGGTGGATTACATGCCGGAAAAAATATCGATCTGCAGGATTTTTTAATTATTCCGGTATCACCAACATCCTATCCGGAAGCGTTGGAGATGATCTACAATGTATATTGGAAAACCAGAGAAGTACTCATTAAAAAAGGGCATAATGCCTATCTTCTTGCCGACGAAGGCGGTTTTGGACCACAGCTTTCATCCAATGAAGAAGCATTAGAGGTTTTATCAGAAGTATTCCATCAATGTGGATATAAACCACATACCGATGTGGCTATTGCTTTGGATGTTGCCTCATCTCATTTTTATGATGCCCAAAAAAATAGCTATAGACTAAATTCCGAAGACCGCTCACTGAGCTCACTAGAAATGATCGATATGCTTGAAAAATGGACAAAAGAGCACCCAGTTATTTCTATTGAGGATGGTTTAGCAGAAAATGATTGGGAAGGATGGACAGAATTGACTCAAAGGCTGGACCAACATATTCAGCTGATTGGAGATGACCTGTTCACTACTAACCCTGGCCGTTTACAAAAGGGATTTGATTTGAAGGCAGGTAATTCAATTCTTGTAAAAATGAATCAAATAGGCACACTGACCGAAACCGTATTTACGTTAAACATGGCAAAGAATGCGGGTTTTAAAACAATTGTTTCTGCCAGATCAGGCGAAACTGAAGATGCTACGCTTTCTGATCTTGCCGTTGGGCTCAATGGCGGACAAATAAAGATCGGTTCAGTAGCAGGATCTTCCAGACTTGCCAAGTATAACCAACTACTCAGAATCAACGAGCAGCTTGATGGAAAATACATGGGCAGTTCTGTTTTTGACTTTTTAAATAAATAATTCATTTTAATATGGAGCGCAGAAAATTTATTACACTTGGGGCAGCTGCCAGTATTGCTGCAGCCTCTTTACCCGAAATTGCACGTGCCGAAATACCTGCAATTGATAAAAAGGAGAAAAGGTATCAAAAAGGAGTTAGTCCTTGGCCAGTTTGCTTGGATACCGCTACCATCAGGCCTGCCTCATTAAAAGATAAAGTTAAAATTGCAGCCAAAGCCGGTTATGACGCTATTGAACCTTGGGATGGTGAATTGCAGAAGTTTGAAGCAGAAGGCGGTAATCTAAAAGATCTGGGAAAAGAAATTAAAGATTTGGGTCTGTTTGTTCCCAGTGTGATCGGACTGTGGAATGCCTTGCCTCCTACCAAAGAGTTGTGGGATGCCTCTCTTAAAGATACCCGTAACAGGATGCGTATGGCGGCTGCTATAGGCGCAGAGCATATCCAAACCATTCCCAATACAGTAGGCGAAAACTACAGTCAGAAGTGGGTCGCAGATCGTTACAGAGACATCTTGGAAATAGGAATAAACGAATTTAATATACTACCTGCGCTGGTATTTGTTAAATATTTCCCAGTCAAAACTTTGGGGCAGGCTACAGGTATAGCCATGGATGCCAATCACCCACGTGCTATGATCATTCCAGATGTTTATCATATGTATATTAGTGAGGGCGGATTTGAGGCAATCAAAATGCTAAGAGGAGAGTCAATTGCTATTTTTCAGTTCAACGATGCTCCGGCTTTGCCTGCTTTGGCACAGCTTAATGATGAGCATCGGGTTTACCCAGGAGATGGTATTCTGCCATTGGAGCAGATTTTTAAAGACCTTAAGGGCACTGGTTTCAAAGGATGTATATCATTGGAAATGTATAATCCGGTGTACTGGAAAGGCGACCTGCAAAATGTAGCAGAGACTGGGCTTAGAAAAACACTTGAAATTTTGAAAAAAGCTGGAGTTTAAGAGACAGGTTCAAAACACCCGATATTGAATTCAATTTTTTATCCGTCAAGCTGTTCTATTTTAGGACAATAGAATGAAATACCACCCCCTTTTATTCCCCCGCCAGCGGTGGACACTGGGTGGCTAGGAAATTGTGGTAAACAAAAAAGCCCGATATTAAATTCAATTTTTTATCCGTCAAGCTGTTCTATTTTAGGACAATGCAAGGCATTAATTTTCGGCGGGCTTAAGCGGATATAAAAGTCTGAGGGCATTAAAAACTGCCTGATGCGTGATTGTAGCATGGTCTTCTTGAGGCAAATAATCAAAATAAACCTGTACGTTTTTACTTTTTGTACCCTTAATTTTTTCTGCAAGTAAATTTGCATCCACTTCCATCACATGAGGGATGTCACTGGGTGCAAGTCCCTCTTTCCCAACCCCGATATAGACCGCTGTTTTTTGTATAAAATTTTCTTGAAATAGTTCTGAAGTAGCATTTAGCAATGAGCCATTATCCCACCATAAACTCGGGCTCATAATAATATATTGATTGAATAATGAAGGTTTCTTGAACAGAATTTCGGTGGCTAATAATCCACCTAATGATTGCCCAATAATCATTTTTGAATCATTCGTCCTATATTTTTGATTGATATAGGGTTGTAATTCCTTCTCAATAAAAGCGATAAATTGATCAGATTTGCCAGACGAAGGATATCTTTTCAAGTCTTTTTCAATACGTGTTGGATAGGTAAAATCTCGTTTACGGTCAATATTGGCAATTCCAACAAGAATAGATTTTGGAACCCGATTGATCCATGAAAAATTATTGAATTGTATCAATCCGGCTACGTGAATAAAATCTTCATCTGCCGAACCATCTAGCAGATAGATTACGGGATAGATGTTTTTTTCATCTTTCTGGTAACCATCAGGCAGGTAAATATTCAGGGTCCTATTTTCTCCTAATTCTTTTGAAAAGAGCTCATCTATCTGTCCCAATATAAATGGCTTGCTATTCACTCCAGGTTTTGACTGTGCAAATAGGGCAGCAGAGAAAATTATTAAGATGAAGGATAGCAGGATTCTCATGAAAGGGGATTATAAAATTGAAATTTTTAATTCCAGAAGAGATGCTGTTTCATTTTCCGGATGTCAAATTTACCATTTCTGTTCAATGTATTTTCACTGGATAGTTGCAGTTCATGTTTAAAAAGCAAGGCCCGGGTTTAAGACAATAAATCTTTAACCCGGGCCAACTAGAACGATTTGGCGCATGACGCCAAACGCATATTAGCGATAGTTAATGTTTATCAAAATCTTTTGCCTATTGAAAGGCCAAGCCAGGGAACTAAACCATACTTGTTTGCAATTGGTGACACACTAATACGCCACATTAAATCTTTCGTTGTATGTCGTCTGTAACCAAGACTTGGAACAAAGTTTACAAAGTGGTCACCATTTGAATTCTTAGAGTCGCCGAATAAATTTCCGTCAATTCGTGTCCAAGTTGCACCAAGTCCTGCGTCAATAAATGATTTGTTGTTTTTTAGCTTAAAAAGATAGTTGATACCAACTGGTATTGTCAGGTAAAAAGCATTCTCAGAATAAAATCCTACGCCAAGTCTAAACCCAAGTCCTGGTTGTTTTGTTAATTGTCTCTCGTAATTTACGGATGCAAAAAGACCGTTACCACCTGCTTCCAAATAGATATCATTTCTTTTAAAAGTTATCTGTCCGTAAGAACAAAATGCAAGACTCGATATCGCTAATAATAAAGTAAAGTGCTTCATAAATTGATGATTGTCGTTTTTAATTACCACTAACTATATTATTAATTTTTAATCTACGTATGCAATACAATCTACCTGTACCAGAATACCATCGCGCCCCATTTGGTCAACACCGCAGCCAGTGTAAGAACGTACCGGCGCAGGATCTGGGAAAAATCCGCGGTACCCTTCATTCAGTAATGCAATATTTTTGTTGGGTTCGGCAACGGTCATATGTACTTTTAATACATTGGCCATTGATGAACCTGCATCTTCCAGTACCTCTTTCATAGTAGTTAAGGCGCTTTGAATTTGCACTTTAATATCTCCTGGTTCAGCCCTCCGTTCGGCATACCAACCTCCAATGCCAGATAAAAACAAAAGGTGGCCTGAGCGGATACATCCTGAGAGGATTGCTGCTGGTGGAGCAGGTTTTGCGCCGTTTGCAGGAGTTGCAACTGTAGGATTGGTATTACCACCACTATTACTTTTGCGGATCACTTGTTTTTTAGGCGTCCATGGATCTTTTTTAGATTTTTTCTGAGCATTAGCCTCAGTAGGGATTGCTGCTACGGCTCCCGCTAGCGGAAGGAGTGAAAGACTTTTTAATACATTTCTACGATTCATATGATATATTTTCTAGGTTCTTGTTAAAATTAAGGTTCGTTTTTAATCTACGTAGGCAATACAACTGACCTGGCAGAGGATGCCATCTCTACCCATTTGACTCGTTTTGGATCCGCTATAAGAACGTACAGGCGGATTTTCGGGAAAGAATTCACTGTAGGCTTCATTCAATGCTGGGATATTTTTGTTGGGTTCGGCCACGGTCATTTGAATTTTCAGGACGTTTGACATGGAAGAACCAGCGCCTTCCAGAATTCCTTTCATGGTGGTTAGAACACTTCTAATCTGAACTTTAATATCTCCAGGTTCAGCTCTCTGGTTGGCGTACCAGCCTCCAATACCTCCGATAAATAGCATGTGCCCTGAGCGAAGGCACGATCCAGCGGGAGTTTTAATGAGTTCTTTCTTTGGTAGCCATTCATCAGCTGCCAAATTTTTGGCTTCTGCTTCTTCTGTAAGTGCCTGATTAGCAATGGCATTAACTGCAACTCCTGCTAAAGGCAGAATGGTTAGGCCTTTAAGTATTTCTCTTCGTTTCATTGTTAATGTTGTTATATCTAAATATATATAATTGCAGGGAATAAATAGGACCCCAGCAAATCATTTTGATTCAGGAATTACTATCCTGAGCTTTTTGGCTAAATTCATAACTTCATTCATGATAGTAGGTTCAATAGACTCCTTCCATTTGGCAGGCATTCCAAAGGCCATTTGTGAAGTATGGCCTTCATAGCCGCCTTCACGTACTATTTCTGCCGTTGGAATATAAGCCATTACATCGTTCGAGTATCCCATGACAAACAAATCAGGGCCAAAAATCTTTTTTAAGTTCAGGGCATAATCCACAACCGGCTCACCTCCCAGGGCTACCACCAACTGATTCCCAAGTTCCCAAAATTGAACAGGATAGGGGTATGTGCTAATAAAGGTTTCGCCCTTATCCGATTTTTTGATCATGTTCAGTGTCCAATTCTTGATATAGCCACTCTCTTTGGATGCCATAGCTAACAGTTCTGCTTTGCTAGGGGCTTTTTCAAGTTCAATACTCACTTCTGAATAAGCGGTGCTTAATTTGGGTTCAAGAAGGTTCATG
>NZ_JBIKSU010000099.1:0-5863 GCF_044348475.1 Daejeonella sp. | reverse complement strand
CGGCTGCCTTATTAAAAGATCTTCAGCAGAATGTTATTGCCGGCGAAAATATATTCGATAGCTTAATGGAAGTATGTAAGGTTTGTTCGATTGGACAGATCTCGCATGCATTATACGAAGTTGGCGGACAATACAGGAGGAACATGTAATGCAGTTTTCAAATCCAGATATAGATATTTCAACACTTCCAAAAGCAGAAGAAAGCAAACTGATACCGGTTGATGAACGGCATTATACCGTCGTAATGTATTACCAAGTAATGTATTGGATCATCTTTTTTTTAGCCACACTGATTGTAATGATCCTCAACAAAGAATTTCACAGCTGGATGATGGTTGGGATAACACTCTTAGGTTTTGCAATTCTTTGCTTTCTCAGCTTCAGATTATCTTTTCTGAATTTTAAGAATAAGGCGTACGCGTTCAGGGAGCATGATATCCTATTTCAAACAGGCTGGCTCAAAAAAACTCTACATATTTGTCCGTATAACCGGATTCAGCATTGTTCAGTAGATGCCGGGGTATTTGAAAGAAATCTAGGCATAAGCAAACTCAATATCTATAGCGCAGGCGGAAATAATTCTGACATTGTCATACCTGGACTAACACCTGAAGATGCCAATAGCATGAGGGAACTGATTATTCGAAAAAACCAGCAGGAATGAGTGTGAGTGATTGGGGCGAATTCCAACGTCAGCCATTTTTGGCGGCAGGACAGATCTTCTTTAAAGCTTTTATTCAGGTACTAAAAGCCATATGGCCGCTAGTTCTTATCACGGTAGTGAGAGCAGACTCTGAACAGAGTATTCCTGTAGACTTCTGGTTTATTCTAATCCCGATATTCATATTTATTAAGGCCCTCGTCGACTATTTTTTCTTCAAATTCAGAATTACAGACGAAGAAGTACAGGTAAAAAGTGGAATTTTTTCTAGAAAACAGATCACCCTACCACTTCATACCATTCAAACCGTTCATATCAATCAAAGCTGGATTCAAAAGATCTTTAACCTCTCCGAATTGGCTTTTGATACCCCCGGATCTGGAAAGGCAGAAGTGACTATTCAGCTTGACAAAGCGCAGGCAGCGCTGGTAATGACTTTTGTGATTCAAAAAAGTAAGGTTGTAGAATCGGTTGAAAACAAGGATAAAATGATTTCCGAGCTTAGCTTTAAGGATCTACTCAAGTTGGGAATAACGTCAAACCACTTTGAAACAATGCTGATTCTGATCGGTCTGTTTTTATCGTTCTTGAATAATATAAAAGATATTATTCAAGACGATAACGAAAATCTGTTAGAAGATTCTACAAATAAGATCTTAGAAAGCGGCATCCTATTTATTGCTATAGGAATACTTGCTATTTTCATCTTGTCGGTTTTCGTTTCTTTGCTCCGAACCGCCCTAAGCTATATTAATTTCCAGATATCGAAAACGGTAAAAGGATTCAAAATCAGCAAGGGACTGTTCAACAGTTCTGAAAAATTAATTCCATTTAAAAAAGTACAATTCTTATCATGGAAGACCAACTGGCTACGAAAAACCATCGACATGTACCTTTTCGAATTTCATACCATCGGTGGTAAAGAGGTACAGAATAACCTGAGAATTAAAGTACCGGTTACCTCAGAATTAATACTTCAACAACTCATCAAATCATACTTTCCAGATATTCCGGAAAAGTTTGATAGTAATTTGAGGGTGCATTCATCTTATATGTACAGAAACATCTTATTCTTTGGCATAATCCCTTCTCTGGCACTCTCAATACCACTCTTTATGTTTGCTCATGAAAAAGCGACCTTGCTTTTATTTATACCATTTTATGTAACTCTATACTTTTGGCTATACAGCAGAAAATACCTCTTTTCATGGACCAGTAATCTCATCCAGATAAATACTGGTGTTTTTGGAAACCGAACAATAGTTCTGAAATGGGAAAAAATCCAGTCAGTCAAAATTTCTCAAAGCTTGTATCAGCAGCATAAATTTCTCGCCGACCTGATTATAAATACAGCAGTTGGGCCTATTAAAGTACCCTATATTCCATTGAAAGCAGCTAGAGAATTGCAAAATTTTGCCTTGTATAAAGTAGAAAACAGTGAAGAGGGTTGGCAGTAGCTATTCATAAGTAGAAATAATCAAGTCCTTAAATCATTTTTAAAATTAGTCAACGATTTAGAAACTTGCTTAGCACACAAGAATCTAATAACTTAACCTAATCAATAATCCTTAAAAGGAGTCGCCATCAGGGGGAATATTTATTAAAAGCTGGAATTAAACAAGAAGAAAAATCAAATTTATAGCACTTACTGGCTTCTGGGATAATGGACAGATAAAAAACAGATCTATATTAATTGTAATTTCTATACTACAGGTTTTGAAAACGTTTTTTTAAAACTATATTTATTTATAAATCAAAAAAAGACATCATGAAATACGTATTATTAATTTTTTCTTTCTTTTTAATCTCAGCAGCTACACAAGCACAGAGTACAAAAAAACTATTCAATGGTAAAGATCTTGCAGGATGGACTATTCACGGCACCGAAAAATGGTACGTTGAAAAAGGCAATCTTGTTTGTGAAAGTGGGCCAGATAAAAAGTATGGCTACCTGTCTACAGATAAAAGCTATAAGAACTTTGTTCTTGAGTACGATTTCAAACTGGAAGCAAACGGAAATAGTGGTGTATTCATTCGTTCATCAATTGATGGGACAAAGATCAGCGGATGGCAGGTAGAAGTTGCTCCTCCTGGAAATGGCACAGGTGGCATTTATGAATCTTATGGCAGAGGATGGTTGACTAAGCCAACTGCTGAGGTAGAAAGCGGATTAAGTCCTGAAGGATGGAATACTGGTAAAATTCAGGTGATTAACGATGAGATCACAACCTGGTTGAACGGAAAACAGATCTCCTATTTAAAAGATGCGAAGATCGGTGCAGGAAATGGATTCATCGCACTTCAAATACATGACGGTGGTGGCATTAAGGTAAGATGGAAAAACATCAAAATAAAGGAGTTAAATTAATTTAAGATTTAATTGGCTATAAAAGCTGATGAATACATACACTTTTTAATGGGCCATTATCAAACAGGCACAATTAAAATAAAACATCTTATTTAAAACTTACATACGAATGAAAACCAGTTCCGAATCATCCCGCAGAGGCTTTATAAAAAAACTTGCTACATCTACAGCCGCAGCCGCAGTTGGGAGCAATGTACTTGCATCAACTACAGAAAACCATATAAACCTAATTACTATACCTAAAAGGCAAACAATTAGTGCCAACGATAATATTAACATCGCTCTGATTGGTGCAGGAGGAATGGGTACTGGCGATACACTAACTGCCTTAAAAGTTCCGGGAGTAAAGCTTGTAGCTGTATGTGATCTGTATGATGGTCGTTTAGCAGATGCAAAAAAGCGTTGGGGACAAGATATATTTACAACTAGATCATATAAAGAAATTTTAAGCCGTTCAGATATTGATGCAGTAATTATTGCTACTCCAGATCATTGGCATCAGCAAATATCTATCGATGCCATGCGTTCAGGCAAACATGTTTATTGTGAAAAACCGATGGTACATGACATATCAGAAGGTCCGGCAGTAATTAAAGCTCAAAAAGAAACAGGAAAAGTATTTCAGGTAGGAAGTCAAGGGGTTTCGTCACTTGGAAATGAAAAAGCCAAAGAACTATTAAAAGATGGGGCAATTGGACAGCTTAACTTTGCTGAAGGATTCTGGGCGCGCCACTCTCCAGGAGGAGCATGGTCATACCCAATTCCGGAAGATGCTTCTGCAGAAACTGTAGATTGGGAAACTTATCTAAGCAATACCACAAAACGTCCATTTGATGCAAAACGTTTTTTCAGATGGAGAAATTATCGTGATTATGGAACAGGAATGTCGGGAGATTTATTTGTTCACCTGTTTTCAAGTTTGCATTTTATCACCGATTCATTCGGTCCGAATAAAATATATTCATCAGGAGGTTTAAGGTATTGGAAAGATGGCAGAGAGGTTCCAGACGTGCTTTTAGGCATATTTGACTATCCAGATCAAGCACAGGCTCACCCCGCATTTAACTTATCGCTAAGATGTAATTTCATTGATGGAACTAGCGGAAGTACGATATTGAAACTGATTGGAAGTGAAGGAGCGATGGATATTGGATGGGATAGTGTAACCTTAAGAAGAAATAAGAATTTTTCTAGTGATGATCCTTTCTTTATTGAAAGCATGAAGAAGGCAGGCACACCACTAACTGACAGGAAGAGAATTCTACCTCAGGAAGAATATACATTTTCAGCTGAAAAAGGTTATATGGGTGGCCCATATGATCATTTCGTGAATTTCTTTAATGCCATTAAAAACAATGGAAAGGTTGCTGAAGATGCCATTTTCGGATATCGAGCAGCAGCACCTGCATTATTATGTAACGACAGTTATAATAATGATACAGCCATTTTATGGAATCCCGAGAAGATGCAATTAGTTAAAAAATAAATTGAATTATAAAAGAAAACCCGATCAGTTTAAATACAGATCGGGTTTTCTTGTTTATACTATATAAAACTATCCAGCTATCCAGCTGAATTTATATTCAAGTGAAGGATTTTTCATTCTTTCTGCCACTCTTAACAAACGGTCAGGTAAATTCATTACATAATCACGTGCCTTTTCACCGGCCTCATTTAAGTCGCGTATTTTTTCAATATGCCATTCATCAATGAGTTGCTTCATAATCTGTACATAATCTACAGCAGTATAAACACCAAGGCGTTGAGCAGCATCGGTAAAATGACCAAATGTCTGTCCCATTTGCAAACCAACTTCACGAAGGAAGTGTGCAGGCATAACAATCTTATTACGCATCATATCTTCAAAAGCAATCATAGCCTCGCTAGGATCCACTTCGAAAATTCGGAGCATAAAATCTTTATAGGCTTTGGCGTGTCTAGCCTCATCGGATGCAATTACACCACACATTTTTGACAAAAGTGTATCTCCTTCAGTTTTAGCTAGAGAAGCAACTCTTCTATGAGATATATTAGTAGCGAGTTCCTGAAAACTTGTATAGATAAAATTTCGGTAAGGATCATGGCCGGTACCAATATCAAAACCATCTGCAATAAGATACTGAGTTGAAATTTCCATTTGGCGCATGTCAACACGGCCTGACAAATAAAGGTATTTATTTAGCAAATCACCATGACGATTTTCTTCAGCAGTCCAGTGTCTTATCCATTTCATCCAACCATTTTCTTCGTCTTTTGATATGCCATCAACCATAGTCAACCAAGACTCATAAGTAGGAAGAGCTTCTTCAGTGATCGTATCACCGATCAAAACAGCTACCAGATCATAAGAAAGAGCTTCTGCATTTTCTTTAAGGTCTTTGATTTCTGAAAAGAAAGTATCGCGGGTTGAATCAGGCAAAAAATCAGATGGCTGCCAATTTGTTTCGATAGGCTTGAGGTAATCATGCATTTTCTCGAGCATATATTTTTCAATATGCATTAAAACCTCTCTACGGGATCCTATATTGATATTCATGTGTATTGCTTATTTTGTAAATATACAGATTAAGGCTGATTTGAAGACATGAAAATGTCAAAATATACCATAAATCGTCAGGATATCAAAAAAGCCAATAGTTGGAAATGGGGGTTCGTTTAATCTTTAGAGCTTACAGACAAATCTCGCAAGCAATCCGGGAGGGAAGGTACCGACCCTGACCTTGGCGAGTAAACAAAAAAGCCTCAACAGTTTCCTGCGAGGCTTTCTATAAAATTGGGCACCGACCTACTCTCCCACCTTTTACGGCAGTACCATTGGCTCTGGCGGGCTTAAC
>NZ_JBIKSU010000098.1:0-5898 GCF_044348475.1 Daejeonella sp. | reverse complement strand
GATAAATATGAAGTCAGCAGGATTCGTCCCGTTGACATGTTCCCACATACCCAGCATGTTGAGAATGTGGTATTATTAACCCTGAATCTAAATCAGGCAAAAACAATAGAAACAGCCAATTAATTAATAAAAAGGCCCTTTCAAAACATTGCCATGGAGATAAAAGATCTACTAAATCCCGATGAAAATTCGGAGGGGAATAAAAAGGAAAACGAAAGTCCGCTGAAAAGCCTTGAGCTCGATTTAAAATTCTACAACGAATCTATCAAAGAGGTTGCTATTGAAATCATGGTGGAGGGAATATCAGAATACCCGATCTTTGTAGCACATCAGCATGAAGTAAAACTGGGTGAGCCCATTCTAGATAGAAACGAACTGAACACCGGCTGGAGCATTCATGCATCTACAGTAGAAGAGTTTGTTGAAAAGGGACTGATACAAGCTGATAAAAAAGACAGGTTTATCAAACAGTACAAAGATCCTTATGGTTTTATGTGTGTTTTTGTGATTGTTCCAGAGGGGGCTAATTTTGTATTTTTCCCCTATCAATAAATTCGGTAACTAATCTGTTAAATTATTTAATGCAGAGAACCGTATGAATTCAGTTAGAATATGTAATTTAAAATGAAATTTCAGAAGAAAATGGCTGTTAAAAAATTACTGATACTTAATAAAAAGCAAATTCAACAACGAATTGATCGTATGGCCTACCAGATCCTGGAAGATAACCTGAGTGAAAAGGAGTTGATCATGGCAGGTATCGTTGATAAGGGTTATTTGATAGCCCAACGACTTAAAGTAGTACTTGAATCTATTTCTGAACTAAAAATCACCTTGATGAAGATTGAGATCAATAAAAATATCTCACATCTAGAAGCCAATTCAGATCTTGATCTCAATATAGCTACAAACAAAGTAGTCATATTGGTAGATGATGTGGTTAACAGTGGTAGGACGCTAGCCTACGGACTGGGGGTATTTCTTGACATCCCGTTAAAGAAACTCAGAACCCTGGTTTTAATTGACCGCAGTCATCGTAATTTTCCGGTTTCACCTGATTTTACCGGACTTGAACTCGCCACTATTTTAAAAGAACATGTAGATGTTGTTCTTGATGAAAAATCGGAGGAGGATGCGGTTTATTTAAGCTAACCCAGATTCAAATAAAAAGCCAACCTCTCTGCAGTCAAATCACTGGCACTTACCACAAATTTAGATTGGTTATAAAATGGTTCGCGTTCGGCAAGTTTAGCACTGATAAAACCTTCCAGTTCATCTCCTTTTAAATTCCTGATCAGCGGGCGGTCAGTTTTGGAGTTTTCCAGCCTACTGGCAAGAGCTTTCGGCGAAAGTGAAAGGTAGGCCACCAAACCGTTTTCATTCATCCATAACATATTATCACCAAAACAAGGTGCACCACCACCGGTAGCGATAATGACATTTTCTGGGAAGTCTGTTTTCTGAAGTACCTCCCGTTCTAGATCACGAAAAGCACTTTCACCATGAAGTTCAAAATATTCCACAATGCTCATCCCCACTTTAGTTTCAATTAATTTATCGAGATCGATAAAATCGCATGTTAAATAGTTTGCTAATTTTTTGCCGATAGTAGTTTTGCCACTACCCATAAATCCAACCAGAAAAACCTTCATAAATAAATTATTTCAACCTCCATGCAGTGCAATGCGCTGCTTCAACTATTAGTTTATATCAAACAGCATGAATGCTGCCAAAAAATCAATTAGCACCAAAATACCTGTCAACCAGTTCATCATATGATGGCATGTTACGAAAATGCCATTTATTAATTACAGTACCATTCTTTAATAAAAGTACACCCGGATTAGCCCTTACCATACTCTTCAATGGAATGCCATCTGCATAAAAAACTTCCATTACGAGTTTGTTTTTTTTGCTGAATAATTCAGCATCCTGCGCCGAGTTTGAAGTCAGCAGGACCGTTCGTATGTTGTAATTTTCGGCGGCATTGATAGCAAGAGCGTTCAAATTACCAATGCCTGTTGCATCAGTTTTAGACAGATCATAGGCCACGATAACCACATTATAGTATGGGTTTTCAAGAATCTCTTGGTTATAATCAGTACCCTGATTATCAGTAATCTTCAGATCCTTGATTTTCAGGTCAAATCCCTTTTTGATGAGTTTGCTGACCGGATCACCTATAATCTCCCAATTCTTATCCTTCCATATTTGCGTGTTCAGATATTCCTTATCCGTCATCGACTTTGATTCGCCGCTACTCTTATTTTTAAGCTTATAGGTAATCTCATAAACATCAGGAGCCGCTCCAGCAGGAGTAATCATCAGTTGTGGAATATTATTTCCGATTTTATAAGGCAGAAAATCAAGTATAGGAAGGTAGCTATAGGTAAATAATCCAAAACCTAGTGATAAGATTAAAATCAGTGCAGCAATAAATTGCTGAACTTTTTTACCAGTTATCACGGGCAAAATTTCTTTACGTTTTATAAAGATCTGCAGGATCATTGAAAGCAAAACGATATCCTTAATAAAGGACTGCCATGGGGTTAAGGGTATCGCATCACCAAAGCATCCACATGAGGTCACAACCTCGAAAAATGCAGAATAAAATGTAAGGAATGTAAAGAAAATAATAATTACAAGAAGACCCCAAGCCACTTTTGAGCTCCAAAATCCCAATAGAAGTAATGCTCCGAGGACAATCTCTAGCGTACAAAGTAGAATAGCGATGGCCACAGCATAATCATTCAGAAAGCTGATATGAAATACCTCAAAATACTCCTGAAGCTTATAGCCAAATCCCAAAGGATCATTAGCCTTAATCAGCCCTGAAAATATAAAGAGAAGTCCTACGATTGCTCGTTTGATATTCAAGAAGGTATTTTTCATTGATGAATATAAAGGATTAAATAAAAATATGTTGGATACGTATTATCCGAAATAATTAGGCCTATGAATCCTTATGTAGTCCTAACTTGATCAAGGCAAAGGCTGCATAATTCAGCATGTCCTGATAATTTGCGCGAACACCTTCTGATGCCAATGTATGTCCAAGATTATCTTCGATTTGCTTCACTCTGAGAATTTTCATCAAAATAAGATCGGTTAAAGAGCTGATACGCATATCTCGCCAGGCTTCTCCATAATCATGATTTTTGGCAAACATTAGTTCCTTGGTCTCATTAACTTTTTTATCGAAGTACATTTCAACCTCATCAACCGGAAGTTCGGTACGATCATCATCCTCTAGGTCAATCTGCATCATCGCAATGATGCAATAATTAACGATACCAATATATTCGGAGGTGATATTCTCACCTACTTTTGATATTTTTTTCTCTTCAAGAGTACGAATGCGCTGTGCTTTAATAAAGATCTGGTCGGTGATCGAGGAAATTCTTAAAATACGCCATGCAGTACCGTAATCAGTGCTTTTCTTTAAAAAAAGCTCCCTGCACACCCTGATCACACCATCATATTCTACTGAAGTTTTATTTATCAAAGTCTTAATATTTTATTTGTTAGAACGATGAATTAATCGGTATTTTGCCCTAATATGGCGCACAAAAATACAGTTTTTCAACAAAAATTAACGTTAAATATTCGCGGAAACCTCATGAATCTTTCAAAGCCAAAGATAATGGGGGTGCTGAACCTTACGCCAGATTCCTTTTACGACGGCGGCAAGAACAATAATTTGAAGAACGCATTACAGAAAACTGAACAATTATTATCTGAAGGTGCAGACCTGCTCGACCTCGGAGCCTATTCGTCAAGACCTGGTGCTGAACATATTACAGAAGAACTAGAATTTGAACGGTTGATCCCTGTAATCAGGGCGATAGCTAAAGAATTCCCCAAGGCTGTACTTTCTGTCGACACATTCAGATCTGGGATAGCTAAAGCTGCAGTCGCTGAAGGTGCAGATCTGATCAATGATATCTCTGCCGGAGCTATGGATCCTGCCATGTTCAAGACCATCTCAGAATTGAAAGTACCCTATTGTATGATGCATATCAGAGGTACTCCTCAAACCATGGCTACTCAAACAAATTATACAAACTTGATTGTTGAGATTGCACAATATTTTGCAGAAAAAATTCAAGTATTGAAGGAATTAGGCGTCAAAGATTTAGTCATTGATCCTGGATTCGGTTTTGCCAAAACTCTAGAACAGAATTATGAGTTACTGGGAAAGCTTGAACATTTAAAAATTCTAGGACAACCAATACTAGTTGGGCTTTCACGTAAATCAATGATCTATAAACTACTAGATACTGATGCAGAACACGCACTGAATGGCACTACAGCGGCAAATACAATCGCACTGATGCATGGAACAAATATTTTACGGGTTCATGATGTTCAAGCCGCAAAGGAGGCAGTTAAGATTGTGGAACAGGTAGGATCTACAATCAACATACTATAAATCGTAATTAATCTTTACTTTAGTAAGATGGAAGGTTTTGATTTCAGTTTCCTCAATTTGCGTTTCCTTGACGCATTGGATATTATTCTGGTTGCTTTAATAATTTATTATGTATACAACCTGATTAGGGGAACTATTGCCCTTAATATTTTACTCGGCTTAGTAATTATATACGCTGCTTACCTGATGGTGAAACAGGCCGAAATGCGCCTTCTAACCGAACTTTTGGGCGGTTTTGTTAGCGTTGGTTTCATCGCTTTGATCGTCGTATTTCAGCAGGAGATTAGACGTTTTCTCTTACTAATTGGAAGGAATGCATCTCTTCAAAAAAACAAAGCTTGGTGGTCATTCCTGTTTGGGAGTAATGAAATCGCTAAAAATAATTCAGTACGGATCAAGCCAATAATTGATGCCTGCAAGAGTATGCAAAAAAGCCGCACAGGTGCTTTAATTGTATTTGCTAAATATTATGATGAACAATTTTATCAAAACAGCGGTGAAATAATTGAATCGAAAATATCCAAGCGCTTATTAGAAAGCATCTTCCAAAAAAATAGTCCCTTGCATGACGGTGCCGTCATCATTTCCGAAAACCGCATCAAATGTGCCAGTAGCATCTTACCATTAACAGAGAACGATAAACTTCCGCCTCAATTTGGGCTCAGGCATAGAGCTGGGATTGGTATTTCAGAAATGAGTGATGCCGTTGCGGTAATTGTGTCGGAAGAAACCGGTGAAATATCCTATGCCAAGCAAGGCCGTGTACGGCTGAATCTGACTTTCACGGAGTTGGAAAAATTGCTGAATAAAGATTTTTAATTTTTGTTGTTGATTTAAATGGGATTTTAGGCTTCATGCCTTTCTCCAAGTGCTGGCGCACGCGTGTCGCGTGTGGCTCTTACCAAACTAAATTATTTTCCTCTGATTTTTATTTTCAATGATTAGTTCTGTGTTTATTTTCACGAAGGTCCCTCACCTGCTAAAGGGCAGGTTTCGGGATGGCATTTGCTTTAAATTTTAATTAATTTTTTTTTAAATCGCTGTGCAGGTGTCATCCCTGCCAACTGGCAGACAATGCCGCGCAAGACGGTTTATAATGATGCAGCACAATTATTTTTATCCGCCACGCTAGCACAGACCTTTAATACCCGTTGTTCCGCATTGGCTGGTGCGGCAATTACTTACTGAGCCAACCCACTGTATTCATAGCAGCAGGCGCAGCGGTAGCGTTTATTCGGTGTAGTTTATTGTTTTTTAAAGGCCCTCATGGTCTCGTCGTACCGTCTCGGCTTGGTTCTTTTTTGCTACAGAAAAAGGTAAAGCCCCCGCGGCTATGAGCGGAATGAAATTATGAATGGCAAGTAGCTAAATCCAGGAACAGGAAAACTCATATCAATCTCAAACAAATAGTCCATTCACTGAACCTCCGTTCACCTCTCTTCCGCATTGACTGGTGCGGCAATTAC
>NZ_JBIKSU010000096.1:0-5956 GCF_044348475.1 Daejeonella sp. | reverse complement strand
AGTTTCAAAAAGCGTAACAGGCTTTTTTTGCCAATAATTAATTGATGATTATGATAGTATGAAACCATCATGATTTTTCCAATCACACAAAGGGATGAATAAAATCATGATAGCAGGCCAGGCCGTTCGGATGGTATTAATCGCCTTGAAAAAACAACATATGCGCCTATGATTCATTTAAGGATTCTGAGGACTCCCTGCCATTGGATAATCCGAAGAGGCACTGCGTTAAACTCTAACCTTAGATTTACAACATCAGAAAATCATTGAGTATTAGTTATTGTTGTCTATCAGGCTTTGGTTTTCTCGTTTATATCGTCGATTATTGATTGGGTCATGACGTTGAGGATCATTTTCAATCCGATATAATCAAATCATAGAAAATCCCGAAATAAAGTAATCTGCAAAGGATTAGAATAATTATGAAATTTGTTAAAGCATATTTTTATCAAATGTTATGTTGTTCTTAGCGTTGGAGCACGGTAATCCGATAAAATTAAAAAAGATGAAATCGCTTTAATGAGGTCTTAAGGAAAGTTAGATAGCTTTAAATAAAACTATCACATTTTATTCCAGTATTGTCTACGATATGTAAGCGGGTTAACCCCATAAACTTTATTGAATTGCCTGTTGAAATTTGACAGGTTATTAAATCCACATTTGAAACAAATTTCAGAGATATTCATAGTGTTTTCAATCAGCAATTTACAGGCTTTATTCAGACGGATCTCTGTAACAAAAGAAGCAAACGTTTTTCTAGTACGCTGCCTGAAGTATCGTGAGAAAGAACTCTCTGTCATATTTACTAGGTTGGCAACGTCGGCAATATATATATCCTCGGGAAAATAATTGATCACAAATTCCATCACTTTGTTCAGCCTGTCGGATTCTAGTTCACTTTGCCCGTTAACTTCATGGCTGGATATGAACCGGTATTCTGCAGATTCCGCAATGTGGTTTAAGATTTCCAGCAGCTTTAACCATCGTTCCAAACCAGATAATTTTAACAGTTCAGGCAATTTTCGGCTCACTCTTTTATTAGTTTCTCCAATAATATCCAGTCCTCTTCTCGATTTATTGAATAATGCTTGAAGTTTTTCCGTCTCTGGGAGTCCAAAAAAATTATCTCCAAACGTGCCTTCTAAAAAGTGAATAACAATTGATTTCGCACGTAATGAAGAGTTCAATTCGTAATACTCGGCATCGTTACGATATAAATGTGGTAAAAACGGACCTAAAAGCACGAGGTCGCCCGGCTTAAAATCGCTGATCCGGTCTCCAATGAAACGCTTCCCCGTACTTTCTGTAACCAGAACAAGCTCATATTCGGGATGAAAGTGCCAGGGTGTGGGATAGTAGTTGTAATCAAAGTATTTTACTACAAACGATTCAGCTGCATCCAGTGGCAAATGTTCAAGAATAGGCTTCATAAAATTGTTTAATTTTATCTTCTAATATATCAAAGTATTTTAAATTAAGACAAAAAAGTATCAGTTTATACCGAAATAAAAGTAGTCAGAAGGAGGTTAGCTGTGTAGTTTTGAAATAAAAATTCCTGTTATGAAACTAAATCCTGAACAAATTAAAAGTTATAATAACGATGGTTACCTGGTTATCAAAAAATTTTGCAGCCCGGCTGAGATCAAAAAGCTATACGATGTAGCTCTGAAGGATGATGCGATGTCAAAAAATGCACTCGATCTGAACGACCAGGCCGGTAAAAAAACCAGGCTTTCACTTTGGTTTAAGCCGGGCAATGATGTTTTTGGTTATCTCACCAGGAGTGAACGGATGGTTAGCTCAGTTGCTCAGCTACTTAATGGAGATGCCCCGGTTTGCCATTTTCACTCCAAGCTGATGCAGAAAGAGCCCAAAATAGGAGGAGCCTGGGAATGGCACCAAGATTACGGATACTGGTATAAGAACCAGTTTATGTTCCCCGATCAGTTAATTAGTGTGATGGTAGCCCTTACACCAGCTAACAAAGAAAATGGATGTCTACAGGTAATAAAAGGTTCCCATAAACTCGGGCGTGTAAATCATGGTTTTGCAGGTGAACAGGTTGGAGCAGATATAGTAATGGTCGAAAATGCTCTTAAAACCATGGATCTGGTATACTGTGAGTTAGAGGCAGGTGACGCACTTATCTTTCACAGTAACTTACTACATAGGTCGGAGGCAAATCTTTCCGATCATCCCCGGTGGTCAATTATTTCCTGCTACTCCTTGCAGTCTAACCTGGCCTATAATGAAACATCTACGTCATGGAAAACGCCCATAGAAGTAGTGCCGGATAGAGCTGTATTAGAGTGGGATGCAGAAAGCTTATCGAATGCAGATTTTTTAAAGAAAGAGAATGATCCAGCTCTAAAAGAAACAGGGTGGGAAAATGATCTTAAAGTATAATAAGCTGCCAGGGGTCTTTGACTCCGTTCCAATATCTGACACAATAACGAGGCCTGATACTTTCGTATCAGGCCTCGTTTCTCAAATAGCCAGCTGGCAAATTTAATAAAGCCGCTTCAATAGACTAAAGACAATAACTTTTTTCAACATCCCGCACTCACCGCCACAGCATACATTGCATCCCCGGAAACAAAAATCTTAAATACATTTCCAGGTTCTTCAACTTGTTTGTTCCAGCTTGGTACAAACTTGAACATATCTTTATCGTCAGGTTCATCAGGTGATTATGTTGTCAACGTTCTAAACTGTAACAACGCCAGTGTAGCTTATGGTTTTGCTATTTCCGGAAATAAGAAAGATGATATAGTAGCATGTTCAGGAAGAGAGCAACCCAAAGCATGTTACATGATTAATATCAGGTTCGAACCGAAAGGTATATTAATAGCAAAGAATGGATATCTGCTGGGCGGCCTGCCATTTTTAGCTTTTGTTGGTTTTATTTTTTTGAGATCTGCTAAGCCCCGGAAAGGCTTATCTGATGTTCAGTCTGCCAGCACCTTCAATTTGGGCAGGGTGTTTTTCGATGCAAAGAACCGAAAGCTCCTAATAAATGGAAATACAATAGAACTGACCGGAACGGAAACCCGTTTATTACTCATTTTCGCATCATCACCAAACGAAACCATTGCGCGAAGCCGACTGCAAAAAGAGATCTGGGAAGATGAAGGTGTTATTGTGGGGCGTAGCCTGGATATGTTCATCTCAAAACTCAGAAAAAAACTGGAATTGATTCAAATATTAACATTGTTGTTGTTCGGGGCAAGGGGTATAAGCTTGAAATAAGTTCTTAAGCAAGATCGATTATACTCTTGGGATAGTCTTACGCGACAAGCATTATTCATTTTCAAGGAGTCTTAGACCCCGTTTCAATATATTCCAAAACAACAAATCCCGACAATTCGTGTCAGGCTTTTTACCTCCCGATTGCTATCGGGGCGAACCGGAACAATTATAAAAGAAAAAGCTCTCAAATATGAGAGCTTTTAATGTACCCAGCGCCGGAATCGAACCGGCACAGTTTCCTATCGGTGTTTGAGACCGACGCGTCTACCAGTTCCGCCAGCTGGGCTTTTGTTTAAACGTTTTACGAAAATTCGCTCCACGTTGCGGGATGCAAACATAAATAAAATTTTAATAACTTAAAGGGTTTAGGCTTTGAATTTGTTCAGACTTTCCCTGATCCGTAAGAGGTATTTCTGACGATACCAGATATCCTTGATCATCAACAAGATATTATCAGCATCCTCCCCTGTTTTGGCATCAAATTCATCCGTAGCAGACTTCAGCTCATCAAACAAGGTCATTTCCATCGCATCAATCTGCCCACTTAGCTCTGCCAATTTCAACTCATCATGATCGAATTCCATTTCCATCAGGGCCTCATTCACATCCATCATATCCATTAAAAAATCCTGAGGCAAAACATATTTATCACCATCAGCAAGCATATTATTCAGGGAGAGAACATATTCAATCCGTTTCAATGGATCAGATAAAATCTGATAAGCCTTATTATTCAAAGTAGACAGCTCCAAAATCTCAGCCTGCTTTTCATCGCTTTCATTCACATAAAAGTCGGGATGATAGCGCTTACTCAGCTCATAGAATTTTTTCTTGACTAAGGCGCTGTCAATCTGAAAACTAAGGGGGAGATCATATAACTCGAAATAATTCACAGCAGGAATAGTTTAAAGGATTTTAAGATTGGATGCAATACTCAAATGACGAATATCGGGTCTCGACATTAAACTCTTCAATAAGATTTGCTAAGTTCCCTCCTATGTAGCGATGACATCCGTGTTCATTTAAAAAAATAGTAATTTTAACACCCATGTCAACTGTCAACTGTCAATTGATCACGTGTTTAATTATATCATTTCCAAATACAAACACCATCAGCGTAACCAAAATCACGAATCCAACCATTTGGGCACGCTCCATAAACTTATCTCCAAGTGGCTTTCCCTTCACCATTTCAATCAGAAGGAAGATTGCATGACCACCATCCAATGCAGGAATAGGCAATAAGTTCATTAAAGCTAGCGCCATAGAAAGTAATCCTACAAGGCTCCAAAACTTAACCCAGTCTACGGTTGCACCAAACATTGTAGCAATACCAATAGGTCCGGTAAAAGCTTTATTCGCCTTAACCTGACCTGAAGCTACCTTGCCCAAACCTTTAGCATTATCCATGAATGAACCCCATGCTTTTGAGGCACCAACAGGCAATGATCCAATTAAACCATAATTTACGGTTTCAATAGGAATGTTGAAATAAGGAGAAATATAGACCCCTACAGTTCCATCTTCAGAAACCTGAGTGGGTAGCTCCATGGGTTGATTATTTCGAATCAGTGCTAGTGCAACTGTTTTATTCTTATTAGCCTGAACCTCTGATTTGAATTCATCATAAAAAGTTATAGCCTTATTATTCACAGCTAAAATGCTATCCCCTTTTTGAAGCCCTGCTTTGGCTGCATTTCCACCCGGAGCAATCTGCACAATTCCAGACATTTTAACCCTGGGTTCTACAAATTGTCCAATTCCCAAATCTGAAACCATTTCCAGAATATCACCAGGAACCTGTATGGTTTTTATTTCAGTACCTCGGGCAACGCTAAGTTCAGTATTCCCAAGTAATACCTTAGAGCTAGTCAGTTCATCGAAACGTACAACAGGCATTCCATTCACTGCGGTAATACGATCACCTGTTTGAAGGCCAATTTCCTTGCCAATAAGCCCAGGACTTATCCCATCAGGTAGCTTATCATTCGGGATAAAGGTTTCTCCATTTTTAAGCGTAAGCATCCAGAAGATAAATATCCCCAGAACAATATTTACTGTAACACCTCCGAGCATGACAATCAGTCGCTGCCAAGCTGGTTTTGAACGGAATTCCCAGGGCTGCGGCGGACCAGCAAGCTGCTCTGAATCCATAGATTCATCGATCATACCTGAGATTTTTACATAACCTCCTAATGGAAGCCAGCCAATACCATATTCGCAACCTTTATAATTAAAGCTGAACAGCTTAAAACCCCATGCATCAAAAAACAAATAGAATTTCTCTACCCTGATTCCAAAAGCACGAGCGGCAAAAAAGTGTCCTGCCTCGTGTAATATGATTAAAATTGATAATCCCAATAACAGCTGACCTGTCATTACTAATCCATCCATACCTGTTCTATATATATTGTTTAAACTCTAATATTTGTTATTTGTTACTAATTCTTGCGCGTAAATACGAGTTACCCTGTCTGTTTCGATATAATCATCCAGTAAAGGATTTGCAATAAACGAAATTTCGCTCATGCATTTTTGAATAACATCACTCATTTGTAAGAATCCTAAACGTTCTTTCAAAAATTCTGCCACAACTACTTCATTCGCAGCATTGATTACACATGGCATATTTCCGCCAGTATTTAAGGCTTCAAAAGCTAGTGCAAGATTTCTAAACGTCTTTTTGTCAGCCTGCTCAAAGCTCAGG
>NZ_JBIKSU010000095.1:0-5965 GCF_044348475.1 Daejeonella sp. | reverse complement strand
AACAAATTGCATACAAATAGAAAAGAATTATAAATTTCTAGGATGAAAAGACACAGGATAAACCATATTTAAAGGACAAAATTAACGGTTGAATATTTACAAGAATTCTTGAGCTTTATTAAATCACTACAATATACGGCTAATAATTATCGAAATAATAGAATAACAAGGTGCAATTGTTAAGTTTGCATTAATAAAACTTATCGGATAAGTGTCCAGATAATTAATATGTACTATGTCAGTAGAAAAAGAAACATTAGAGAATCTCCGTAAGGAATACATTTCTGAAAAATTATCCGAAAAGGATGTTGCTAAAGATCCTATAAAACAGTTTGGCTTATGGTTAAAAGAAGCTATGGAAGCCGGAGTTTATGAGCCCAATGCAATGACTCTTGCCACTACTAGCATTGATAGAAAACCTTCTGCACGTATTGTTCTATTAAAGGGATATGAAGAGAGAGGTTTCATGTTTTATACCAATTATCTAAGTGCAAAAGGGAAAGAAATGGCAAAAAATCCGGTTGTTGCTCTTGTGTTTCATTGGGCTGAATTAGGTCGGCAAGTACGCATCGAAGGCACAGTAGAGAAATTAACCAAGGAAGAATCTGAACGTTATTTTCAAACTAGACCTAAGAAAAGCCAGCTAGGTGCTATTGTTTCGCCTCAAAGCCAAGTAATAGATGGAATGGAAGAAATTGAGAAAAATTGGCAGGAAGCTGAAGCCCGATATGATGGAAAAACTATTCCTAAGCCCGCATTTTGGGGAGGATATCTTGTAAAACCACAGGTTATTGAATTCTGGCAAGGGCGCCAAAGTCGTCTTCACGACAGAATTGTCTTCAAAAAAGCAGATAAAAAATCCTGGAAAATTGTTCGCCTTGCACCCTGAAAAATAGTATGAGTTTTGATGAAATAACCAAGCTTTTATCAGAAAAATTCGGTTCTGATGTAATCATTGAGGTTCAAACAGGAGGGCTTCAGCCGGCTTTAATCATTAAACCTGATTCAATTGTACCTGTTTGCCAGGAATTAAGAGATAATAAAAACACATGGTTTGACTTTCTTTCTTGTTTAACCGGCATTGATCATGGTGTGGAAAATAATCAATTCTCTGTAGTATACCACCTTGCATCCATACCTCACAAGCATCAGTTAGTTTTAAAAGTAATCATTGATCACGACAGAAGTTTGGATTCATTACCAAGCTTTATTTCTGTTTCAGAGGTATGGAAAACAGCAGAATGGCATGAGCGTGAGGCATTTGACCTTTTGGGAATACAATTCGAAGGGCATCCTGATCTTAGAAGAATTCTGCTTCCAGATGACTGGGAAGGCTATCCACTCAGGAAGGACTATAGTGCAGCAGAGGAATATAAAGGAATAAAAATAAAAGAGTAAATCTCTATTCATCATTAATAATATCATGCAGGTAAAAAAAACCAGATATGATCAGTTAACTGAGAATCTCAAACCAGAAGAGATGATCATCAATATGGGCCCGCAGCATCCATCAACGCATGGTGTTTTACGGCTTGAACTAATCACTGATGGCGAAATAGTCAAGGAGGTGATTCCTCACATGGGATATTTACACAGGTGTTTTGAAAAACACTGTGAATACCTTACTTATCAGCAAATCATTCCATTTGTTGACAGAATGGATTATCTATCGTCAATGAACAATGACCATGCCTATGTAATGGGAGTTGAACGAATGATGGGGATCGATAAAATTATCCCAAAGCGAGTAGAATATATTCGTGTTTTAGTTTGCGAGCTTAATCGAATAGCTTCTCATTTAATTGCAATAGGCACATATGGAATCGATATAGGTGCATTTACACCCTTTTTATGGTGTTTTAGAGATCGTGAGCATATCATGAACATGCTTGAATGGGCTTCTGGTTCCAGAATGCTCTATAATTATATTTGGGTTGGTGGTTTATTCTATGATCTTCCTGTGGGTTTTGAAGAACGCTGCAGTGAATTTGTTCGCTATTTCAAGCCTAAATTAATAGAGCTAAATCAGTTGCTAACAGATAACCAAATATTTATTAGCAGAACTGCCGGGGTTGGAATACTTCCACTTGATGTAGCAATTAATTATGGTTGTTCCGGGCCAATGCTAAGGGGTTCAGGCTTAAAATGGGATTTACGTCGTAGCGATGAATATTCAGCATACCCTGAATTAGATTTCGATATTCCGATAGGTAAAGGCGAGATGGGTAAAAGCGGCGATTGCTGGGACCGCTACAAGGTAAGAGCAGATGAAGTTGCAGAATCTATCCGAATCATTGAGCAATGCCTTGAGAGACTTCAAAAAGAGCTCAAACGTGGGCCTGAATTCGACCCAAGGGCAAAGCTTCCTAAAAAGATCATTCCAAAAGAGCAAGACTTTTATATACGCGCTGAAAATCCGCGTGGAGAGCTTGGATATTATTTTATTAGTGATGGCAAAACCGAAATACCAAAGCGAGTAAAAGCCCGAGCACCAAGCTTTAATAATTTGTCTGTTTTACCTGAAATTACCCGTGGTGTATTAATTGCAGATCTTGTAGCTATACTTGGATCTGTAGATATTGTTCTTGGAGAAGTTGATAGATAATATAATTCTATATCAAAAAAAAATATCTCAATAATTAAATGAGATATTTTTTAAAAAAATCAAATTTAAATTCTCTATTAATAAACTTTAACCATGTAAATAAAGGGTTCAAGTTTCTTAAACTGATCTTTCCTGCTTAATCCTGATAAATTATTACGCTTACTTAAAATTAACTTTTCATCAAGAGAATCTTGAGGTATAGCCTGAATTGATTTTAAAATGTAAGTTGATTTAATTGCAAATGCAGCTCCATCAACCATGGTTTGTTTTCCGTTAATGATACCAATAACGTTACCTAAATTATCAAGTAATGGACCACCACTATTTCCAGGGTTTACTGGAATAGAAACCTGATAGGCTACTGTATCTCCAGCATAACCATTTTTTGAACTCACATATCCTTTACCATAAACTTGGTCATCTCTTGGAAAACCTATCGTAAAAACATCTTCACCAACATCAGATGCTGTTTTTTTGAATGAGTAAGGTAAAACCTGAAGATCTTTAAAGCTAGGATCAGTGATCTGTAAAACAGCCAGATCATATGCTGGATCTATATAGATCATTTTAGCTTTAAAGGCTTCACCATTTGAATTTTGCACATAAACAGAATCAGCACCCTGAACAACATGGTAATTGGTTACAACATAGCCATTTGAAGAAATTGCAAAGCCAGTACCACCGAACTGCCCAGGATTTACAGGACCTTTTGATGGTTTATCATTGATGTTTTTAATCAGTGCATTTTGAGATTTCTTAATGCTATTAATTTCTCTGCGCAAAAGACTAACATTTGTTGAAATCGATTTAGAAAAATAACCAGTAGAAAGAAGTGTTCCACTAACAGCAATCAAAGCAACTGAGGCAGCAATAGCTGTATTGATCCTGTATTTTTTCCATAATCTCTTAATGATATGTGCATCTGGGGCTACTTCATTCTTTAATGCAAAAATATCAAGCGATTCATGTATAACATTCATTTCAGAAGCCAAGTTCAACCTATTAGCATAATCAGATAAATGATTAACTAAATTATGATGCTCAACAACCCTAATATCAAATGCAGGATCATTTAATCTTTTATTTTCAAAATCAATACGCTCAGATTCATTCAACTCCCCTCTCAGGTAGGAATCAATCTCATTTGTCAATTCTATATCGCTCTTCATCATTTACTTTATTTAGGCTTGAAAAAAAAGTTTTTTCAGGCGCTGCAGGCATTTATATTTTTGAGTTTTGGCATTATCCGAATTAGTATATCCAAATTTCTCACAGATCTCCTGCATAGATTTATTTTGCATATAATAATCTTCTATAATGGTTTTACAAGGCTCCCCTAATTGGCTAAGTGCCAATTCCATCACTTCAAATTGTCTATCTTTTTCTTCATGTCTTTCTAGATCGTCTTCAACCGGAATAAACTCAGAAAAATCTTCAATGTTTCTTAGGGTACGGCTTTGCGCATTTAATCGCTTTAACCATAACCTTCTACAAACAGAGTATAAAAAAGTTTTAAGCTTACTATTAAGCTCAAAATTTCCACTTTTTACTTTATTATAAAGAACAATAATTGACTCTTGAAAAACATCTTTTGCATCATCTTCATTTCCGTTATTATTCAACACTAATTGCAGAATCATTGGGAAATACGTTGAATACAAACGATTGAGTATTTCTTTGGAGTCATTCAGGATCCCTAGAATAATTTCGCTATCGGCTGGATCTGAACTTTTTATCTGTTTTTTCACTATTAATACTTTTTATGCGGAATTGTAACCCAATGATAGGGAAAATATTTTTTTTATTTTTCTTGAATCTTAAGGGTTACCTTTTAAAGATTGAGGTATTAAGTGTAAATTATTTAAATATATTTAAAAATTAAACGATGAAAAATTCATTCAAATTAGGTTTTTTAGCTTTAGCTATCTCTTTGTCAGTTGCTGCTTGTAACTCAAACAAAACTGAAGAAGCTGCTACTGATTCAACTGCTGTTGATACAACTGCTGTTGATACAACTGCTGTTGATACTGCTGCTGTTGATACTGCTGCTGCTGATACAGCTGCTGCTCAGTAATCAATTCAAAAACACAAAAGCCATTCAGGATTTCCTGAATGGCTTTTTTTTTGATAAAAATTCATTCAGATAACATAAATAAGTGTCAATAAAAACACTGAATTAAAAACAATAAAATTGTACCCGAATAAAAAACGGACCCTGTAAACAGAGTCCGTCCTATTTTTATTGCTGTGTTAAGCTATATTATTGGTCTTTTTTAACCAACCTTTAATACGTTTAGAATTCGAATCTCCAATTAATAACATGCAAGGCACCAAAATCAGTGTCAAGAAAGTTGCAAATCCTAATCCAAAAATCATAGTCCATGATAGTGGGCCCCAGAAAGCAACATTGTCACCACCAAAATACAAGTGAGCATCAAAATCACTAAATAAGGTAACAAAATCCATATTTAAACCAACAGCCAAAGGAATAAGTCCAAGCATTGTAGCCGTAGCGGTAAGCAAAACAGGAGTCATTCTTGTCCTTCCGGCCTCAATTATAGCTTCCCTAACATCCATTCCTTGTTCAATCAAGAGATCTGTAAATTCAACTAATAGAATACCATTTCGAACTACGATACCAGCTAAAGCAACGATACCAACTCCAGACATTACAATTGACATTTCCATTCTGAAAATTGTAACCCCCAATAAAACTCCTATAATACTTAATACAATTTCACTTAAAATAATAAGTGGTTTTGTGATTGAGTTGAATTGGGTAACCAAAATAATCAGTATGAGTCCTAAAGAGATCATCAATGCTGTACCTAAAAACAACATGGTTTCTTGTTGTTCTTCCTGCTCACCTGCCATTTTTACTTCAATTCCTGATGGCGCCTTAAACTGGCTAATTTCACTTTGAATATCTGCAACAACTTCATTGGGATTATAATCGCTTAGCACATTAGAAGATAGAATTATAATCCTTTTTTCCTGCTTACGTTTTATTCCACCATAGGTATTTACAAAATCAATTGAAGCAAAAGACGAAAGTGGTACCTGGCGAATTATCCCACCCATACCCATATCACGGTAAGTTACTTTCATGTTTCGAAGGGCATCCAGGTTATTTCGCTGAGTTTCATTAGCCCGAAGATTTATTTCATAATCTTCGTTTGTATCGCGAAACTTAGAAACTTCCTTGCCAAAAATTGCTGTTCGCAAGTCCATGCCTATTTGTCCGCTAGAAATTCCTTCTCGATTTGCACGTTCTCTGTCAATATCAAAAATTATCTCTGGCTTATTGTTTTGAAAATCAGATTTCAGTTCTTCAACACCCGCAATTTGCCTTGATTCAAG
>NZ_JBIKSU010000034.1:0-22184 GCF_044348475.1 Daejeonella sp. | reverse complement strand
AGGAAAAAATTACCAATGCCGAGGCGGTACGACGAGACCATGAGGGCCTTTAAAAAACAATAAACTACACCGAATAAACGCTACCGCTGCGCCTGCTGCTATGAAAGGTTCTGCGAGGGCTGGGACAGTAATTGCCGCACCAGTCAAGGCGGAAGAGAGGTGAACGGAGGTTCAGTGAATGAACGATTTGTTGTTCATATTGTATTTAATCTCTAATTTTAAAGCCTTTTAATCATTATAAAATTTCTAGCAGGGCTGGAAAGCAGTTGCTCTCGGGTGCGGTGACTTTGATTTATTGATTGCATGCGCGCGCTAGCTGAGATTTTATTAATTTGGCATTAAATTATATCCATAAAAGCCTAATATGAAAAGCAGTATCCTTTGTTTTGGTGAAATGTTATGGGATATTTTTCCCGACGGAGCAGTACCAGGCGGAGCGCCAATGAATGTAGCTATTAGCCTAAAAAAATTAGGTTCTGATGTTTTTATCTTAAGCAGTTGTGGAAAAGATAAGCATGGCGAAAACCTACTTGAATACCTCCGTGAAAACGGTCTTTCTAGCCAGTTCATTCAGCAGAACAATTACCCAACAGGACTTGTGAATGTGCATCTCTCAGAGCAAAAGGACGCCAGTTATGAAATTGTTTTCCCTTCGGCATGGGATTATATAGAACAGGTAAAGACTCTTCCAGAATTTAATGTTCTGGTTTATGGAAGCCTTTCTTGTCGAAATAAGACTTCTTTTGAAACATTAACAGGTTTATTAGATACCCGCGCTCTTAAGGTTTTCGACGTGAATTTCCGTCCTCCTTTTGTAGATCAGGATAGTGTTGAACAACTGCTTAGAAAATCAGATCTAGTAAAAATGAACCATGAGGAACTTTTCCAATTATCAGCATGGAACGGATTTGACTCCACTGATTTGGAATTAGCGGCAGACCTTGTTTTTAAGAACTATTCACTCAAGTTACTTTGTGTGACGCGTGGTGCTGAGGGTGCATTTTTGAAAACAGCGGATGAAAAATTTTATCAGAATGGGTTTGTTGTGGATACCACAGATACCGTTGGAGCTGGGGATGCTTTTCTTGCGGGATTTATCCACCAGTATATGGACGATAAACCGCTGAATGATGCCCTTAAATTTGCTTGCCAACTTGGGGCCTGGGTTGCATCCCAAAAAGGGGCAAATCCTCCTTTTTTAAAGGAGAATATCGAGAAACTTTCAGAAAGAATAATAAACTAATATCAAATTGGGGTTAAAGCACGCGTAACACCTGTGTCAAGTAAATTCCGGAAATAAATTATCTAAAATTAGCTTTCTGATTTAGCACACGCGGCGCGCGCTAGCTGAGAAAAATTCCTTAAATTCGATCCATATACATTTACAGTGGCAAAACCTATACTCGTACTAAAGTTTGGAACTGCATCAATCACCACCACAGATGGTGAGCTTGATGAGTTAGTGATTGAGCAAATAGCACGACAAGTGGCATTGATTCATAAGGAATATGACCTGGTGATTGTTTCATCGGGAGCTGTTGCTGCCGGAAAAAAGTTCTTAAAGAATTATGGAGGCACGTTGAATGAGAAGAAAGCAGCAGCATCTGTTGGAAATCCACTTTTATTAAATACATACGCCAAATATTTTATACCACATGGCATTGCCATTGCCCAAAGTCTGTGTGAACGTCACCATTTTTCAAACCGTGATCAGTTCTTGCAGCTTAAGCGAACCTATGAGGAACTCTGGGCAAGTAATATTATCCCGATTGCTAATGAGAATGATGTGGTGAGCAACCTGGAATTAAAATTTTCTGATAATGATGAGCTAGCTACACTGATTGCTGTTGGGTTTGGCGCTTCGCAAGTCTTGTTCAGCACTTCGGTTCCTGGTGTTTTGGATGGAAATGGCAAAGTAATTACAGAGCTTGATACCACCGATAAGAAAATTCTCTTATTAGCGAATAAGGAAAAATCTGCTTCTGGATTAGGGGGTATGACCTCAAAATTGAATTTTGCCCGCTTAGCCAATCAAATGGGAATTCGCGTGGTTATATTCGGTATCCGAACTGATAATGGGATCATTAAAGCATTAGAAGGTTCAACAGGTACTTTATGCTTGCCCCAGAAAAGTGATCTTTCTGCACGTAAAAAGTGGCTGGCCAGTGGAAGTCTTGTTCGTGGCCGGATTCAAATTGATGCCGGGGCTTGTAAAGCATTGAAAGACAGGCATAGTCTGCTTGCTGTTGGAATTAAGAAAGTACTGACTGGTTTTGAGAATGGTGAGATCATTGAGATTCTTGATGAAGACAATAATGCGGTAGCGGTTGCTATCGCAAAGATCGATTCAACAACTTTGACCAAGGATACTAAAGTAAAAAATCTGGAAGTGGCGCATGCCGATAATATTGTTTTACTGTAAACTTTGACCATGGAATCGATCCAATCTCTACTTGAACAGGCCTCGCAGGCAAGCATCGCAGCCAAGCTTTTAAGTGATGATGAAAAAGCAGATATACTGAGATCTCTGGCAGCAAAAATTAGGGAAAACACGGCTACTATTAGTGCTCAAAATAAATTGGATCTGAACCAAATGTCTGATTCTGATCCTAAGAAAGACCGTTTATTACTATCTCCAGCTAGGATTGAAGATCTTGCAAAGAGTGTGGAAGATATTGCTGCACTACCTGATCCAAGTAATCGGTTGCTTTCTGAGCGGATTATGGATAATGGACTTCTTATTCAGAAAATAACGGTCCCGCTGGGCGTAGTTGGCGTAATTTATGAATCAAGGCCCAACGTGACCATTGATGTTGCCGCTCTATGCATTCAATCGGGCAATGTTTGTGTTTTGAGAGGTGGCACTGATGCTTTTTATACCAATACATTTTTGGTTACATTGATTCAGGAGGTTTTGGCAAGTTTCAATCTGGATGTGAATATTGTTCAGTTGCTTCCTACCGACAGAAAATTCATGCCCGAACTGCTCACGGCCACTAAATATGTAGATATTTTAATTCCTCGTGGCTCACAGCAATTGATTGATTATGTGCGCGAGCATGCTTCAGTGCCTGTAATTGAGACTGGGGCTGGCGTTTGCCATACGTATGTGGAAGCTTCTGCTGATCTTGAAAGTGCCGCTAAAATCGTAACCAATGCCAAGGTATCCCGTCCGTCAGTTTGTAATTCACTAGATACGGTCATTGTAGATAGAGAAATTTTAGCGCCCTTGCTTAGTATTTTGGCTCCCAAACTGCAGGCCTATCAGGTAGAGATCTTTGCTGATCCGGAGTCATACGCTATTTTGAAGCAGCTGAATTATCCATTTCTAAAAGAAGCGGTAGAGGCAGACTTTGGTCGCGAATTTCTTGATTTTAAATGTTCTGTAAAAACGGTTGCCGGATTTGATGAGGCAGCAAAACATATCCGTAAATTCTCTTCCAAACATTCGGAAGCGATTATTTCTAAAAATATGGAGTACTGTGAGCGCTTTTTAAATGAGGTAGATGCCGCGGCAGTTTTTACAAATGCTTCAACACGATTTACGGATGGTGGAGTATTTGGGCTAGGAGCTGAGATTGGAATTTCTACCCAAAAATTACATGCCCGTGGTCCTTTTGCACTTGAAAAACTGGTGACTGAAAAATGGATCATACGAGGCCAAGGTCAGGTAAGATAAGATACGCTAGCGCACGCGTGTGCTAAATTAATTAAACAATACCTTGCAAGCGTTTGCCTATGTTGCATGTGCTCATAAAAAAACCAATTTGACTAATCTGCTCATTTCCTTTAAGGATGTAAGTATCCGGCATTTCAATACCCTTGTCTTTGAGGATTTGAATTTCAGTCTTGAAAAAGGTCAGCACTGGGCTTTGGTTGGGAACAGTGGCTCCGGAAAAAGTACTTTTCTAGATTTTATCATGGGTAAAGCGTCCATGGCTAGAGGTGAGGCATACTATCCTTATTTTGATCAACATATTCAGGAGCATCATCAGGATGACCCTTTGTTTAACCGGTATAAACTGATTACTCAGGTATCTGCAAGGCATGAATTCCGAAATCTTTCCAATACCAGCGACTTCTATTATCAGCAGCGGTTTAATTCATGCGATTCTGAAGATGCGGATACAGTATCAACCTATCTTTCAAGTATTAAGGTTGTGAATCCTTCGGGGTTATGGACCATTCAAAAGGCAACAGAATGGTTAAAATTGACATATTTGCTTGATAAAGAGCTTATTAAATTATCTAATGGTGAAACCAAAAGATTAATGCTTGCCGCAGCACTAATCAAAAATCCAGTATTACTCTTGCTCGATAACCCTCTGAACGGACTAGATGTATCTGCACGTCAAGATTTTAATGAACTTATTCGTGAAATATCTGAATCAGGAATTAGCATTATTATGGCTACCCCAGCAACAGAAATTCCAGAGTCGATTACCCATGTGGCGGTATTGGAAAGTGGAAAAATGATCATTCAATGTAAAAAATATGAGTTTAAACCGATTAGTTTTCATACCATTGGTCAAATACAAACAAATCAGGATGAACTGAAACAACTGCTCTCAGCTACTCCTTCTGTAGTGTATGATACCATTATCGGAATGGAAGATGTTTCGATCAAATACGGGGATAAGCAGATTCTTGATGGTGTGAACTGGCAGGTTAGGCAAGGCCAGAGATGGGCATTAACAGGGCATAATGGAGCCGGTAAATCTACTTTGCTAAGTTTAATAAATGGGGATAACCCACAAGCTTTTGCCAATAAGATCATCCTCTTTGACCAGCCGAAAGGTAGCGGAGAGAGTATTTGGGAGATAAAAAAGAAAATCGGCTATGTCTCGCCTGAATTTTTTCAGTATTTCCCAACGGGGAGTACTTGTTTGCAAGTTATAGAGTCAGGGTTTGATGATACACTGGGTTTGTTCCGGGTATCAGGCAAATCAAGGGCTGAAACCTCATTAAGGTGGATGACATTGCTGCATATCAGTGAATTTGCGGGCGCGTTGATCCGGAATGTTCCGGTTAGTATTCAACGTATCTGTATGTTGGCCAGAGCCATGGTTAAGAATCCATCGCTTTTAATACTAGATGAGCCCTGCCTTGGGCTTGATGTTGAGCGGCAAGAACAATTTAAAAACCTGATTGATACGATCTGCAGCATGACTGACTTGAGCCTCATTTATGTTAGTCATTATCAGGAGGAAATGCCTCTGAGTATTACACATTCTTTGAAATTGGAACAGGGAAGGGTTGTTTGATGTATTAATATAGAAATATGCTAGCGCACGCGTGTCGCGTGTGCTTCAATAATTATTAATACCGTTCCCTAATTTATAAAGTCCGTTTTCTACTTGCAATAGCTCCTCAATCAAGATTGAATTAACTTCATTTCTTATGAGTAGAAAGTACAAATTTCTGAATAATGAAGGTTTATATTTTGTGAGTTTTGCAACTGTTAATTGGGTCGATGTATTTATTAGGCCTGTTTACTGCGACCTAATTGTTGAGAGTCTTATTTACTGCAAGCAAAAACTGGGCTTAGAGTTATATTGTTGGTGTATCATGACCAGTCATCTTCATTTAATCATCAGAGCGAAAAACAATGATCCAGCAACGCTATTAGGCAGATTTAAGGAATATACATCTAAAAATTTAGTGAAGTCAATATATGAAAATTCGCAGGAGTCACGTAGAGAATGGATGCTTGATATGTTTAGAAAAGAAGGAAAAAAAAGAAGTAATGTGACAACAAATCAATTTTGGCAGCATGATAACAGGCCAATAGAATTGTGGAGTCAAGATGTACTTGAACAAAAGGTGGATTATACACATAATAATCCAGTGAAGGCCGGACTTGTATTAGAGCCTTGGCATTGGAAGTATTCGAGTGCAATAGATTATTCGGGTGGAAAGGGTTTAATAGATTTGGATTTATGAGAGCACACGCGACACGCGTGCGCTAGCAGGTAGCAGATAAATTACTTATCGATTCTGTATTCTATTCAAAAAATTTCTAATTTGAATCCAAATTCATACATACTATTTAAAGCGCATACATGGCCTCTGTTTCTACCCCTCCTGATTTAGCTAATGAAGCTGTCATTAGCCCAGAAAAAAAGAATAATCTTCGTTTAGTAATTGTAGCGTCATCGGTTGGGACGCTGATTGAATGGTATGATCTTCTATTGGCTGTAATTATGGCTAATATTTTATCCATGCAGTTGTTTCCTGCCGGTGGCAATAATTTTATTGAAACACTGGGTATCGTAGCAACTACCTATCTGATCAGGCCTTTTGGGTCGCTTTTATTTGGAAATTTTGGCGATAAAATAGGGCGAAAGTATACTTTCCTGGTTTCCTTGCTCTTGATGGGTGGAGCTACCTTTTTAATTGGTTGTATACCAACATACGAACAAGCCGGATGGGTTTCTCCAATTTTATTTCTAATACTCAGGCTTATGCAAGGATTGGCTATCAGTGGAGAATATTCAGGTGCTGTGATCTATGTCGCAGAGCATGCCCCTCAAAATAAAAGAGGTTTTTATACCGGATTTATACAAACAACATCTTCTATTGCCTTGATTCTAGGTCTTGTAGTTGTTTTTTCTACGAAAAGCATCATGTCTGAAGAGTCTTTTAATTCTTTCGGATGGAGAATCCCCTTTCTTTTCAGCGCTATCTTAGTCATTGCCAGTTATTTTATTCGTCGCAGACTTCATGAAAGCCCGGTTTTTGCCCAGCTAAAAAGTGAAGGTAAAACCAGTAATTCTCCGGTTAAGGAAACCTTTAAAACAAAAAAGAATATCGGCCTAATTTTGGGTGCAATTTTTGGCGGTAATGCTGCACAAAGCGCCATTATGCAAACCAATCAGTTTATAACCTTGTTTTTTCTTCAGCGAACGGTGAAATTGCCTGATACCACTGCACTATTAATTATGGCTAGCGGTATTCTTTTGGCAGGTCCTTTTTTCCAGATCTTTGGAGCGCTGAGTGATAAAATTGGCAGGAAAAAGGTTATTCTACCTGGGATGATACTGGGCTTGATTGTGATCCCAATTATGTTTTATCTGTTTTTGGAGCTGGGAAACCCACAACGCCTAGATACCATTCAGCATATCGATACGCAAACCACCCTAATATTCATCGGTTTGGTATTTATGCTCACACTTTCTGGAACTATGGTTTATGGTCCGATGGGTGCCTTCCTGATGGAGATGTTCCCTACCCGTATCCGTTACACCAGTATGGGATTCGTGTATAATGTGGGTAATGGCGCAATTGGAGGTTCAACTCCGGTCATAACAGAACTAATCAAATCATCGGTAGTGATCGGTTTTGCTTTATCGCCGTTCATCGGCCTAGTTTATCCGCTTGCATTGATTGTTATTGGAATAATTGTCAATATCTTTTTAGTGCCTGAAACCTATAAAAATGATCTTTCAGACTAAATGAACAAGTTAAATAATCTTTTATGGCAAATAAATTAAGCAGGCGCAAGGTACTCAGTACCTTTGGCTTGACAGGCTTGGGTATGCTCGCCTCTACTACAAATGCTTCAGCAAGTAGTTTTGTTCCGGTGTTGAAAGAAGGAGAGGTATTACTTGTTTTTTCAACTATTGCGGCATTAAAAGAAAGCACATCCCTCAAATCAGGGAACTTTGTACAAACTGCTGGATATTATCAGGTTGGCGATAGCGGACATGGAACTTACCTGATCAAGGAAGCTCAGTCAAATCAGGCTGTCGATAATGGAAGCATCATTCCGTTGAAAAAGAATCTGGTTGCTGAACTGATCAATATTAGCGCCGTGAATTATAAATTATTTGGTGCACTGGGCGATAAGATCAATGATGATGGGATACAGATCAAAGCCGCTCATAATTATGCCAATTCACAACTTCTTCCGGTAATCAACCCCAATGGTGAATACTGGTTTAGTGAATCAAATGCCATTGAAATACGCACCAATACAGATTGGGGGCAAAGTATTTTCCATTTCAATGAAAAGTTTAACAGCAAAGAGCCACGCTTTAAGATTATTCCAGATCAGCCTCCCGTTAACATAAAATTTAGTGAAGAAAGCAAAAAGGCATTGCTTAATCAGTTAAAACCGGGTGTGCAGGTTATACCGGAACTGGCCGCATATAAAAATTGTATGATCATCATTGCTGATGCAAATGACATGATCGGACTCCGCAATCAAAGTACTGGAGTTAGTAAGGGTTGGGCTCGCGAAGAGTTATTTTATGTTGAAGAACATGGCAGAATTGTTGGAGATATTGCATGGTCTTTTAAAGATTATACCAGCTTGATAGCTTACCCTGCGAGTGATAGTTATTTAAATATTACTGGTGGAACATTCTATTTATCAGGAGATAATGAGGGTGCTTATTTTGAGAATGGTATTCGTGTGGAGCGTAGCCGTACCTTGCTTTCAAATCAGTGGGTTGGACTTGAACCCGGAAATCAAGATGTAGCCAAAATCCAAAGAAGTGGTTTTTATTCTTTGAGGTATGTTTTTGATGTAACTGTTGAGAATATCAGGCTTTTGCCATGGGAAAAAGATAGAGTGGGTGTGCCGATGGTTCCGCAGGGCACCTATGGGATATCAGGAAATCGCTGGATGAACGTAACTTTTCGGAATATAACAGCAGAAGGCAGTCCGGTTCATTGGGGTGTTTTTGGGACTAATCTAACCAAGAATTTTCGCATAGAAAGTTGTGTCCTGAATCGTGTTGACGTACATTTCCATTGCTGGAACTTATACATTAAAGATAGTAAAGTTGGTCAGAGAGGGCTCACCCTTACTGGCGGAGGCGATCTTTTTGTTGAAAATACCAATGTCAATACCAATGCATTTATTTCCTTTCGAGCCGATTATGGCGCTAAATGGGATGGAGATATTCGCATCCGTAATTGTCGCTTAATACCACGTACCAACGCTACACAAGTGTCTGTCCTTCAGTTTACTGTGGCTGATTTTGATTTCAAGTACCCAATTGGTTATGGTCGTACATTAAGCGTTCAGGATATGGTTATCGATTTTACCGGCGACCCTTCCAATAAAGCAACATGTTGGCTGATGAAAACCTCGGAATGGACAAAAAATGCCGACAAAGTAGCTTTGTTCTTTCCGGATAAACTCGAATTTAGTAATATAAGTGTGCGTGGCCGGAAACAGGGAGTTCGTTTGCTGCAAATCTATGACTGCTCTAAATTTCACATGTCAAAAGAAGGTTCCTATGATGGGGTCCGTCTTTTATCGAATTCAAGAATGTTATTCTGCAATATTGATCTTGAAAATTTAAGTGGAAACACTGGAAACAAGCTTTCGGATAGGAACCATCTATATTTAAATGATACCCAGGAGGGTAAACGTACAGATGCACTGTATCCCGATATTCGAATTCAGGATTGCAATAACTTGCGGGCTTATCTGGGTAGAGGTTCCGGAAATTTAAAATTTGAGAACTGTACTATTCAAACAATTGAAAAAGATAATTCAGAGTTTAGCGGCCGGCTTTCATTTAGCAACTGCGAATTTGAACCCTCAATTGATGATCAATCAAAAATATCCTTTGACCTAGACTCCGTACTGGGTGTTAGTTTTACAGATTGCATCGTTTATCTCCCAAAGGTTAAGGGTCAGACCTCGTTTGAGCAGCTGGATAAAATTGGTTTTCTGAAATTGAATAAGCAGGTTCGATTTAATCATTCAAATACACGTTTGGGTAATGATATTATTCTGTATTGTAAAAGTAAGGGTATCAAACTGGAGCCTAAATTTATTGGGATGCTTCGTAGCCATCATGAATTGGAACCTGAAATTTAAAAAATTCAGGAGCCTGAATTCTTATTGAATCAGCATAATGTAACCCTGTACGGAATAGCTAGAGACAATTTTCTCAGGATTGATATCCTGAGAATAGAATGCCTGTACATCACTTAATTAATTCGGAAATTGAGTTCGGTCAATTCCCGGTATCAGGCGGATTGCATTTTTATAATACACCTTCTTTAACACTTCATCACTTAACCCAATGCCATACATTTTCCAGTAGGCATGGTATTTTTTGTGGTATGGAAAGTACTCGTCTTCGGTTTCAAGAACTCTGAAATACGTGCTATATTCTGAAGGTACCCAGCTGTCTTTTCCGAAAAGGATTCGGTTCTGGTAGCGCTCAAAAAACTTTTTGGCCATGCGTGGTTGCCGGCCAAGTTCTGCAATAACAGCTCCAAATTCAATATTCATGTTGGGATAAGTATCCAGAAGCTTACCCAGATAGTCTAGATTATTTGCAAACCATCCAAAATGAGCAATGATAAAATTAGTGCGTGGATGTTTTTTGATTAGATTATGCTGTTGTTTAATCAAAACTTCCCAGGAATAACCATCCGATGCACTTCTGTTTCTGCCCGGTTGAGTTATAAGTTCAAGCCAGCGTTCATTTTGGGCATTGGGTTCATCCCAAAATTGTTTGGGATCTGCCGTATGGATCAATACAGGTATCCCCAGCTGCCCGCATTTTTCCCAGATGGCCTCAAGTCTTGGATCATCTACAGCTACCAGGTTGCCTTTAGTGTCTTTAACAGAAAACCCTAGGCTTTTAAATATTTTTAGTCCCTGTGCACCTGCTTTTACATCGTCTTCAAGCTGCTTTACGGCAGTTTCTGTCCAAGATGCTTCTCCAATTCCTGTAAATGAGATATTGGCAAATACGATTAGGCGCTTTGCATTGGTTTGCCTCACATTCTTAACTGCAGATGCCAGATATTCGCCGCTGCGTCCGCTCAGATTGACCATGACCTTCATGTTTAACTTATCCATTTCTGACAATAAATTGCCAAGATTCTGCGAAGGCATGTTATTCTGATGGTTATGAATATCAATAAAAGGAAATTTAGCTCTACCTGTATTATGCTCCGGAACTACCAAAGATGAGGGTGGATTATAAGTTTCAAAATCTATTTTTCCTCTTTCATTCTGTGCTAGGCTGCACTGACTAAATAATAGAAATGCGGCAAGATAAAAGGATTTCATTTTCAGAATATTCATGTCACTTATTTAATTGAATGATGAATTTAGCATAAAGCTTCATTAATTGGAAATTCTTTACCAAATAGGACAGAAATTATTCTTTGAATTTGAGGATAAAACGCACCTTATTGATTTCCTAACTACTACCCATTAATAGTAACCAGTGTATGAGAATTGCCTTTTCATTGGTAAGCCAATAGTTGTCGCCATCTTGATTTCATATGCAAGTCACTCATTGATCTTATGTTTTCTTGCCTTAAACGTATTTTTTAGAACATTTCCTTGATTTATGAGCCTGTTAAATCATAAAATCTGAAAATATAGCTAAGTATTTTTTTTACTACTGTAAATCTTGTTTTTTATGTCCATTTTTTGCAGGCTTGTTTATTAATTATGAAAATACCAGCTATCTAGATAACATACTAAACAACCTCTTCTTTAATTTTTATTGTACGAAATTGAAAATTCAATTTTTGATTTACCTGTAAAAAGAAAGCCCGGTATTTATTTCAAATACCGGGCTTTCTTTTGTTCAATCTTAATTAATAACCAGGATTCTGTGGTTGTAATTTAGGATTACGGGCAATTTCTACAGAAGGTACAGGCCAGATTGCCTTGTTGATATCTGTGATACCTAGTACTGACTGTAGGCGGCCGGTTCTAACAATGTCAAACCATTCATGACCTTCAAAACAAAGCTCAAGTCTTCTTTCCTTGTACAATGCTGTTCTGAAATCTGCAATTGTTGCGGGGTTGATTGCAGCCAATCCTGCTCTTTTACGAACTTCATTCAATAATTTTACAGCATCGGTACTTGGATAACTAGTTTCTGCTAAAGCTTCAGCTTTTGCTAAAAGTACTTCTGCAAGACGAAAAACAATGATGTTATCATCTTTGGTTCCGCCCCTTGAATACTTTTTCATATAATTTGCAGCATTTGCGAAGCCATAGGTTGCATCTTTTCTAAGGTCACCAGTTTCGTACGCATTGAAGATATCATTATTAACTTCAATTGTCCTGGTGCCACCAAGAGATCCAGGCAGGAATGTGGTTGCAAGTGAATTTTGCAATTGAGTATCATAGTTGATTTCCAGAATAGCTTCTGCTGAATTTTTTGTCAGAAATAGGTTTGCATAGGCTACACTTAGCGTTTCTCCTCTTTTGCTGATCACCTGATTAGCATCAGCTATTGCAAGAGGGTAGTTTTTTCTGGTGAGGTGTATTCTTGCTCCTAATGCAAAGGCAGCAGCTTTTGTTGCCCGACCTGTCTTACCTAAACCCGTATGAGTTTCAGGCAAATTCAATTTTGCAAAATCAAGATCTGCAAGGATTTGAGTATATACCTCTGCAACGGGAGTACGTGATACTTGTAGTGACTTTACATCTGGGCTTTCAGTTGGTGTAGTAATCAAAGGAACAGCTCCGAAATATCTAACCAAATTAAAGTAAACAAAAGCTCTCAGAAAGCGTGCTTCAGCAATAACTGAATTTTTTGCTGCATCGGCCATTCCAGGAATTCCTGGAACTTTGGCAATAACTACGTTAGCTGAATTGATCAGTACAAATTGCTGATCCCATAGACCTGTAAATTGGGAGTTATCTGCAACAATGATCAGATTGTTCAATTGTTCAAACTGGCGGTTCAGTGCATTACCCTTGCTATTTTTTGTGGGTAATTCAGCAAAATAGATGTAGTTAGGGCCTAAATTGGCTAGGTAGCGATAAGTTCCAATAATGGCTGCATCGGCATCCGAAGGTAGTTTGAATAGCGACTGTGTTGAAACAGAATCGATAGGTTCCTGATCGATGACATCACATGAGGATACCGTCAGGTATAAGAAGAATATTAAAAATATTTTTTTCATCTTTTTATCTTTTAGATTTTTCAATGGTGATGAAGCGATCATGATTTGATAATTATTGCCCTAGGGGTTTTAGTAAAATCATGATTGTTTCATTAATTTATATTAAAATGTTGCGTTTAAACCTAATGAGAATGATCTAGCCTGAGGGTATGAACTCATATCAAAACCCAAAGTTGTATCATTCCCATTTGCATTAACCTCTGGATCATATCCGCGATAATCGGTAAAGGTGAAAATATTCTGACCTGCAGCATAAACTCTTAAATTCTGAATTCCTGCTTTCTTCATACCAGCAGTCTTTATATTATATCCAAGGGCAATATTTTTCACTCTTAAGAATGATCCATCCTGCAATACGCGATTAGAAACTGATCCGTTTCTTGTTGGATCTCCCCAGGCAGCACGGTGTAAAGTTGCAACATCACCAGGTTTTCTCCATCTGTTTCTTGCTAAAGTTGAAGAGTTGAACCAGGTATGCAGTCTTCCATAAGAATATTCAGCCTGATTGAAGATCTGGTTGCCGTAAACAAAATGCAAGAAAACAGAAGCATCGAAATTTTTGTAGGAAACAGAGTTTGTAAAACCTCCAGTAAATTTCGGTTGTGCACTTCCTAATACTACGTTATCAAGTGTAGTTGAAGCTAAAGGAATGTTTCCATCACCATTTATATCCTGTACATCATAATTTCCTGTTGCTGGATTAACCCGAAGTAGATTCCATCCAAAGAAAGTACCTATGGGATATCCTTGTTTTACAACACTGGCATAACCATTAAATCCAAGGGGAATATCTCCACCAGGTAAGTTAGTTACCTTATTCCTATTGAATGAAATATTGAAATCAGTTGACCATTTAAAATTTGTTTTGTCAATATTGACTGTGTTCAAAGCAAGTTCAATTCCTTTGTTCTCTACATTACCAACGTTCTGCAATGAGCTTGCAAATCCTGAACTTGTAGGCAATGAAACGGCCAATAACAATCCTGAAGTATTTTTCTTGTACGCATCAAAACTGAAATTTATCCTTCCTTTGAAAAAGCTCAGATCTAAACCTAAATTGGTTTGCTCAGTGCTCTCCCAGGTTAAATTGGGATTAGCTAACTGAGTTTGAGCCAAACCACTTGAACCGATATAGTTAAAACCACCGCCAAATAATCCTCTGGAAGTAAAGTTGCCGATCTCCTGATTACCTGTACGGCCCCAGCTTGCTCTTACTTTTACATCTTCAACCCATGTAAGGTCTTTTAAGAAATCTTCTTGCCCAATGCGGTATGCAGCTGAAACAGAAGGGAAGCGACCATATTTATTGTTTTCACTGAACCTTGAAGATCCGTCGATACGATAACTGGCTGCCAGGTTGAATTTATCTTTAAATGAATAGTTTAATCTGCTGAAGTAAGAAGTTAAGCCCCAGCTACTACCTGTAGATGTTGAATTCTTGATGGAGGCTGAACCTAAGGTTTGAATAGCTTCAAGCGCAAAATTTGAAGCTGATGCTACAGTTCTGCTAAATACAGATTCCTGGTTTGAATAACCTAAAAGGATATTGAACCGATGATTTTCCTTGAATGTTTTGTTGTAGTTTAAGGTGTTTTCATTGATCCAGCCCTTATCCTGAGTCATACTGTTTGTACCGGTACCGTTTGTAGTTCGTCCTAATACGGTCAGTTTATTTGGAGGTACAAAATAAACCTCTTCCAGACTTAAATAATCTAAACCAATACTACTTCTGAAATTCAGTCCATCAAGGATCTTGAACTCAAGAAATGCATTGCCCAAGGCTCTGTTACTAAACGCATCATTTCTAACCTGATCAGCAATGATCAATGGGTTATCAATATTACTAATGTATGGATCATTGGGATTTAAAGAACCATCAGCATTACGGGCTGGAACAGCAGGTGATTTTACAATGGCTACAGCCACAATACCATCACGGTCGCCAGCACTAACACGGTCTGTTTTTGCACGGTTCATGCTCATGTTGATTCCGACTTTTAATCGGTCATTGATAGTTTGGTCAAAATTAAACCTAATGTTACCACGGGTAAATCCACTACCAATTACAACCCCGGTCTGGCCTAAATAACTTCCTGATAAAAAGTATTGCGTTTTCTTGGTACCACCAGAAAGTGAAAGCTCATTATTATGGATTGGAGCTGTTCTGAAAATTTCTTCCTGCCAGTCTGTAGTTGTTAATGCACTTGGATTTACAATCGGCGGAGCATTTTTTACGTTTACGTTTGCTTCGTTTATCAACTCTCCCCACTCAGGGCCGCCTAAAAGAGGGATTCTTTTTGCAACTTCCTGATATCCGAAATAGGTATTGTAAGTGATCTTTGTCTGATCTTCTTTACCTCTCTTGGTGGTAATTACGATTACCCCATTTGAAGCTCTTGATCCGTAAATAGCAGCCGCTGATGCATCTTTTAGGATGTCAATAGACTCGATATCATTCGGACTGATATTTGAAAGTGGGTTTTGAGCAACAGCACCTCCGGCAGCACCGTTGTAATTGCCTGTATTAACAGGGATTCCATCAACTACATATAATGGGTCATTTCCGCCATTAATTGAACTTGCACCCCTGATTCTAACAGTGGAACGACCACCTGGTGTTCCTGTGTCTTGAGTAATGTTAACACCACCTACACGGCCTTGTAATAATTGCTCCGGACTTGTAATTGGCAGGTCAGCTAATTTTTTGCTTCCTACAGAAAGCGATCCTATAGCACTGGAAACATCTTTTTTACTTTGTGTTCCGTAACCAACAACAACAATCTCACCTAAGGCTTGCTCGTCTTCTTGTAATACAACATTCATTGCGGCTCTGGCATTTGACGGAAGTTCTACAGCGGTAAATCCAATATAACTAAATACTAAAATTCCTGCATCCGGAATGTTTAGGGTAAAATTACCATTGATGTCTGTTGTTGTACCAATGGTGGATTTTTTAAGTTTGATACTTACGCCAGGGAGCCCGACTCCTTTAGAGTCTTTTACGGTACCCTTGATTTCCTGTGGCGGAGCTATCTCTTCTATAACCTGAACCTGATTTTCTGATTTCTGGATTGGTTTTTTAGAAATGATAATGGTTTCATCAACAATAGAGTATGTTAAAGGCTGATCGTTAAAGCAAAGCCTAAGTACTTCTTCAAGAGTTGAATTTGTGACGCTGAAGTTAACAGGCTTCGTCGACTGAAGCATTTGGGTATTGTAAAGGAAACTATAATTAACCTGTTTTTTAATTTCCCTTAATGCTTTTTCCATTGGAGCATTTTTCACAGCAAGATTGATTTTCTGTGCATAACCTGCAGCATTTACCTGCAATAAGGTTGTAAGGCATAAGATTATTGCGAGTTTCATAACCTTGATAAATTTTAATGACACGCAAGGTTCCTTGCACTTAAATAACATGTAAAGTTTCATACATTTGAAAGTTTGGTTTGAATTAATTGATTGTGTATACGCTTGATTTTTTTAACGCCAGATTTTTATCCGGGAGCGTTCGCAGCGCTTCCGGTTTTTTTGCCGTTAAATAAAAGTATTTGTTACGGCATAACGGTTATCCTCCTTCCATCTATGCTAAAGTGAACAGCACCGGTTAGCTCAAGCATTTTTAATAATTCTGATATATTTTTATTTCGTGATATTGTTCCAACAAAATCTTTATTACTTAAGTTACCCTGATACACCACATCTACATTGTACCAGCGTGAAACTTTGCGCATGATACTTTCTATATTCTCATTGTAAAAAATGAAGTAGCCATTTTTCCATGCTATAGCCTGCTCAAGGTCTGCCGAGGCAACTTTGATATTTCCTGATCCTCTATTTAGAATTGCTTCCTGGCCTGGTTTTAACATGGTCTTTCCTGATCCTTTCAGAACTTCAACTGATCCCTCAATTAGGGTAGTATTGATATTTTTTTCATCATCATAGGCCATTATATTGAATTGAGTACCTAATACCTTGATGTCCATTGCATTATTAGTACGCACTAAAAAGGGCATTTTTGGATTTTTAGCTATATCAAAATAGGCTTCACCCTTGAGCTCAACTATCCGTTCTGAACCAATAAATGCAGTCGGAAACCTAAGTGTTGATCCTGAATTAAGCCAAACTTTACTACCGTCCGGTAATACAAGCTGGTACTCTCCGCCCATTGGGGTACTCAGAATGTTGTACTTAACTGTTTTTACATTTTGAGCACCTGCTGTATATTCTAATTGACCGTCACCTGTTTTTTTAATATCAATATTGCTTTCATTTGCAAGAATGCCAGTTTTTGCATCATCAAGATCTATTTTTGAACCATCGTCTAATGTCAATATTGCCTTATTATTTCCGGGTGCTACATCGTTCCTGAAGCGGGGTGTCTCAGTTTTTACAAGAACCGGTTCAGGTGAATTTTGATAATAGTAAATGCCCGCTGTTAAAAGAATCAAAATTGCAGCAGCAGCAGCTGATTGCCACGCCCTGAATCTGAATATTCTGTATTTGGAATGTTCCTGAATACTGTAATTTAAATCTTCCTGAATAGATTGTTTTATTTCTTCAGAATTCCCCATAGACCTAACATTCCATTGCTGCTCCTTAAGCTCGAAACTATCCTGATAGTTTTCAAGTTCAGCTTGTTCTTTTTTGCTGCATTTGCCTGCAAGGTATTTTTCGTAAAGGCGGTTATATTCTTTTCTGGTCATTCTTATATTCTTTAGAGTCTTTTTTTGATTGGTACACACATGAAAAGTATAAAATAATCAAGAATATTATCCTGTGATGTCTTAAATTAACCGTTGATAAACATCAAGCTATTCAATCTGGCTTTTTTGAAAAGATTTTCGGCGAATATTCTTTTTTTGAAATCAATGATTACTCAGATTCTTTTTTTTAGTTAATAATAGTAAATTTAATTTTCTTTACACGTAGAATGTATATTTGGAATTCAAGCATATACCAAATTGTTTAGTTTAAATGTCGGATAAAATGCCTTCTGATACTATTTTACTGAACCGGATGAGGGAAGGAGACTCAGCATCCTTTAATGCCCTTTTTGACAGGTATTGGGAAATGTTATATGCTACTGTATTTTCTGTTTGTTCTGACCGGGAAGTATGTTCTGAAATTGTACATGATATATTTCTTAATCTTTGGCTGAAGCGTGAAAAATTGCAAATAGAATCTTTTAAGGCTTATATTGTTGCATCTGCCCGATATCATGTATATCGTCATGTAAAAAATGCCAGGAGAAAATCTCTTGAATACCGGGAAGATCTTGAGTATTCGAGTCGTGTAAGCATGAATGATGGAGAACTGAATATTCATTATCAGGATCTTGAAAAAAGTGTTGACAAAGAATTAGAGGAACTACCAAGACGCTGTAAAGAAATATTCACTTTAAGTAGAAGAGAGCAGCTTTCTAATGATGAAATTGCCATACGGCTGGATATATCAAAACGGACCGTTGAAAACCAACTTACCCATGCTTTGCGCCACTTAAGGCTTTCAATGAGGCATTTTTTGATTATTATGTTTGTAGTTATTCAATAAAATTACGCTATAAAACAGTAGGTTAATTTTTTGAGGAATTAGCAATTACCAATTTAAAAAATTACAGGTATATTTTAGTTCACTGAGTTTAAATGTGATTAAAGAAATACTATAATTTTATTTTGCGGGCAGCGCAAAACTTAGTACATATCCTGCCGGATTCGTGCCATCTCCACCTACCGAAATAGCAATATATTGTTTGCCTTTGCTCCAATAGGTAGATGGATTTGCATTGGCAATTCCCGGTAGGGTGGTTTCCCAAAGTTTTTTCCCGGTTTTTTGGTCAAAAGCTCTGAATTTCCTATCGCGAGTACTGCCAATAAACAATAATCCGCCGCGGGTAACTAATGGTCCGGCTGATCCGCTGGCTCCAGTTTCTGGACCACCTAGAGCTTGCCCCTCTGGCTGATTACCTAAGGTTATTGACCATTCAAACTCTCCGGTATTCAAATTGATAGCATGAAGCTGTCCCCATGGCGGTTTTATTCCCGGTCTGCGATTTGCATCGGTAAATTGACCGTAGGCTGTTAGGTTAAGGTATTTATCTTCTTTTGGAGTATTAATACCAGCTTTATTTGCCGATTCATTTTCCTGAATTTCTTTCAAGAAACTTTGCTCTCTTGATGGGCGTGCACTTGATTCCTTTTCAAATAGGAAAGAAATAATTGCTTCTTCTTTTCCGGCTATCACACTTGCGAATGATGGCATCTTTCCACCGCCACGTTTAATTTTGTTCAAGGCATCTTCCCTGCTCAATCTGGCTTCAATAGCAAGTAATGATGGATTTCCCTGCTCATCTCCATTTTTATCAGGCATATGGCAGCTTACACAATAGGTATTATAAAGTGCTTTCCCTTGGTTAAATGCAGATAGGTTGGAGGTTTCATTTTCTACTACTTTTTTCAGGGTCGCGATCTCTGGCGAATCATTTGATTTTACATAAATAATACCTTTTTCAGGATCTACAGAACCACCTCCCCAGCTTGAACCACCCCGGCTTCCAGGAATCATAAATGTTCCCCGGATTGATGGAGGGGTAAAAGGACCCTCGTATCTGAAGGCATTAAATCGATTCAACAGACTATCATAGGAGGATTGGGTATAAAAGCTAAGGTCATCTTTGGTTATGGATTGACGAGCATAAGGTGCTGGTTTTGTAGGGATTGGCTGAGTAGGCCATGCTTGCTCTCCAGGAATATCTGATGCCGGTACCGCACGTTCTTCAATAGGAAATAATGGCTCGCCGGTGTCGCGGTTAAAGGTATAGATATACCCTAATTTTGATGTTTGAGCTACGGCATCAATCTTTTTGCCTTGATGAGTTACCGTGATCAGATTGGGAGCTGCAGGAAGATCATAATCCCAAAGATCATGATGAACGGTCTGAAAATGCCATCTGTATTTGCCTGTTCTTGCATCAAGGGCCACAACAGAATTTCCAAATAGGTTCATTCCAATCCGATCTTTACCATAGTAATCATAGGTAGGAGAGCCTGTTCCAAAAAATACCATGCCGCGTTCTGCATCCAAACTCATACCTCCCCAGTTATTGGTGCCACCTACATATTTCCATGCTTCTTTAGGCCAGGTATCATAACCAAGTTCACCCGGTTGTGGTACCGTATGAAAAGTCCATTCCAGTTTACCGCTAATGATATTATAAGCCCGGATATGACCTGGCTCGGCACCATATAATTCTGAAACCTCGTTACCAATGATCAGTAAATCCTTGTAAACAATGCCTGGCGAGGTGGGGATTACAGAAATTTTATCGGGATCGCCGCGCATCCCAATATTCATACTAACTCGGCCTTGATTACCAAATGTGGAAATAGGGATTCCTGTTAGTGCATTCAATGCAAAAAGATTATCGCCAGCCGTAAAAAGTATACGTTTATCTGCGCCTTTTTCCCAATAGGTAACTCCTCTGCCTATTCCACCGCCAGCTTCACCATTGAAAGGGTCAAAACTCCATATTTGCTCTCCAGTTGAGGCGTTTAGTGCGTAAACACGATGCCGGGCCGATAAGGTATACATCACTCCATCAAGTATGATGGGATTACTTTCGCTGCTACCACCTCTTGAGCCTTGCGGAGCATCACTGAATGTATGGGTCCAGGCCAGTTCCAATTCCTGAACATTTTTGGTATTGATTTGGTTTAGAACAGAATAACCGGTGCCCTCAGCATCGGCTTTGTAAACAGCCCAGGTGCGTTCTACACTAGATTTTTTAACCAAAGTAGGATAGACCATGCATCCCGTGTAAATCAACATTCCAGAAAGGCAAAGTGCCATCGTTCTATTCATGTATCTTTTTGAGTTTAGCCTATCCATAATCCTTATGCTGTGTGAATCTTACGCTACTTTATTTGTTTATTGAGTTTGTAAACCCTAGTTCGAATAGTTCTTATCCCATGGAAAAGAGTAGGATGGTTTATTTACAAAACGTTTCATCCCAATAGTTAAATGAATGGAACTGGCAGGAGGCAATTCGACCATAAAATAAGATCCATTCACGGTAATTTTACTTTGCCCTTCAGCTACTTCCGTGAATGAATGCTCTCCAAAAGCTCCCGATTGAATGATCAATTTGCGGGTTTGTACAGGATTCAAATTGACTAGATGCAGCTTAGTTTCATTTGCCTGTATACCATCTACCAGAGCAGAAACATCTTGAGGAAGCCCAGGTCTTTGTAAATCGCCATCAAAATATCTGACCGTTGCCCGGAGTAATCCTCCGTTATAAACTGTTTGGGGAGTTCCCATGGTAGTTTGAACAAGCCCTTTGGTAATCACAGGATTATTTGGATAAAGATCATCTTTTTGAATGCTGTAAATATTACGCGGATCATTCTGCATAAAGTTCATTCTTTTCATCACCTCAGTGTAATCTGCTTTTAGGACTTCTAAAGGCCAGTCGGGATTTTTTCCTGCATAGTACATGAGCCGTGCATGTTCAGTGAGCCCAAAGGTACGATCACCCAGGCTTTCTTCACGATTCCAGTCAAATGGTTCAGCCTTTTTCCAAACAATAGTGTCAAGTTCTCCAAGAGTATTCTGACCCCAAATACCTTCATCCCACAGAGGATGGAATTTATTGCCCTTCATCAAGACCTCAATTTTTTTCCAATCTTCCGGGTTCATAGACGCATGCCAAAGGTGAGCCAAATCCTGGATCATCATTGGACGATAACTATACCAGCCTTCTTTTTTATACCTGTAAGGCACCAGCATTTGACCTTCTTTGGTAAATTTTGCTCTCTGCATGATACTGTTTAGTTGGCCGCGGAGCAGGTCAAGATATTTAGGATCGCCTGAAAGCATATAGGCGCATTCACTAGCCACTGAGAGCGCAGAAAATTGCATTAAAACTCCGTATCGGCCATACCAGCCATACAAACCTCCCCACCATTGACCATTTCTATATTCTCCAATTTTACCCGTTTGACCAATGTTATCTGGAAGCAGACCCCCGTTTTCAGCAATACGCTTCATCCAGGCATCTACATAATCAAGCACCCATTTTTTGTATTTTTCTTCGCCGGTATACAGATATGCATTGGTAATTAGGCCAGTAGCTAATAAATTGACGGGTACATCGGTGCGGGTAATGATCTGGTCATATAGTTCTTGTATCTCTTTCTGTCGTTCAGGTTTTTCATGCCACTCCGGTTCAAGGTATTCCAAGACAGGAGCAAGAGAAGTATGGCCATAACGCAAGTTAT
>NZ_JBIKSU010000033.1:0-22451 GCF_044348475.1 Daejeonella sp. | reverse complement strand
ATACCTGGCATGTTTATTTCACTGGTAAATGACATTCATAATAACTTCCCTGATAGTATTTCAATTTTTAAATATTACCTAGAAAGGCATATAGAAGTTGATGGAGATCATCATAGTCATCTTGCCTTACAAATGACTTCAAATCTGTGTGGAACAAATGCAGAACTTTGGGAAGAAGCAGAACTTGCAACCATTGAATCATTACAAAGGAGGATTGATCTTTGGGATGGTGTATACAACCAAATAATAAAGAGAAAAGAATTACTCCAGACATCCTTATAACTGTTAAAATAGGCGTTGAATCTGCGATTAAAAATCATTTCACATATATTTGCAGTATATTCCAAGTATAAATAAGCAGATGAAAATATCACGATTTATATTCCTTGCATTTTTTTTAGTTTTCAAATTTGGATTCCTATTTGCACAGGATACCATCAGTTTAAACAATCTAATAGATAAATCACAAAAGATTGTCCAGGATTACCCTTATGAGAAGGTATATCTTCATTTTGACAAGCCCTATTATGCTGTTGGTGATACAATATGGTTCAAAGCATATGTTGCTACTGGGCAAGATCAGCCATCAGATCTGAGCAAGGTTCTTTATGTAGATCTGATTGCTGAAAATGACACCTTGGTTCGCAGCATGAAACTTCCCATTGTGAACACCTCAGCTTACGGTAGTATCACACTCGAACCACTGGCTTATAAATCAGGCAATTACAGAATTCGCGCATACACCTATTGGATGCTAAACTTCAGCGAAGATCTATTTTTCACTAAAAACATTACAATTGGTGATGCCATAAATAGAAAAATTATTACCAATATTTCACTGAATGGTGAAACTAATGGCACATCATCGAGTATAAATACCAAAATTTTATATCAAGACCAGGATGGCAAGGCATTTGCAAATAAAAAAGTAAGCTGGCGATTGATTTCTAAATTTGAGACCATTGCCCGAGGTCGAGAAACAACAGATGCTTCAGGTCAATTATCTTTAAAATTAACCGCGAATGAGAAAGCCGCTTTAGATACCGGAGTTCTTGAAACCACACTTGAGGCTGATCCAAATAAATTAATCACTTCTGTTTTTCCTCTGAAGAATGCATTTGCAGATACAGATCTTCAATTTTTTCCGGAAAGCGGAGAGCTCATTCAAAACATAAGCAATAAGGTTGCATTTAAGGCCATACAAGAAAAAGGATTGGGAATTAGTGTTAAAGGTGAAGTATTGGATAATACTGGGAAATTGATCGGCAAACTTGAATCTCAGCACCTGGGCATGGGTGCTTTCACCTTATTACCTGAAGCGGGCAAAACTTATTCAGCAAATCTAACCTTTGCTAATGGCATCAAGAAAACTGTTCCTTTGCCTGCCTCTAAGCCCTCTGGTCTTACCCTATCTGTAGTTAATTCTACTCCAAGCAGTATCATGATACAGATCAGTACCAATCAGGCATTTTACAACACAAATAAAGACAAGAATTTTTACCTAGTTGCCCGAAGTAAAGGAGTAATAGCCTTTGCTGCTCAAGCAGCCTTAAATACCATGACGATTGGAGCTTCTATCCCAAAAAACAAATTCCCGGATGGCATTCTACAAATTACTGTATTTACCACAAAAGGAGAGCCGCTAGCAGAGAGACTGGTATTTATAAAACGTAACACTATTTCTTCATTGAGCCTTAGTTCAGACAAGAAAATTTACGGCACAAGGCAAGCCGTTAAAATGAACGTACTGGCTAAGACCAATAATGTTCCAGTAGAGGGCAACTTCTCTATTTCTGTCATCAATGAATCAAAAGTACCGTTTAACGACGACGACGAAACCACCATTTTAAGTTCTTTTCTTATTTCTTCTGAACTGCAAGGATTTATAGAAAAACCAAATTACTATTTCCAGCAGATCAATGAGAAAAAAACAGCAGATCTCGACCTTTTAATGATGACTCAAGGATACCGTAAATTCTCGTATAATGATATACTGGCCGGAAAAGCACCGGTAATCAGTGTCTTACCTGAGCAGGGGATAGAATTTTCAGGAATACTCAGAACATCAAATGGTATGCCCGTTTCTAATGGGAGTTTAAAATTGGTTGTACCTGAAAGTAGATTCTACGCCGAAACCAAATCAAACCTGAAAGGCGAATTCAAATTCGAAAAAGTAGTCATAACAGATTCTACAGAAGCTACAATTAGTGCCAGAAGCCAAACAGCAGCAAAAAACATGATGATCATGCTAAATGGAAGTGGCTTTCCTACCATTGCCAGAAACAAAAATATTGCTGAAGAAAAACTGAATATTGACAGTGTACTTTTACCATATCTAGACAATAGTAAAAGACAGTATCGAATGATTACTCAAATGCTGCAAGAGGTTGTAGTAAAAGCTACAGCAATCAAGAAGTCAAGTCATTTGGATCACCCTTCATTATCCGGATTGGCAACAGTACCAGATCACCAGATTGAATCTGATCGCTTTCAAGGCTGTGTAATATTCCTAAATTGTTTACAATCTTCGGCCGCTGGTCTTATTTTTTCTGACAATAATTTTTATGTAGCTCGAGTTTTTAATAGCGGATTAAAAGTTCCGGTGCAGATATTTTATGATGGAATGCCCGTAGACGTTAACTACCTGAATAATGTACAGACAGCCGATGTTGACAATGTTGAAATTTTCCTCAAAGATGATCTTGGATTGGTGAACCGTGCTTACAATACGAATGGTGTTTTGGTCATTAATTCAAAGAAGACTGAGAAAGGTAAGGCAGTTACCGCAGAAGATCTGAAAAAACTATTTCCTCCGAGCAATGTATTAACCTTCAAACCTCAGGGATACATTAAAAAAAGAGAATTCTATACTCCTAAATATCTAACAGCAGCAAGTCGCACCGTTGGGGCTGATTATCGCAGCACCGTATACTGGAACCCAAGGGTATTTACTGATAAAGATGGAACTATGGCTCTTGAATTTTATAATGGCGATAACAAAGGAACCTATAAGGCAGTGGTAGAAGGAACAGATATCGATGGAAACTTATCCAGATTTATATATCGATACAAAGTGGAGTAATTGTTGCTGTGAAATTCCAAACTTTAGCTCTTGAATGCTAAGCCAAAAAACAGATTTACACTTTCAAAATGGATCTATAAAAAATCTAAGGAGTATTTGTCTCTATTCCAAAATGGATTAACAATGCAAATCGGAATTAGAAACTATAATTAAAGAGATCTCATAGTAGATTTGAAAGAACAAAAAAGGGGCTATCATCATAGCCCCTTTTTTTGAATATTTTATTCTATCTGATTAGTGAATTCCACCCAATAACCTAGACCAGCGAATTTTATCAAAAAATGTCCCGTTGGTATTCCAGCTCATCCAAACAAATAATGCCTTACCTACGATATGATCATCAGGAACGAAGCCCCAATAGCGTGAATCTAGCGAGTTATCTCTGTTATCACCCATCATCCAGTAATAGTTCATTTTAAAGGTGTAAGAATCAGTCTTTTTACCATTAATGAGGATATCATTTCCTCTTCGCTCTATAGTATTCCCTTCATAAATGGAGATTGCCCGTTCATAAAGTGCATAGTTGGTGCTATCCAGCTTGACTGTCCAGCCTTGCTTTGGAACGATAAGTGGTCCAAAATTATCAGCATTCCACTTAAACTGCGGATCATGTGGAAAAATCTGTGAGTCATACTCATTAATAGGTCTTATATAAGGATTAACAGCTTTAACATTAGACCATTTTTTGATGATCTCAGCATCTGAGGCAGACATATTAAAGATATACTCATCTGCTGTTGAGCGTTGAGCCTCGATATTTAGATCTTGAATTGCCTGAGGGTTAAAATCAGTTCCATCAGACTTCACGTAATAATACTTTTCACCAAACTGGGGAACTTCAGCAGGCTTGCCATTTAAATGAACTCGGGCATTAATAATATTGATCGTGTCGCCTCCAACAGCTATACAACGTTTAATATAATTTTCACGTTTATCAACTGGACGCAAAAAAGGCTCATCCGCATCCATAGGATAATTAAACACAACTACATCATTTCTTTTCACTTCACTTAATCCAGGTAAACGGTGATAATCCCATTTAATACCTTCCCAATAAGCCTTGGTTCCTATAATTGGCATGGTATGGTGTGCAAATGGAAAAGCCACAGGTGTCATTGATGTTCTTGCCCCATAATTCACCTTGCTTACAAAAAGATAATCTCCTACAAGCAGTGTTTTTTCCATTGAGCCGGTGGGTATAACATAGGCTTCAATAAACAATCCACGTATCAATGTTGCTGCAACTACAGCAAAAAGAATGGCATCAAACCATTCTCTTCCGGCCGATTTCTTCTTAATTACCTTTTTATCTTTTGGCATAGTCTTATTAGAATCCTTTAAATCCATGTATTTTTTCTATTTAAACGCTAAAATCAAACATATCAGTAATAGTATAAAAACCGGTTTTATCTTCCAGCCACTCAGCTGCTAACACAGCTCCTAATGCAAATCCGGCTCGATTATGAGCCTTATGTTTAAACTCAATATCATCCACTTCCGAACTGTAAATTACCGTGTGCGTACCGGGAACATCTTCAATTCTGTGCGACTCGATCAGTAATTGATCAGGTTTTACAATAAATTCTTCGCCTGAACCAATCAACTCATTTACCCACTCATTCTTACGATCAAGCTCGCTCAAGATACCCTCAGAAATAGTCATTGCAGTACCGCTAGGTGAATCAAGTTTTTGAGTATGATGAATTTCTTCAACCTGAACCTCATACTGAGGATACCTGTTCATAATCTTTGCAAGCACTTTATTCACAAAAAAGAATACATTAACGCCTATACTGAAATTAGATGCATATAATAGCGTATTGTTACCTTCTACACATTTATTCTTAACTGTTTGAAGGTGTCCATACCAACCAGTGGTTCCTACAACTACAGGAACTCCCGCATCAAAGCAAAGCTCAATATTACTCAGTGCAGAATCAGGTGTGCTAAAATCAATAGCTACATCTGCCATTCCCAGATTGGCAAGGGTTAGGTCTTCGGTATTATCGATGTTAATCTTTAAAACAATTTCATGTCCTCTTTCAGTTGCAAATTGTTCAATAATACGGCCCATTTTGCCATATCCGAGGATAGCTATTCTCATTTTTAAAAGATATTATTAAATATTACTCACAAAAGTACGATTTCTGATCATAAAGCAATTTTAAACCTTAGCCCTACAACCGGAGCAAAGGCAGATGCATGAACAGGTATCGGCTGATTTATAGTTGGATTGATCTGCAAGGTTAAATCATTTGATATATCAAACCTAAAAAACTTTGCATCAACATAGGCATCAATAATAGTTATTGCATAAAAACCTAATCCGGCGAGCACCGACAGATCTCTATCCCGCCTGTAAGAATCTTTAATACTAATTATTCCTTCAGTTGTATATGGAGCGTAAAGAGGATTTTCTTTCTTACCTGGATTTTCCTGCCTGAATTGGGCCTCCTTAAGAAATATCTGATAATAACGTTGATTGAATTCAAAAACAAGACCGATTCCTACAAAGCCTCCATATACCAATGGAACTTTCCACCAGCGCTTATTATAGATCTGACCAAGACCAGGTAACATGGCCGACTTTAATGCCGCACGACGAGGCATTGCTTCAATTTCAATGCGTGCTGAATCTTTAATTGCTGGAGTTTTTTTGAAAGCAACTTTAGCAGTGTCTGTACGAGCAGGATTACTTTCCTTTTTTTGAGCAAAAGCATAGGAATGCGCTAAAAAACACATCAATATGAACCCTGTAAGGATTTTAATGTTCATTACCAGTCTAACATTTCCAGAATTCGGGCAAGATCATCGTCAGACATGAAGTTAATTTCAATTGACCCTTTACCCTTATCACCCAGTTTTAACTTAACATTGGTACTGAATTTAGAGGCCAAATCATCCTGTATTTTCATATACTGAAATGATATAACTCTTGCTTTGGATTTTTTCTTATCCTTACCTATGGTGTGAATCTGACGAACAAGTTCTTCAACCTTACGAACAGATAAGCCATTTTTGATGACTTCCTGGTATATATACAGCTGTTTATCAGAATCTTCAACAGAAATCAGAGCACGGGCATGACCCATAGAAATCTTTTTATCACGAATAGAAGCCTGAATCACAGGAGGCAGCTTCAAAAGCCGGAGGTAATTGGTAACCGTTGAACGGTTTTTGCTCACCCGATCACCAAGTTCTTCCTGCTTTAAATTACACTCATCGATCATCCTCTGAAAACTAAGTGCTACCTCAATAGCATTCAGATCTTCACGCTGAATATTTTCGATAAGAGCCATTTCCAGCATTTGCTGATCATTGGCTGTACGAATATAGGCAGGGATCTCTGTTAGTCCGGCTAATTTGGATGCCCTTAAACGACGTTCTCCAGAAATTAACTGATAAGAATTCTGACCAGCCTGTCGCACAGTGATGGGCTGAATTAATCCCTGAAGTTTGATCGAATCTGAAAGTTCTTTTAATGCATCGGCATCAAATTCTGTTCTTGGCTGGAATGGATTAACCTCAACCTGATTGATCCGCACAAAACTGATGGAGCCCAGTGAGGTATTATCATTACTTGCCTGATGTTTAATGTTTTCTGGCAAATCTGAATCATCCAGCAGCGCCTTTAATCCTCTTCCTAAGCCGGTTTTCTTCTGGTAGTTCATATTATACTAAAGCTTGATTTGCAGCTTCTTCCTTTGAAACTAATCCGTTTTTCTTAATTATCTCACGTGCTAGATTAAGATAGTTTATCGCTCCTTTACAATTAGCATCATGCATAATCACAGAAATGCCATAACTAGGAGCCTCACTTAATCGTGTATTTCTTTGAATGATTGTATCGAAAACAAGATCCTGAAAATGAGTTTTTACTTCCTCAACAACCTGATTGGATAAACGAAGTCGAACATCATACATAGTCAATAATATGCCTTCTATTTGCAAATTTGGATTTAAACGACTCTGAACTATTTTAATGGTATTTAATAACTTACCCAAACCTTCTAATGCAAAATACTCACACTGCACTGGAATGATTACTGAATCTGAAGCGGTAAGTGAATTGATCGTAATTAAACCTAAAGAAGGTGAGCAGTCAATAATTATAAAATCATAATTGTCTTTGATCTTTTCTAGAACAGCCTTCATTTTATACTCCCTGTCGGGCATATTGATCATTTCAATTTCGGCACCAACAAGATCAATATGTGCTGGTAAAAGATCCAAAAAAGGAGTATCTGTATGTTGAATTGCATCTGCAGGATTAATTTCATTAATAATACATTCGTAAATACTAACCTTGATGGTACGTGGATCGAATCCTATTCCGGATGTTGAATTTGCCTGCGGGTCTGCATCAACCAATAAAGTACGATATTCAAGTACAGCCAGACTAGCTGCAAGATTTATGGAAGAAGTAGTTTTTCCAACGCCTCCTTTTTGGTTAGCTAATGCAATAATTTTGCCCATTTTATAAAAAATAATTACAAATACATGATATTAAAAAAGCTGAATCATAAGATCATAGCAATCCAAAAGACTACTTTTGCCCTGTTTTAATACGCTTTTTATTAAAATCTAAGATACAAACTTAAAACTATTTACACCGCTGGGCGATTTTCGTTTTGCACATCTTATCAACAAAATGACTACAATAATATCCTGTACCAACCGTGAAGGAAGCAATACGCTGAAACTAGCTAACTATTACCAGAAAGAATTAGCAGCAAAAGGATATGAATCAGATTTATTTTCACTTCAAGATCTGCCTGAAAATTTTATAGTTTCAGATTTGTATGGAAAACGCAGCGAAGCCTTTCAAAGCATTCAGGATAAAATTTCTGCTACAAGCAAATTCATTTTTTTGATTCCAGAATATAATGGAAGTTTTCCGGGCATTTTAAAGCTATTTATTGATGCCTGTACTTTCCCAGAAAGCTTTTATGGTAAAAAAGCGGCCTTGGTTGGTCTCTCAACTGGTAAATATGGCAATGTTCGTGGCATTGAACATTTTACAGGGATCTGTCATTATGTTAATCTTCACGTTTTGCCATTAAGAATTCATATTCCAGCAGTAGGGAAAGAGTTTGATGAGAAGGGCGACCTATTCAAAGAAGATACAGTAAAATTTGTAAGCCAACAGATCGAGCAGTTCATCGCATTTTAATAAGCAGCTTAAAAAGATCCGGCAAATCAATCAATTGGTTCTTCTCTACACGTTGAAGTGTACCCATCCATTGCCCTGATAGCCAAAAATAAATTGTTTAGGGTTAATGATTTCGGCCATAATCTCAATGCTGTCTGTTATTCTGGGGCCTGACCTGTTAAAGTACTGGTTACCATCAGCTATGTAAACTCTTTGTGATTTCACAGCCTTGAGATCTGCCCAGCCTGGCATATCAAGCATCAATCTTATTTCCTGCAAGGTTCTCTGAATTGAAAACCCGCAAGGCATAATTAAGATAATATCAGGGTCAGCCTGCAAAATGTCTTGAAAATTGATGTAAGATGAATGTTTCCCTGCTTCTGTCAGTACAGGTAAACCTCCTGCTATTTCAACGATCTCGGGAGTCCAATTGCCTGCAATCATCAATGGAGAAAGCCATTCTATGCATGCTACCGTAGGCTTTTCAGTAATGAATTTGAGTTTATGGCGAATAATATTGATCCTTTCATCAGATAGTTCGAGTAATTCTTTGCCCGCATTTTCCACTCCCAGTTGATTAGCAATCATCCTGATATCCCTATAAACATCATCCAGCCCATTTGGCTGCAGAGAAATTAGTTGGCATTCTTTATCTAACAAATCTGCTAATGCCGTTTCAACATCCTTTAAACTAACTGCACAAACATCACATTGAGCTTGAGTAATGATCACCTCAGGTGCAAGACTTTTAATCAGATCTCTATCAATGGTATAAATTGAAAGAGATTCAGAAAGTATTTCCTTTACTTGTCTATCAATCTGAGCGCTGTTTGAGCCAGAAAGGAATTTAGCAGAAGAACAAATCGGTAAATTGGAAATACCGGGCGGATAATCACACTCGTGTGATCTTCCAACCAACTGATGTTCTAAACCTAATGCACAAATTATCTCTGTGGCAGCAGGCAATAAGGAAACTATTCTTCGCTCAGGTATTAAAATCATTTCTGCAAATGTACAAAATTACAAAAGGCCAGACACTTTGCATCCGGCCTTTTCATCGGTAAATACTATTATTGGTTACCTGTATTTTGCTCACCTTGTTTCAGGTCATCATTTGCAACTCCACGCTTTTTTCTTGGTGCTTGCATAGTCAACTTACCAAATCGGTAACTGAAACTTGTTCCGAATGAACGGAATGGCACAGAGAAATTACTGATCTGAGTAAAATCTGCTCCAACAATATTTGAACGGAAATTTTTGTTCTCATTAAAAGGATCAATAATTGTTAGTCCGATGCTGCCTTTCTTCTTCATGATCTCTTTCTTAAAACCAAGATTCCACATATTAAACGATGGATTTCTACCTTGGGATGTCCGTCGTGGGGAGTTAGTGATTAGAAAGGTTTCAAATGTCAATCCCTTAGGGAACACATAAGAAGCCATTAAAAATGCATTGTATATAAGCTGAGTACTTGAATTGGTACTGGCAACTACCACCGTGTTATTCGTGTTGATGTCATAAGTAAACACATTAAAGTTACCACGCAAGGTTAATGGCTTAACCGGATTTATCTGCCCAAAGAAATTAAAACCAACTGAGTTGTTATTTCCTACGTTACGGAAAGTTGTTTTAGAGCCTGTTGCAATTGCACCTGAATTTGGATCGGTAACCGAAATAGGTAAAACGAAACTTTCAATAATATCGTTTGTACGACGGTAATAAACAGAAGCATTCAAAACAGAGGTTTTTACGAACATCGAATAATTAAATTCCACATTATGTGAAAGCTCAGGCTTTAAAGAAGGATTTCCCTGCGACTGATTATAAATATCTGCACTGTTTAGAAATGGATTCAGATAAAATAAACTAGGCCTTTGTAAGCGCTGGTTATAACTAAATTTAACCGTTGAAAAATTCTTGAATGTTCTTGAAACAACAAAACTTGGAACTAGGTTATAATAGCTGCTGGTAAATGGAGCTGCTGCTGCTCCTACAGATCTTGCATCCCCTTTGATCTCAGTACCTTCGTAACGAGCACCCGCTCTAATACCGTATTTCTTAGCCAATGTAAAGCCAAAAGTTGCATAGGCTGAATATACATCCTGATTATAGTCATATACATAAGTACGTGATGAAATGGGTGAAAATACACTCGTGATCGAATTGAAATTACGAGTCTGATTATCACTCACAATATCTCTTAGAATGCCCTTAACACCAGTTTCAAAGGTAGCCTTCTTAAAGGGATGGGTGTAGTCTACCTGAATTGTATTTTCAGTATTATCTGCATCATTGTTTCCATACTCATCAATCACCGTATTTGAAAAATCAGTCGTATAATCGTTTTTCTGAATACCATTGGTATATTGATAAGCAAAAGATATCTGCTGGTCTTTCTTTTTAAACTTATGTAAGAAATCACTGCTCCAGTCAACCCCATTCATATTCATGGAATTATCACTCAGCCTGGTAAAATTAATGGCAGAACCATTAAATATATTCTGATTCAGGTTACTTCCATCGGCGCTGTTACTAAATCCAGTTAAACGTAAATTTGAGCTAATTGAGTTAAAGCTATTGAAATCATAATCAGCACCAATAGAACCATTTGCAGATAGCCTGTCGGTTTGACTTTCACCATTCTGACTAATGATCTGACTTGCGTCGGCATTGGTCCGTTTAAATGAGATGTTAGAAGTTTGAGGCCATGAATAAAATCCGCCTCCGTTTGCAGTAACAGCCAAACGTCCTGTCTTAGCATTCAGGTTCAAATTTCCGCTATTCTGTCTTGTTCCAACACCTCCATTCACTGAACCACTTATACCAGCAAGATTATTCTTTTTTGTAATGATGTTAATGATGCCAGAGGTTCCTTCAGCATCGTATTTTGCAGAGGGAGAAGTGATAACCTCCACGTTTTTGATCTGATCAGCAGGAATTGCTTTTAAAGCATCTGCCATATTATTGGCCATTGAACCTGAGGGTTTACCATTGATCAGTACTCTTACATTCTGACTTCCTCTAAGCGACACATTGCCCTCAAAATCAACTGATAGCAAAGGAACCTTTCGAAGTACATCTGTAGCATTTCCACCGGCAATGGCAATATCTTGTTCGGCATTATAAACCAGCTTATCAATCTTGTTTTCTATGATCGGGGCCGTTCCTGTAATTACCACTTCATTTAACATTTTTAAATTGGGTGCCAGAAGAATACGACCTAGATTCAAATCAGGCTTTCCAGGTGTGGTTTTCACTGAATCCAAGATTTTGGTCTGGTATCCTAAGAACGCAATAGTGATACGATACGATCCTGCAACAATATTCTCTATTTTGAATGCACCCTTTTCATCTGTAAGGGCACCATTGGTAGTTTTTACTGAACCTGCACGGCCCATTGAAACAGTAGCATAGTCTATTGGCTTAGCGCTTAATGAATCAAGGACAATACCAGAAATTCTTCCTGTTACAGTAGGAGCTGCTGCCCCACCCATTCCTTGTGCTGAAGCAAAAGATATCCCTGTGAATAAAGCAATAAGTACTGAAAAATATTTCATGTAATTGGTTTTTTTAGAATTAGTCGCGAAAATACGGAGTATGTTACAGGAATTCAGACTGAAATTGTTAATTGAAAGTAAAATCAATTTACCATTGAAAAACCATTAGCTAAAATCTGGCAAATACGTGAAAATCTTAAGTATTGAATAATTTGACTGAAAAACAGACAAGGACACGCTATTGCCTATCCTTGTCTATTTTAAAAATTAAATTACGATATTAATAATTTTTCCCTTTACGAAAATAATTTTCTTTGGAGGTTTGCCTTCTAAATATTTCTGCAGATCAGTATTGGCCAGAACGATTACTTCAACTTCTGCCTGACTTAAACTAAGTGAAATATTCAGGTTCATTCTGGTTTTACCATTCACAGAAACCGGGTATGAAAACTCATTCTCAACCAGATATTCTGGATTAAACACAGGGTAAGGAGCTACAGAAAGTGTTCCAGGTACATTGCCAAGCAAAGTCCATAGCTCTTCAGAAATATGAGGGGCATACGAAGAAAGAACAATAACCAGATCCTGAATAATCTTCCTCTTATTACATTTAAGATCTGTTAATTCATTGATACAGATCATAAAACTAGATACCGATGTATTGAATGAAAAACGTTCAATATCTTCTTCAACCTTACGGATAATTTTATGAAGTGCTTTGTACTCTGCCTTTGAGGGTTCATCATCAGACACCTTAAAATTAAACTCATCGTCATGGGATAGCTTCCAGAATTTGCGAAGAAATTTAAAAACCCCTTCAATTCCATTCGTGTTCCATGGCTTACTTTGCTCTAGCGGACCAAGGAACATTTCATACATTCTAAGGGTGTCGGCTCCATAACGTTCTATAATATCATCCGGACTTACCACATTGAATTTAGATTTCGACATCTTTTCAACTTCAACACCGCAGATATATTTATCATTTTCGAGTATGAATTCGGCATCAGCAAATTCAGACCTGAATGCTTTAAATTTTTCGAGGTCTAGAATTTCATTGAACACGATATTAACATCAACATGAAGTGCTGACGTGTTATATTGAGATTTTAGTCCATGAGATACAAATGTATTTGTTCCACGCCCATCTTGATCAATGATCCGATACACAAAATTAGACCTTCCCTGAATCATTCCCTGATTGATCAGCTTTTTGAATGGTTCTTCTTCTACAACATACCCCAGATCTTTCAAGAATTTATTCCAGAACCGACTGTAAAGTAAATGCCCGGTAGCATGTTCTGATCCGCCGATATACAAATCTACATCCTTCCAATAAGCAATTGCATTTGCCGGAGCAAATGAATCCTGCTTGCGATCATCCTGTGAAGCCATGTAACGATACCAATACCAGCTTGAACCTGCCCAACCTGGCATGGTGCTCAACTCATATTCGAGCTCTCCTTTATATTTCCAGTTTTCGGCTCTTCCCAATGGGGGTTCTCCGCTTTCAGTAGGTAAATATTTATCCACTTCAGGTAAAACAAGTGGAAGGTCATCCATAGCAATAAGCTGCGGAAGATTGTCTTTGAAATAAACAGGTACCGGTTCTCCCCAATAGCGCTGCCGACCAAAAATAGCATCGCGTAAACGGTAATTAATTTTTGCTTTACCCGCTCCAAGTTCTTCAAGCTTAGCAATCATCAAGGCCGTTGCTTGCTTATAATTCAACCCATTGATAATTCCTGAATTGATATAAAGACCGTCTTTTGTGGGGTCGGCCTGTATATCCAGATTAAGCTGCGCATCCGAGATGGCTACAATTGGTAAGCCAAATTTGGTAGCAAATAACCAGTCGCGCTGATCTCCTGAAGGAACAGCCATAACGGCACCGGTTCCATAACCTGCTAGAACATAATCCGCTATCCAGATAGGCACCGGAGCTCCACTGATTGGGTGTTTGGCATAGCTCCCCGTAAATGCACCGGATACGGTCTTTGTGTCGGCCATACGGTCAAGTTCGGTCTTCTTTTTAGTTTGATCGATATAATTCTGAATTTCTTCAATATGATCTGGAGTGGTTAAACCTTCAACAAGCTCATGCTCTGGAGCCAAAACAAGGAAAGTAGTTCCATAAAGTGTATCCACACGGGTAGTAAATACTTCAATAAATGCTCCTGAATTTAATCCGAATCTCACCAGTGCACCAACGCTCTTACCAATCCAGTTACGCTGCATTTCTTTTAAAGGATCAGGCCAGTCAATGTTATCCAATCCCTGCAGTAAACGATCAGCATAAGCCGTAATGCGCATACTCCACTGCATCATTTTCTTTTGTTCAACGGCATAGCCTCCACGCTCAGAATAACCATCCTTAACCTCATCGTTTGCAAGAACAGTTCCCAATGATGGGCACCAGTTCACTGTACTTTCGCGCAAATAAGTAAGTCGGTATTTTAAAAGTTCAGTCTGTTTTTCTATATCCGATTTCTGCTTCCATTGTTCAGCAGAAAAAATTTCGGCATCCTCGTCAGATACAGCCTTAATTCCGTGATTTCCTGAATCTTCAAATTTTCTGATCAGTTCTTCAATACTTTCTGCTTTATTACTCTCCAGATTATACCAAGAATTGAATAAAAGCATGAAAATCCACTGGGTCCATTTATAATACCCTGGATCACTGGTTCTTACCTCTCTGCTCCAGTCATATGAAAACCCAAGGTTATCGAGCTGCTCGCGATAACGGTTTATATTGGTTTCGGTAGTTATTGCTGGATGTTGACCCGTTTGTATAGCATATTGTTCTGCAGGCAATCCAAAAGAATCGTATCCCATAGGATGCAACACATTAAATCCCTTTAAACGCTTGTAACGAGAAAAAATATCAGAAGCTATATATCCCAGCGGATGACCGACATGAAGACCGGCGCCTGATGGATAAGGAAACATATCCAAAACGTAATATTTTGGCTTTTCTGAATTATTATCTACCCTAAAGGTATGATTCATGGCCCAGAATTTTTGCCATCTCTTCTCTATATCTCTGAATTGATAATCCATCTTGAAACTGAATAAGATGCGAAAATACTAAATTCCGTGGTTTTATGGAACCATTGGAAGCAGCAAATTCCTTTAAAACTGTGTTCAAAGGGCAGAAATAAAAATTTAACAAAGTTTAACTGCTAAATAAGACCAGTTAAACGCATATTATTTACCTTTACACCTAAAATATCTATTTTAGTACCATAAAATTTGCTCATGGAAGAATTTGAAAGAAGTACCTCATCAGGAAAAACAAAAACTATTTATGTTTCAACGGTAATCAGCATTGCGCTGGTTTTACTTATGACAGGTCTTCTAGGACTGATTCTGGTTCATGCTAAAAATCTTTCAAAATATGTAAAAGAAAACATTGTCCTCAATATTATTGTTAATGAAGGTGCAAAAGAGGTAGATGTTAATGCACTGCAAAAACAGCTAGATGCTAATCCATATGTACTTAAAACTCAATATGTAAGTAAAGAGTTGGCTGCCAGAAATCTAACAAAAGATCTTGGCGAAGATTTCGTTGATTTTCTGGGATATAACCCCTTATTATCATCTATTGATGTCTACTTAAAAGCCGATTATGCCAATAATGCAAGCATCCAGACATTCACAGCTACGATAAATAAAAATCCACTCGTTAAAGAAGTTGTATATCAAAAATCGTTGATCGATATGGTTAACCAGAATATAAAGGGAATTGGTTTGGTAATTTTAGCTTTTGCTTCCATTTTACTGATCATTGCCGTTGCCCTAATCAATAATACCATCAGGCTGGCTATCTACTCACAACGATTTCTAATCAAAAGCATGCAGCTTGTGGGTGCTACCAAAAATTTTATTCGCATGCCATTTTTAACGTATGGCGTTCTTCATGGATTGATTGGAGGTTTAATTGCCGTCATTTTATTACTTCTCACCCTTTATTTTGCTCAACAACAAGTTCCTGAAATGATCATTCTACGAGATTGGTTTGAATTTAGCCTCGTGTTTATTGGGGTTGTTGGAATTGGAGTACTTATTTCAGGCTTAAGTACCTATTTTGCAGTGAGCAAATTTCTTCGTTTAAAAATTTACGACCTTTATAAATAATGGCACAGAAAAACACACCACTCAAAGAATCCCAGCAAGAACCATTTGTTTTTGCGAAAAACAATTACAGATTACTGCTTTTAAGTATTGCTATGGTAGTTTTAGGATTTATCCTAATGATCGGCGAGACCGATATCTATGAGTTCAAAAAAATCATTCTGGCTCCAATTATTGTATTGGCTGGCTTTGGTGTTGGCTTTGTTGCAATCCTCAAAAAACCTGCTCAAAATAACTAATGACTATATTTCAGGGCATCATTCTGGCGATAATTGAGGGCCTGACTGAATTTTTACCAGTATCATCTACCGGACACATGATCATTGGATCATCTCTTATGGGTATACAATCTGATGAGTTCGTGAAGTTGTTCACCGTTACCATTCAACTCGGAGCAATATTATCGGTTATTGCCCTTTACTTTAAGTACTTTTTTCAAACTTTCGGATTCTACTTTAAACTCTTAGTAGCTTTTTTGCCTGCAGTATTTTTTGGTCTGCTTCTTAGCGATAAGATCGATCAGCTGATGGAAAGTGCTCTTGGGGTTGCAATTGCTCTTTTACTGGGAGGTATCATTTTGCTATTTGTAGATAAATGGTTTAAAGACGGGGAAATAGACAACCCTAATGATATTTCATATGGTACAGCCTTTAAGATTGGATTGTTTCAATGCCTTTCAATGATACCAGGAACTTCAAGATCTGCTGCAACAATTGTTGGTGGAATGTCGCAGCGTTTATCCAGAAAAGCGGCCGCCGAATTCTCATTCTTTTTAGCAGTTCCAACCATGTTCGGAGCAACCACTAAGAAACTATATGACTTTTACAAAGATGGATTTATAATTAGCGGTGATCAGATCAATTTATTGATTATTGGAAATATTGTGGCCTTTATTGTAGCCATGCTTGCTATTCGTTACTTCTTAACATTCCTTCAAACCAAAGGCTTCAGAATTTTTGGCTGGTACCGAATAATCGTAGGCGGCATCATCCTGTTACTGCTAGGTTCGGGTTATGATCTCCAAGTAATCTGATGATTGTAAAAACAGAAAAAGTATTCCCTGAGTTTAGTTTTACCGAAGGCGAAATGCTGCTTATCAATAAACCCTATACCTGGACTAGCTTTGATGTTGTTGGAAAGATCAGAAATTCTTTCAAACCATTGAAATTAAAAGTTGGCCATGCAGGCACACTTGACCCCTTAGCTACTGGATTACTGATTATCTGTACAGGGAAATTCACAAAAAAGATCGATGAGTTTCAGGCGCAGGAGAAAGAATATACCGGAACCATGATACTTGGCGCTGGAACACCATCATATGATATGGAAACTGCGGTAGATGAAACTTGTGATATCAGTCATATTAATGAAGACATGATCCGAGCAAGCGTTTCAAAATTCATTGGCGACTTAGATCAATTTCCACCAGCACATTCAGCGGTTAAAGTTGATGGCGAAAGATTGTATATGAAGGCGCGCAGGGGAGAAAATGTGGAATTAAAAACAAGAAAGGTTAGCATAAGCCATTTTGAAATAACCCGTATAGAGCTTCCTGAGATAGACTTCAGAGTAGTGTGCAGTAAAGGCACTTATATCCGTTCATTGGTATACGATTTTGGGAGATCCTTGCAAAACGTAGCCTATCTAAGCGCTTTACGCCGCACCAAGAGTGGCGATTACGAGGTTAAAAATGCTTTTGAAGTAATGGAACTGGTTAATCACATCCGGCAATTGAAAGAGCAGGGAACTTTAAAATAATAATTAATTTTTAATTTTGCTCGCTATATCAGAACATGAAGGTCTATAATCATATTGACGAATTCAAGCAGATCAAAAATGCAGTGGTTACCATAGGCACATTTGATGGTGTTCATATCGGGCATCAGAAAATAATTAGCCGACTGCAGGAAGTGGCTCGTCAAAAAGGCGGAGAAACAGTTATTCTAACTTTTTTTCCGCATCCGCGAATGATTCTTCATCCAGATGACCTGAACATCAAACTGATCAGTACCATGGATGAGAAAGCTGAACGTCTTGCTAATTTAGGTATAGATCATCTAATAATTACCCCATTCACGCGCGATTTCTCTAATTTGAGTCCACAAGAATATATCAGAGAAGTTCTTGTTACGAAAATAGGCACTACTCAGATCATCATTGGCTATGACCACAAATTTGGGAAAGACCGTAGTGGAGGATTAAAAGAACTACAACATTACTCATCAGAATTGGGTTATGAGGTTGAAGAAATTCCAGAACAGGATATTGATGATGTAACAATCAGCTCAACTAAGATCAGAACTGCTATTTTGAGCGGCGATATCAAGACTGCAGAAAATTTCCTGGGTTACCCTTTTCATTTAACTGGAAAAGTAATTAAAGGAGATCAGATAGGCAGGAAAATAGGATTTCCAACTGCCAATCTATTTATTGTAGAAAGTTATAAACTCATTCCTTCAGACGGCATATATGCTGTACAAGTAGATTTTAAAAGTGGAGAAGGCAATTTAAAGCGTGCTAATGGGATGGCTTATATCGGTCACCGACCTACAATAAATGGCATGAGCCGGAATATAGAAGTTAATATTTTTGACTTTCAAGAAGATATTTACGGACAAAGCATCCGCCTAAATTTTCTTGAATATATGCGAGACGATCAAAAATTCAATTCGCTCGAAGAACTTAAAGAGCAGTTAAGCCTGGATGAGGTCAACGCTCGGAGTTTATTGCTAAAATGAGTTCTTTCTATTAATAAAGCGATAAAAATTAGAGATAAAAAGAAAGCCATTCTGTACAGAATGGCTTTCTAATCTATTATAATTGGTTATTATACTTGTTTTGCAAGTTGTAGATTGATATTCAATTTGATATCATCACCAACAACAATGGCTCCGGCTTCTGTAATTCCATCCCAGGTAAGTCCAAATTCTTTACGGCTTATCTTTCCTGAAACTTCAAAACCTGCTTTTTCATTACCATAAAAATCAGTAGCAATACCTCCAAATTCAACTTCCAATTTTACATGTTTAGTTACTTCTTTAACAGTAAGATTTCCTACAAGAACGTAATCGTCGCCATCCTTAGAAAACGAAGTAGATTTAAATGAAATTTTAGGGAATTGTTCTGCATCAAAAAATTCTGCTGATTTCAAATGAGCATCACGCTGCTCTTGGTTTGTATCAATGCTATTTACATCCATTGAAAACTCAATCGATGCATCTTTGAAATCTAAATCTGTCGTGTTAAGCTCTCCTTCAAAAGATTTGAACGTACCTGTTAGTGTTGAAATTACCAGATGCTTTACCTTAAAATTCACCTCTGAATGCATTGGGTCAATAACCCATTTTGTTTTTGCTGCTGATTCCATTATTATATTTTTTTAAGTTAAGTTCTTTTTAGTTTACAAAGATATAAAAATAGATGTTTAAACATGTAATTTCAACGTCATAACAGATTGACTAAAAAACAACCCTGTTAAAAATGAAAAAGGCTTTTTTATACCTATTAATTATAGAAATGAGAATTGAACCTATCTGAATATCGCAAATTTCAGAAGATAGTAATTGGCTTTTATTTTATAATCTGGATAGCGTACGTAATCTCAACGCCTCCGGCTACAAGCATATCATGAACTGAACAGTATTTTTTCACTGCCAAGTCTGCAGCTCGATCTGCCTTAGCAGGATCAATGTCGCCTGTTAGCGTAAAATCCATGTGTATTTTAGTAAAAATAGGGGGTAACTGTTCCCTTCGTTCGCCCACTACACTGACCGAAAAATCTTTGAGACCCTGTTTTTGCTTTTTGAGTATCGATACCAGATCCAATGAACTGCAAGAGGCTAATGCCATCAAAACCATTTCCATTGGCCTAACACCTAGCCCCTGCCCACCTATTTCAGGCGAACCATCAATATGAACTTTTACTGTTGAGGATGGTGCTGAGGCTTCAAAATGCACCGCGTCATTCACCCTTTTTAGTTCAACTTTCATGCTATTTAATTTTATGCAATTTAGAGATTAAAGGAATTAAAACTCCGATCAAGCGATATAATTATTCTGCACTTGCACGAAACATTAAGGCTCCAACCGTAAGGTTAGTGCGCGGATCAATCAAAATAGCTCCACCATTCAGTTTATTTTCCTGATAAAGATCAAAAGCAAGTGGCTCTGCTGTTCTGATTATAATTCTACCAATATCATTTAACTGGAAAGTATCCGTTTCTATTTTTTCAAGGGTATTAATATTGACCTTGTGTAGAATATCTCTGATCTTACATTTGGTAAGCTTGCTATTGTGCTGCAAAAGATACAGGATGGTAGTATCCAGTGGTTTGGTATCCATCCAGCACAGATCTGCTTCAATAGATTGTGAAACAATAGGTTCATGTGTAGAATTCACTAAGATATCTCCACGACCTATATCAATATTATCTTTTAAATGAAGAGTAACTGATGTTCCACTATGCACTTCATCTCGTTCCTGCATATTGGTCTCGATCTTGCTAATCTGAGAACGAATGCCTGAGGGCAAAACAGTAATTTTATCATTTACGCGAAAACTGCCGCTTAAAACCCTTCCGGCATAGCCGCGATAATCATGTAGTTCATCGGTTTGCGGCCTAATCACCCATTGTACAGGCATACGTGCCTGAGCTGATTTTACATCTTCGTTAACTTCAATGGTTTCCAAATGATCCAAAAGACTTTTTCCAGCATACCAAGACATATTTTGAGATCTGTTGACTATATTATCTCCCTTCAATGCACTTACCGGGATATAGGTTACCTCTTTTAGCTTAAGTTTTAGCGCAATTTCTGAATAAGTTTTATGGATTTTATCGAAGGCATCTTCGCTAAAATCAACCATATCCATTTTGTTGATGCATACGACCACATGTTTCAACTCCAAAAGAGAAACAATAAATGAGTGCCTCACCGTTTGTTCAACCACCCCATTTCTGGCATCTACCAAAATAATAGCTAGATCAGAATTTGAAGCACCGGTCACCATATTCCGGGTATATTGAATATGGCCAGGGGTATCCGCAATGATAAACTTCCGTTTATCTGTTTGGAAATATTTATAGGCCACATCAATCGTGATTCCTTGCTCGCGTTCAGCCTTTAGTCCGTCAGTTAAAATTGCAAGGTCAATTGTCCCGTCATCATTTTTACGGTTTGATTGTTGCAAGGCCTCCAGCTGATCTGCCAGAATTGATTCGCTATCATAAAGCAGACGACCAATCAAGGTGCTTTTCCCATCATCAACACTTCCGGCGGTAAAAAATTTAAGTAAATCCATATTAAAAATACCCCCCTTTTTTGCGGTCTTCCATTGCGGCCTCTGATACTTTATCATCCATACGGGCTCCCCTTTCACTAATTTTTGACATTTTTATTTCTTCAATGATATCATCGATCTGATCGGCATCCGATTCAACAGCTGCAGTACAGGTCATATCGCCAACTGTTCTGAAACGAACATTACGACGTTCAATTTGATCATCCGAATCCATATTCAGGCAATCTGCAGCTGCCATTAACTGCCCGTTACGGGTAATCACATCACGCTCATGTGCAAAGTAGATGGATGGCAGTTCTATATTCTCTCTGCGGATATAATTCCAGACATCTAATTCTGTCCAGTTGCTGATCGGGAAAACCCGTACATTTTCACCTTTATGAATCTTTCCGTTATAAATATTCCATAATTCAGGACGCTGACGTTTTGGATCCCATTGACCAAATTCATCACGAACTGAAAATATTCTTTCTTTAGCTCTGGCCTTTTCCTCATCTCTGCGGGCCCCCCCAATACAAGCATCGAACTTTCCCTCAGCAATAGTATCAAGTAATGTTACAGTCTGTAATGCATTTCTGCTGGCATTTTTCCCTGTTTGCTCAATTACTTTTCCTTGATCGATTGAATCTTGAACATGGCCAATAATCAATTTTTCACCGATCCTGGCAATCATATCATCTCTGAAGCTAATCGTTTCAGGAAAATTATGACCGGTATCAATATGAACCAGCGGAAAAGGAAATTTGCCCGGTCGGAAAGCCTTTTCTGCCAGCCTAACAAGTGTGATAGAATCCTTTCCTCCTGAAAAAAGAAGGGCAGGTTTTTCAAACTGTCCGGCAACCTCACGCAAAATAAAGATTGCTTCGGCTTCCAGCTGGTCTAAATAAGTAGTGTCTTGTTTATTCATAAATTAAGTATCAAAAGCGCATAAATGCGTAAAACTGTCCTTATCGTTTATCAGGATGAGTGAAGACCACATTCTTTTTTGTTCTGGTCTTCCCACCACCACCGACCGGCTCTGAAATCTTCACCTTCTTTAACAGCTCTGGTACAGGGAGCACATCCAATACTCGGAAAACCCTTGTCATGCAATGGATTATACGGGATATTATTTTCCTTGATAAAAGCTTTTACCTGGTCTAGCGACCAATCGAAAATAGGATGAAATTTATGCAGCTGATTAGATTCATCCCATTCTACAGCATTCATATCTTCCCTATTGATTGATTGTTCAGCACGTATTCCGGTTATCCACAATGAATTTCCGGCAAGAGCACGTTTTAA
>NZ_JBIKSU010000032.1:0-22677 GCF_044348475.1 Daejeonella sp. | reverse complement strand
CCAAACATTAATATCGAACATCCATCGGTAAAGTGGCGGTGCATACCGTAGTTTTTGATGTCATGAATAATGTCGGGCTGGGCTACCTGCTCTTCAACCTTAAGATCGGGCCGGCCTTCAACCATCATATCCCTACTAAATTCACTAGCTAAAATGATCAATGTGCGATCCAAATGGCCAGATTTTTCGAGATCTTTAATCAATTGTGCAATTGGACCATCGATTTGTTTTTTCATCTCAATTAAGCGAGTATGCCCATTGTCATGTGTGTCCCAGCTTTTGAATGGTTCATATTCTGTAGTCACACTAATGAACCGGGCTCCTTGTTCTGTTAACCTACGAGCCATCAAACAACCTAATCCAAACTTGCCTGTATTGTAAATATCATAGCTTGCTTTGGGTTCTTTGCTGAGATCAAAGGCGGCGGCCTCAGGCGATTTTAATAGCATATAGGCCTGCTCCATTGACCTTCTTAATGATTCCTTTTGATAATCGCTACCAAATTCTCCCATCGCACTTTTGCTCATCAAATCATTATAAAGCTGGTTCCTTTTTTCAAACCTCTTAGATGACATACCTAAGGGTGGTCTTACGCTTTCAAGTCCGGCAGATGGATCGGGTATCAGAAAAGGACCGTATTCACTACCTAGAAAACCTGCAGTATGGAAAGCTTTTAATTCTTCGCCTTCGCCCAAGGTAAACCGCTGACCAATATCAACAAAAGCAGGAATTACCGGATTCACAGATCCAAGTTCTTTTGCAATCCAGGATCCAATATGTGGTGCAGATACTGATTGAGGTGGTTTATAGCAGGTATGCCAGTGGTATTGGTGGCGGGAGTGTAAAATATGTCCCATATCTCCGGCAACATACGAGCGGATCACGGTGCCTTTATCCATTATTGAACCAATAGATTCAAGTCCTTCTGAAAAGGAAACCCCATCCAGTATTGTTGGAACAGGTTTAAAAGTACTCAATACATCATTGGCATTCATGCCCTTTGAAAAAGGAGTATATCTTTTTGGATCAAATGTATCGGTATGGGCCATTCCTCCAGCCATCCAAAGCAGGATGACCGTATCGGCTTTGGAATTTGTTCTCTTGCTATTACAAGATGACAATAAACTTGTTAGTGGAGCACCTGCCGCAAGTGCAGCAAGGGTAGCTGCACTACTGTTTTTTATAAATTCCCGTCTGTTCCAATGATTATTCATGCCCAATAATTAATAAATGATTTGAAATTCAGGGAGTAGCATAATAGCCCAAAAAAGATCTTGTATAGAATCAGTTGCGGGCTTATCCCCTAATATTTTTTTTGCAAGCTTGAGTTCATTGGCCTTCACTTCTCGTCCTAATGCTTGTTTGTAAACCTCTTTAATGATCAAATCGCCGCTCTTATACTTTAATTTCCAGTTTTCTGCACCTTTCTTGAGCATGGTGTTGAATCTTTCGCCATTGGTGAGTTCCAGGGCTTGTAATAGATTTGCCTGCGACTCTCTACTTGTAGAAACTGTTTCTCTATTTGGCCGGCCTAGAGCCGTCAAAAATGGATTATTTACAACCAGAGATGCTCGGTTGAATAGCACACTAGATTGATTAATGGATGGAGTAAATATCGGTTTGTATCGAATCATTGAATCTGGAAAAAGTGTACCGAATAGTGCTGATCCGGCATCAGCAAACTGTTCTGCTGACATTCTTTTTCTTAACCTTCCGGTAAATTTGTATTCTTTGGCAATTATTTCATTTGGGTCTTTAAATCCTGCGGATGGTAGTTGGTAGGTATTGGAGGTAGTGATCATAAAAATCAATTCTTTAATATCCGACTTATTTTGTTGAAAATTAAAGGCCATCCAATCCAGCATATCCTGGCTCCAAGGTTCATTGTCCATCATATCTACTGGTTCAATAAAACCACGCCCCATAATTTGAGCCCACATTCTGTTAACTAGAGTACGATACAATCGGCCATTTTGCGGTTTTACCATATTCTCTGCCAACTGTGCCCGTTTAACCGAGACCTTTGCTTTATTGTCAATGCTTCCCAGTTCCTTCCAAAGCATTCTGGCATCAGTATATTTGCCGGTAGGTTTATCGCAACGGTTTATTTCTAGTGTAGTATCTGCAAAAATATTGGCAAATGCATAAGCATCTTCTAGCTTCCAGTCACTTATAAAACTATTATGGCAGGATGCACATTTTAAATTCAGACCTAAAAAAACTTGTGATACGTTTTGTGCAGCCTGCATTTCAGTTCTTTGGCTGGCATTTACAACGCCACGCCATTTAATGCCTTCAACAAATCCTTTAGAACGATCATCTTTAGGGCTTACCAGTTCTTTTACAAATTGATCATAAGGCATATTTGATTGGATAGATTGATACAACCAATCGGTAATGGCATAACGCCCATTGGTAATATAACCAGTACCGGTATAATCATTTCTAAGCGCATCATTCCAGAAGGTGAGCCAGTTAATTGCATAGTCATCTTTCCGATCTAATAATTTTCTACTCCAGACCGCTCTTTTATCGGGCCTATTATCCTTACTAAATGCTTGTATATCTTCCAGGCTTGGTAGTAAACCAATGATATCCAGAAATATTCTTCGCAGATAGGTTCTGTCATCAACAAGTTCGGGCCATTCAATTTTATTTTTTACAAAATATTGATTGGTCCATCGATCTACCGGATTGGTATGTATGCCCGATGCGGGAGGAAGCGCCGGATTTCTGGGAGCAAGAACAGCATTATTAAAAACTTCATTCTTATCTGGTCCGTCGGGCCATGGGGCGCCTTTTTCAATCCAGTAATTGATTACAGCAATATCGCCATCGCTTAGCTTCTTACCTTTAGATGGCATTACTTCTTTGTGGTTGGAGGGTAGATTGATACGCCTGAATAATTCACTTTCAGCCGCATTGCCAGGAATAATAACAGGTCCGTTTTCACCCCCTTTAAAAGCCATGTTTTTGCGGTCAAGTCTTAGCTCACCTTTAATCTTTTCATCTCCATGACATTTATAACAGTTATGGGCAAATAGTGCTCTGACTTTTAAATTGAGTTCTGTTTCCTGCTTTAGGGATAGTTTAGCAGTATCCATTTTGAAAGATGCCAGATTAAAATTTGCAGTATTGGCATCCTCAAATTCTTCATTCCAGGGCAGGGTACTAGTCAGGTAATCATCGCCATGGGTTAATGAAGCTCCATAATGGCCAGCGGCTAGTACTCCAAATGCGGTGATAAATAAGAAAATTCGATATGTTTTTATAAGTGAATGCTGTTTTTTTACTAGTATTCTGTTCTGAATCTGCCAGACAATTATTCCTAAAAATGCTGCAACAATACCTAGCCATTGATGAATACTTAAATTTGCGCTATAATCTCCATTTGTGGAGAGAAAATATCCTAGAAATGCAGAAACTAGGGCAGAAACCGTTCCTGCAATTACAAGTAGTTGAATGCCAGGACGTAATGAGGAACTAAATTTTTTCAGGGTAAATAGCTCCATAAAAGCAGCAAAAAGCAGCAGTCCAACTGGGAAGTGAACCGCCATTGGATGAAGTCTTCCTAGAAATCGCCATAGCCAGAAATTTTCGATAGGTAGAGCAATCAACGATGTTGATGGAGTAAACGCACTATAAATAAACTTTAACAGAAGAATTACCAAAAGGGTAATGCAAATAATTATTGCCTTATTTCCTGTAAAAGCTTTTTTAAGAATTTGTTTCATTAATTACCTCGCAATTTTAATATCACCTGAATCTAATTGACAATTCAAGATACAATATAGGAAATAAGTTATTGCTAGCGTGTTGTACGTGGAAAGTAAAAATCAATTTTCTAGAATGAGTGATTATTTATTTCAAATACGCTTTAATAGTTGCTTTTGTAACCAATTGAAATGGAATCATCAGCTCTTTTTCAACTTTTTGTCCTTGAGCAATCTTTACAGCGGTTTCAATAGCTCCGGCACCTTGTTTTTTGGCATCCTGAAAAACCGTAGCGTCTAAATCGCCTTTTTTGACTGCCTGTAGTGCATCCGCGATAGCATCAATACTAACTACAATCACTTTATCTTTCATTCCGGCATCTTGCAATGCTTTTACTGCTCCCAATCCCATTTCATCGTTATGTGCAAATACTGCATTAATCTTTGTTCCATAAGATTGAATCCAATTTTGCATTAAGTCCATACTTTTTGATCTATCCCACTCTGCGGTTTGCTGTGCAATAAGTTTCAGTTCGGGGTATTCTTTCAGGATTTCTTTTGCGCCCAGTTCTCTTTGAATTTGTGCAGCCTGTCCATTTAAGCCCTGGATCATCACCACATTACCTTTGCCTCCCAGTTGTTCGACAATGAATTTCATCGCAATTCTGCCAGATTCTAAATCATTCGATCCTACAAAGGCAGTTGGTGCTATTTTGGTAGCTGAGTTTACATTTACAATTGGGATATTGGCTGCCAGAGCTTTGGCTACAGCAGGTGAGCTGGCTTCATATTCGCAAGGATTCAGAATAATAACATCCACTTTTTGTGCTATAAAACTCTCTATCTGTTCAATTTGCTTTAATGAAGAACGTTCGGCATCCACAATAATCAATTTGGCACCTAATTCCTCTGCTTTTTTCTGCATCTCATCATTGATATTTACAATGAATTCATTTTGCATACTTAGCATAGATACGCCTATTACTATGTTATTTTCCTTGCTTTTTTGGCTGTTAGTTGATGGATTACATCCTACACACAGCGTTATTAATGCGATTAAAATTAGATAAGAGTGTTTCATTTTTTATTTTTAAGAATTTGATTTCTGGTTCAGGCTATCTAAAACAACTGCTCCGATGATGATGATTCCCATGACCACTTGTTGATAGTAGGATGTGACATTAAGTAAATCTAACCCATTATTTATTACCCCAATAAGTAAAACGCCAATCAAGGTGCCTGCCATAGTGCCCCTGCCACCTGCAGTGCTTGTGCCTCCAATAACCACTGCAGCAATAGCATCTAACTCGAATCCAGCTCCTGCATTGGGCTGGCCGGTAGTAATCCTCGATGCTAATAAAATACCCGCTAAACCTGCCAATAAGCCCGAAATTGAATAGACATATAATTTGACCCGATCAATATTAATCCCTGAAGCTCTGGCAGCTTGTTCGTTACCGCCAATGGCATAAATGTACCTGCCTAAGACCGTTTTACTAAGAATAATAGAACAGAGTGCAAAAACAAGAATGAAAATTAATATTAAAAAAGGAATTCCAAAAACTGTTCCGCTTCCTAAATAATTAAAAGAGTCAGACAGGTTAGATACCGGCCTGCCATCGCTTAGTATTAGAGCTAATCCTCGTCCTATTGTCATGGTACCCAGGGTGACAATAAATGGAGCAATTTTACTTTTTGTGATGATAAAACCATTAAAAGCTCCCATCAGCAGTCCGGCCAATAAACCCATTACTATTGGAATCAAAACTGGGTAGCTATCAGGATGGGCAAGCATTGCAGCTGTAACCCCAGTTACTGCAACTATAGAACCTAAGGATAGGTCAATACCTCCTGTAATAATCACAAACGTTACTCCGAAGGCTAGCAAGGCATTGATTGAAACCTGAGTGACAATGATGGTCAGGTTGGAAACAGTTAAAAATTGCGGTGTAATCAAAGAAATTATAAGGCAAATAATGCCAAATACAATGAGTAAACCATATTGGCGAATGTTATTAATGTATTGCATAGTGCATGATTGTTTCTTGACTTGCTTCTTGTTTAGTTAAAATAGCGGTTTGTTTTCCTTTAGATAAAACTAAAATCCTGTCACTCATTCCCAAAATTTCAGGCAATTCTGATGAGATGATGATGACCGCTAATCCATTATTGGCCAATTGGTTAATTAGCTTATAGATTTCATGTTTTGCTCCAATGTCAATCCCTCTAGTAGGTTCATCTAAAATCAGGAGAGCGGGCGAGGTTAATAAAGCCTTTGCAATCACAATTTTTTGTTGATTCCCTCCACTTAAATTGATTACTTTTTGATTGAGGCCTGCAGCTTTTATTTTTAGATCGCCAGCCATTTGGGAAGAAACTTTTGTCTCTTTTTTAGTTTGAATGAACCCTCCTTTTGAATAGTTTTTTAAAGTAGAGAGACTAATATTTTCTATGATTGACATTTCTGGAATGAATCCTAAAGCTTTTCGGTCTTCACTGACATAGGCTATGCCTTTTTCTATCGCATCTTTTGGGGATCTTATTTCTATTTTATGTCCTTTTAATAGTATTTCGCCGCTATCTATTTTATCTAATCCAAAAATTGCTCTTGCAATTTCGGTTCTACCAGCACCCATTAAACCGGCAATTCCAAGTACTTCATGTGCATGTACTTCGAAATTGATATTTTCAAACTTGTCTTTTTTAGTTATACCACGCACATCTAAAATTGTATTGCCCGGAACTCTAGAGTCTGAAGAAAATAAGTTTTCAATTTCCCGACCAACCATCAGTGAGATTAGGCTATTTTTATCGAGTTCGTTTGTATTTTTTGTAGCTATATATTGGCCATCCCTTAGTACTGTTATTCGATCTGCGATCTGAAAGATTTCTTCTAGTTTATGAGAAATGTAGATAATGCCTACACCCTTACTTTTTAAATCATTAATTAGTTTAAAAAGTAGTTCACTCTCTTTATCTGAGAGTGCTGAGGTGGGTTCATCCATGATGATGACTTTTGCATGGTTAGAAATTGCCTTTGCGATTTCAATGAGTTGCATTTCAGCAATGCTCAGCTGTTTTGCTTTGGTTTGAACATTTAGATTTAGTCCGATCAAATTCAGTATTTCTTCCGATTTTTTATCTATTTCTTGTTCATCAAGCCAAAACCCTTGTTTAAATTCTCTTCCTAAAAAAATATTTTGAGCAATTGTTAATTCAGGAACCATTAAAATTTCCTGATGGATCATTGAAATGCCTTTTTGTAGCATTTTATGAACATCCATGTTTTCAATGAATTCTCCGTTAAAATTAATTGAACCGGAATCTGGAAGAATAAGGCCCATTAAAATTTTCATGAATGTTGACTTTCCTGCTCCATTTTCGCCCATTAGGGCATGGACTTCTCCTGGATAAAGGTCAAACTGAATATTATCCAGTGCCTTAATGCCTGAAAAAGATTTATTTAGATCTTTTACATGAATAATTTTTTGATCAGATTCAGGCATGCCTATTCAAATTCGAATATTTTGTTGGAGTTGAATGTAACGATTTGAAATTAATAAAAAAAAATCCCCGCTACATTTAGCGGGGATTTTTTTTAGAAGGTTGAAGGATAATTCTTAGCGTTCTGCGCTAATGAATTTTGATTCAATAACTTTTAGGCGATCCTGTAATTTTTTATTCAGTTCGGTTTCTCCATTCTGAACAGTCAATTTTGCAAGTTCAGTCATAACATAAACTCCGAGTTGTACCTCACGTGTGTTCAGGTTTTCCTTAGTTTGTGCTATGGCAGCAAGATAATTTAACTGGTCTTCGATGTATTCGGCAGTATTGGCCACAATTTCATTGGCTTTCTTTCCCTCTTTTAGCTTGTAAAGTAGATCGGCCATGTAGAATTTACGGATAGTAAAGTTTAGCGAATGATTTTTATCAGGCACTACTTCCATGCATTTTAAAAGCGCTTTTTTAGCTTCTTCAGTCCGGCCTTCACGATACAGATTTTCTGCAAGAATGTTAAAATGGTTGATGATGGTAAAGCTCATTCTTACTGATTCCGGATCAAGATAAGTGGCATTCTTCATATTGCCCCATTTAAACTTGGTCATCATATTGTTATACATCTGATCGGTGTTGGTCAATTCAGCTTTCTCACCACTTGCTGTATCAAGCGCTGGCTTTTTAAGCGGAAGAAGTCGATAGGCAAAACCCTCGTTATATAAGTATTCACCTAGTCCCATATAATTATCATCCGGAACAGTGATGGCAAAATAGATAGGGCGTTTCCACTCATTATGTGCAAGAATATCAATTAAAGCTAATTCTGTTTTTGTAACATAGTTTTTATTAAATGTCCATTCCATAGATGGCAAAATCAGATCTTTTTTATTTGCAGAAACTGTTTTGCTGGCAATAATCTGATCTGGGTTAATGGTGATCTTGAAATTTTTTGTTGGCAGGAAGTTCTCTTTACTTCCATCCTGATAGGTTGCTTTATCTGCATCATTATCAGAGGTCATGATATCAAAAATATCTTTTAATTCAACTGCTCCAGCTGTATTGTAATCCTGATATCCCATTACATCTCGTACGCCCTGAACAAATTTTTCATCAGGCATAGTAATTGGAAGGGGTTCAGCCTGGTTTACTTTCTTTTTCATTTGTCTGATATACCAATCGGTTCCCAGAAGACTGAGGTTAACCACTCTCACATCGGGTCTGACATTCTCAACTTCCTGTGCATACCAAAGCGGGTAGGTATCATTATCACCATAGGTGAATAAAATGGCATTGGGCGCGCAAGATTCAAGGTAATTGATTGCCATATCGCGAGCTGTAAACTTGGTAGATCGGTTATGATCGTTCCATCCTTCTTTAGCCATTAAAACCGGTGCGGCCAGTAATCCTATCATTGCAGCTAGAACAGCTGCTTTTGGAGCATTTAATTTTTTGCGTAAGAAATCTGTTATCCCTGCCACCCCAAGGCCTATCCAAATGGCGAATGCGTAAAATGAGCCCGTATAGGCATAGTCACGTTCTCTTGGTTGCAGTGGATTTTGATTTAAATACAAAACGATAGCTAGCCCTGTAAAGAAGAATAGTAATGCAACAATTCCGGCATCTTTTTCATTCTTTTTAAAGTGCCATAATGCTCCGATAATTCCTAAAATGAATGGTAAGAAGTAGAATTTGTTATAGGCATTATTGGTTAATTGACTTTTAGGAAGTTCATTTTGCCCGCCCAATAACATATTGTCAAAGAAGCTTATGCCCGATAACCAGTTTCCATGAATATAATCGCCATGCCCCTGTTCATCATTTTGCCTTCCAATAAAGTTCCATGCAAAATAGCGGGTATACATGAAGCTGGTTTGATAGCTAATTAGGAATCCGAGGTTATTGAGGAATGTTGGTGACTGGTCTTCTTTTAAACCCATCCAGTCGCGATAAAAACCTACGTGCTGGGGGTCGTCGCTGTACATTCTTGGCAACAGGGTATTGCGGTCGTATACGCGTTCAAATTTTTGGCCTGCATTTTCATATTTCTCTTTTCCTTTGCGATAAATAATATCACCTTGTTTGTTATCAATAGGCTTTGAATCAAAGAATTGACCATAAAGTAAAGGACGGTCTCCATATTGTTCTCTGTTAACATAGCTCAATAATGAAAATGCATTTTCAGGGTCACTATTATTAAGAGTTGGATCTGCTTTTGCCCTGATTACGATCATTGCAAAAGAGCCATAACCAAAAATAATGAACACGATAGAAATTAATGCGAGGTTCAGTAACCTTCTTTTTTCACGGATATTCAGAATGTATTCCAGACTAGCCAAAATGATCGCAGCAACGATTAATCCGGATATTCCACCTCCAATAGTCATTAGTGCCACAAAACATGTTATGGCTGTCAGAAGATGGGTTTTACTTCCATTTATGGTGTAAAGTATTCCTGAAACAAGGCTCACGATCAGTAAAAAACTAAAAAATAAAACACCTGTTCCAAAATCAAGACCCAATGTATTTACAAAAAACAGATCAGAGTAAGCTGCAAATTTGATTGTGTATTGAACAATACCATATTGAATAAATGCCAGAATAATGATTCCAATAAGCAATGCCAGTAGGGTTCCTGAAGTTGTTCTTGTTTTTGATCGTCTGAAATAGTAGACCAAAGCAATAGCAGGAATTGCGAGCAGGTTCAAAAGGTGTACCCCAATTGAAAGCCCCATAACATAGGCAATAAATATGAGCCATCTGTCTGAATAAGGTTCATCTGCATGCTGATCCCATTTAAGGATTGCCCAAAAAACGATTGCTGTACAAAGAGATGAAAGTGCATAAACTTCTGCTTCTACAGCTGAAAACCAGAATGAATCTGAAAAAGTATAAGCGAGTGCACCAACTAGGCCAGAACCCATAATAGTAATCAGTTCCCAGTTAGAAAGATTCTCGTCAACTTTTGAAAGAACTTTTTTAGCCAGGGCAGTTATTGTCCAAAAAAGAAAAAGGATCGTAGCGGCACTTGCCACGGCTGAGCACATATTTATCCAAAAGGCAACTCGACTGGTATCGTCGCCTGCAAGTAGTGAAAATACTTTTCCAAGCATCAAAAATAAAGGAGCACCTGGTTGATGAACAACCTGAAGTTTATGGGCAGAGGCGATAAATTCGCCTGAATCCCAAAAACTTGCCGAGGGTTCAAGTGTCAAAGTATAGACAATTAGGGCTGTCAAAAAGCTGAACCAGCCTAATAAATTGTTGATTTTGTTATAGTTCATGGATTCAAGATCAATAATATTAAGCCGAAATTAATGAAATTATTATTATTAGAGGTAGAAACAGAAGAGTGTTTAACAGAAATTAACATAGAGGAGATGTCTGTTGTCTGTTATCAGTTATCAGTTATCAGTTGTCTGTTATCTGAGGTATGAGGTATGAAGTCTGAAGCAGAATCTATCTCAATACTCAAATCTGTTAGCAGTTATCAGTTGTCTGTTATCTGAGGTATGAAGTATGAGGTCTGAAGCAGAATCTATCTCAATACTCAAATCTGTTAGCAGTTATCAGTTGTCTGTTATCTGGGGTATGAAGTATGAAGTCTGAAGCAGAATCTATCTCAATACTCAATACTCTATACTCAAAATCAGTTATCTGAAGTTGGTTAGTTGGTTAGTTGGTTAGCATTGACTTCAACTAATTATTTCAAATCATTGCTCTTCTCTGCTTTTTGCTTTCACCTTTCCGCTTTTGACTTTCTTCTGTTATCAGTTGTCTGTTATCAGTTGTCTGTTATCAGTTGTCTGTTATCTGAGGTATGAAGCAGAATCTATCTCAATACTCTATACTCAATACTCAAAACGCACTACTCACTACTCACTACTCAATGCTGTAACAAAAATGAATTTTCATTTGCACTTTATAGTATATCCCACTATATTTGCATTCCATTTCAAAAGGAGCTTCTTTTTGAATTGATTGCCCGATAGTATAATGGTAGTACAACTGTTTTTGGTGCAGTTTGTCTAGGTTCGAATCCTGGTCGGGCAACTAATAAAAATTTCGAGTTTCGGAATTACAATTTAAAAATCGCAGTGCGGTTTACTTTTTAATATACTTGTGTCCTTTTAGGCATTAATCCTAAATAATAAGTTCGAAACCCGAAAAAATGGCCCTTTCCTTCAATCCTATAAAATTATTTGCTGGCTCAGGTACCCTAGAGCTAGCTAAGAATATTGGTGAAAGTTATGGAATTAAACTAGGCGATATTGTTTTATCGAAATTTAGTGATGGTGAATTTCAACCTCATTATAATGAAACAGTTCGTGGTTGTGATGTATTTCTGATACAATCTACCAATCAGCCCAATGATAATCTTGTTGAGCTCCTTTTAATGATTGATGCTGCTAAAAGAGCTTCAGCTCATTACATTACTGTTGTTGTTCCCTATTTTGGATTTGCAAGACAGGATAGAAAAGATAAACCGCGTGTTGCCATAGGAGCTAAGTTAATGGCTAACCTGATTACTGCTGCAGGGGCTCACAGAATCATGACAATGGATCTTCATGCTGCTCAGATTCAAGGTTTTTTTGATATACCTGTTGATCACCTAGATGCATCTGTCATATTTGTTCCTTATATCAAAAATTTGAATCTTCCCAATCTTACTATTGCATCACCTGATATGGGTGGTTCATATAGAGCAAGAACATTCGCCAAATTTTTTAATGCAGAGGTTGTTATCTGTGATAAACAAAGAAAAAGAGCTAATGAAATTGAATCTATGTCTATTATTGGTGATGTTACCGGTAGGGATGTAGTTCTTATGGATGATATTTGTGACACAGCCAGAACATTGGCTAAGGCTGCTGAACTAATCATGGAAAATGGTGCCAATAGTGTCAGAGCAGTTTGTACCCATCCAGTTTTATCAGGCGATGCCTATAGAACAGTTGAAGGTTCGGCTTTAACAGAGTTGATAGTTACAGATACCATTGCTTCTGTTAAATCAAGTCCTAAGATCAAGGTATTATCAACAGCCGATCTTTTTAGTAGAGCCATTGCTAATGTTAATGAGCATGGATCAATAAGCGAGTTGTTTAAGATAGAATAAGAATATTGGTCCGGATAGTAACGGGTCAAGATTAAAAATAGTAGAATGTTAGATTTTCTAACAGCTAAATACAAACAAAAATAAATAATTATGAAATCAATTGCTATTAGCGGTTCTCCAAGAGAGAACGTAGGGAAAAGAGACGCAAAAGAGCTGCGTTATCAGGGATTAGTTCCTGCAGTTCTTTATGGTGGAAAAAATCAGATCCACTTTTCTGTGTCTGCAGCTGATTTGAAAGCTTTGGTGTATACACCAGATGTTTCATTCGTTGCTTTGGAAATTGGTAGTGTGAAAGCACAAGCCATTATTCAGGATGTTAATTTTCATCCATTAACTGACTTACCTTTACATGTTGACTTTTTAGAGTTAGATGAAAAGAAACCAGTTGTTATGCAGATTCCTGTAAAATTAACCGGTACGTCACCAGGTGTTAAAATTGGTGGTAAGTTAATTCAGAAATTACGTAAACTACGTGTTAAAGCTTTGCCAAAAGATATGCCTCAAAATGTTGAAGTAAGTATCACAAAGCTTGAAGTTGGTAAATCTGTTGGTGTTGGAGAGTTAAATTTTGACAACTTTAAAATTACGAACAACCCAGAGGATACTATCGTTTCAGTTACAATGTCTCGTGCATTAAAGCAAGCTGAAAACGACGCTAAAAAATAATTTGCATTAATATTTTTTTGATTAGCAGCGCAGGAAAAACCTGCGCTGCTTTTTTTATAATTCAATTCGCTTTTTTTCAAAGCTTTCTGCCATATTTGTTCTTCATGAAGTATTTGATTGTAGGCTTAGGTAATATCGGACCAGAGTATGCCGACACCAGGCATAATATTGGTTTTATGGTGGCTGATGAATTTGCGAAGCAGGCTCATTCTTCCTTTTTTAATATGCGACTTGCCTATTATACGGAGTTCAATTATAAAAGCAGGAATATTTATGTGATTAAACCTACTACTTATATGAATTTGAGCGGTAAGGCAGTAAATTACTGGATGCAAGAGCTTGGGATTCCTAAAGAAAACGTATTAGTTGTTGTTGACGATTTGGCCTTACCATTTGGCACGATCAGACTAAAGCCTAAAGGTAGTCCGGCAGGTCATAATGGTTTAAAGAGCATTGAAGCTATGCTTGAAAGTGCAGATTATCCCAGATTACGCTTTGGTATCGGAGATAACTTTCCAAAAGGAAGGCAAGTTGATTTTGTTTTGAGTGGGTTTGATCCAGATGAGCAAAAAGAACTTCCCGCTCTGATTGATCAATCTATTGAGTTTATTCAAAGCTTTGTTACTGCAGGTACTGAACTAACAATGACCCGTTTTAATAAATAAATAGTTTTCTGAAAACCCAAACCGAATTTATTGAACCTACAAATGAAAATTTACGGAATCCCTAATTGTAATACGGTCAAAAAAACGCTCGATTGGTTTAAGCTTAATCAGTTGGATTATGAATTTCATGATTTCAAGAAGCTAGGAATTAGTAGTGAAACACTAGAAGAGTGGGCAGATAAGCTTGGCTGGGAGACATTTCTTAATAAGCGCGGAACTACTTGGAAAATGCTTGATGCTGAACTTCAACGATCTATCGTTAGTAAAGCAGACGCATTCAAGCTGATGCAGGTTAAACCCAGTATTATTAAACGACCAGTAATTGAAACAGATTCAGGTTCAGTTATTCTTGGCTTCAATGAAGAGCAGCTTTCAGAGCTTCTCAAATAATTAAATTATACTAATCTTTGCTATTTGAACAATTCTTTACAACCACTAAAAATAATTAAATGAATAAACTAAAATTTTTATCGCTTCTTATTTCGCTTATTTGCCTTGTTACTTCGGGTTGGGCGCAAACGGCTAATCAGACTATACCTACAATCAATAACTACAATTATAATGATGCTTTCAGTCCGTTATTTTATACAAAAAATGGGAATGATTATAGATCTTCTGGTGGTCAGCCTGGTCCTAAATATTGGCAAAATCGTGCTGATTACAAACTATCTGTTAGATTAAATGATCAGACGAATGAAATTTCAGGCACTGAAATAATAACCTACACCAATAATAGTCCTGATAAATTAGATTTTATCTGGATGCAACTTGACCAGAATTTGTTTAAGAGTGATTCAAGAGGTAATGCCATTATTCCACCAACAGGAAGTCGTAATGGTGCCCGAGGACAGCAATTTGATGGGGGGTATACGATCAAATCTGTAAAATTAATTTCGGTTGAAAAAGGTAAAACTATCGAGTCGTCAGTTGAATTCTTAATTCAGGAAACCCGGATGCAAATCTACCTACCTTCTGCAATTTCAGCAGGTGGAGGGCAGTTAAAACTAAAAATTGACTATTCGTTTATCTCGCCCGACTATGGTTCTGACCGGATGGGGATTTTAAATACTAAGAATGGCAAAATATTTTCTGTTGCCCAATGGTACCCAAGAATGTGCGTTTATGATGATGTTTTAGGTTGGAACACACTGCCATATACAGGTCCTAGTGAGTTTTATCTCGAGTATGGAGATTATGACATCAGCATTACCGTGCCATCAAACCATATTGTGGTGAGTTCGGGTGAATTGACAAATCCTCAGGATGTATACACAGTTGAGCAGCAAAATCGCTGGAAAGCTGCAGCTCAAAGTGATAAAACAGTGATTATCAGATCTGCTACTGAAATTGCTGATCCAAAATCTCGTCCAACAGGTAAACAGGAAATAACCTGGAATTTTAAATTAAAGAATGCGCGTGATGCTGCATGGGCTTCATCTGCAGCATTTATTATCGATGCCGCAAGAATGAATTTGCCAAGTGGTAAAAAGTCAATGGCTATTTCTGCATATCCTGTAGAAAGTGATGGGGTAGATGCTTGGGGTCGTTCTACAGAATATACCAAAGCATCAAATGAATTTAATTCTAATAAGTGGCTTGAATTTCCCTACCCGGCTGCTACTAATGTAGCTTCGATTGCTGGAGGTATGGAATACCCTGGTATTGTTTTTTGCGGTGCAAGCGCTAAATCAGGTGCACTTTGGGGAGTTACTGATCATGAATTTGGTCATACTTGGTTCCCAATGATTGTAGGGTCAAATGAGCGATTATTTGCATGGATGGATGAGGGCTTTAATACTTTTATAAATTCTTTAGCTTCAAAAGATTTCAATGGCGGTGAATACAAGCCAAGAACTACAGATATGCATAATTTGGGTAAAATAATTACAAGTGATGCTTTTGAACCGATTATGAGCAGTCCAGATAATATGAAAGAAAGAAATATTGGAATTCTAGCGTATTATAAGCCTGCTATTGGATTAACTTTATTGCGTGAACAGGTTATTGGTGCTGATCGATTTGACAGAGCATTTAAGACATATATTGAGCGTTGGGCTTACAAGCATCCAACTCCAGATGATTTCTTCCGTACAATAGAGAACGTAGCCGGTGAAAATCTGAACTGGTTCTGGAGAGGCTGGTTTATAAATAACTGGAAACTCGATCAGGCTGTTACTGATGTAAAATATGTGAAAAATGATCCTGCACAGGGTGCTTTGATTACTATTGAAAATCTTGAGAAAATGCCTATGCCGGTTATCCTAGAAATAAAGACAAAGAGCGGTAAGGTAAGCAGACTCAAACTTCCTGTTGAGGTTTGGCAGCGAAATAAGCAATGGACTTTTGTTTATCCTTCCGTGGAAGAGATTGTGTCTGTTGTTTCAGATCCTGATAAGGTTTTACCGGATTCAAATTCGGCAAATAATAGCTGGACTTCAACTAAATAAGAGAATTTTAATTTCCTGCAGGTAATTTCCTGCAGGAAATTAATTTTAAAATATATTGATGATTCGTCTGATCTACAATAATCGTCAAAAAACTCGCTTTTAATATGTATTGAGAAGTTTTTTGATTTAGTTGCATCAGATAATTGTAGTCTATTAGGCTTAGATATTGATATCCATTAGGAAGACTCCTCTGTTTTGACATACGCAAGATGATTGAGTACAGCTCTTAATTCTCCATACGAAACATCATCGCCTAAAGCATTTTTAGTTTCGGCGGTATCTTTACCAGGATGTTGAGTAATAAAAGCCATGATCTTTGCTACTTTCAATTTTGACACAATTTCGAAAACCGATATTTCACCTGAATTGATATAAAAAGCCAGATGGCCTTCAATGGTGGTTGGGGTGAAGCCTCGCTCAATGGCAATTTCAGCTATTGTTTTTCCAGATTTGAACAGATCTAGAGAAACTTTTTTGGTATCAATTTTAATTTTCTTCTCTGTAAAAGAGATGACCATAGCCTGCCTTTCCACCTCATTGTTTTCGCAATAATTGGTAATTATTTCAATAATTTGCTGTCCGTATTGCTTTATTCTGGTTTTCCCTAAACCTTTAATGCCTTCAAGTTCAACCAGGTTTGATGGCAATGATTGGACCAATTCAAGGATCGACTTTTGAGCCAGAACAAGATACACCGGAACTCCCCATTCCTCTGCAAGAGCGTCTCTCCATTGTCTTAGTGATATATATAATTCAGGATGTGGAATGTTAGCTGCAATTTTACCAGATTCTTTAGTTCCAACTTTTGCAGATACATGGTCAATTTCTGCATTTGATTTGCTTTTTAGGTAGTGCGAAGTAGAAAAACCATTCTGGCAAATGTTCATTAATGCCTTTTTTACGGCGATCTCCTTCTGTAAATTATCTAATGCATCTTTTAAGCTGGTTCTAACAGCTTTATTATCACAATCTGTGTTTAATTTCTTTAGCGGATCATGAAAAACTGATTCAGCTTTATTCATAAAATAGGCTGAAGCTTTTTTAACGCGCTCCTGCAATTCCTGGTTATCTTCAGGAAGTAACAGATCTGTAAGAAAGCTGTTCAGCTGTTTTTTAAAATTCTCTGAAACTTCATAAATGTCTTTTTCTGAATTTTCACGAATTAATTTTAAATCATCAATAATTTTAGGATCGAGTATGTTATGATGATCTTCAGCAATTTTTCGGACTTGGAAAAAGTAACTTTTAATAGGGTTGAAGTCAAATAATTCAAAAAGCAAAGTTTGCTGAAAAGCATTTCTTGATTCTATCAATTGTTGTTCGCCAGGTTCATTGTTTTTGGCATTTCGTGTATATTCAGATACCGTTCCATCAGTTTTAACACTGTTAAAAGAAATCGGACTTCTTAATACCATGCCTTCAAAGCTTTTACAGCGACTTAAAGCAACATAAACCTGGCCATGGGCAAAGGCAAGATTAGCATCGATCACAGCTTTTTCGAAAGTTAATCCCTGGCTTTTGTGAATGGTAATTGCCCATGCCAGCTTCAATGGATATTGTGTAAAAGAACCAATAATTTTTTCTTTAACCTCTTTGGTTTCGGTAGCTAACTCGTATTTTATATTGGTCCAGGTCAGCGGGTTAACAATGATCTCTGAAAGATCACCCGGGCATTTGACGCTGATCTGATCATTGGATATCCGGGTGATCATACCTATTTTTCCATTAAAGAAAAGACGTTCTTTAGACAGGTCGTTCTTCACAAACATGACCTGTGCTCCCTTTTTTAGTTCAAGCTCGGCAACAGTGGGATAAGAGTATTCTGGAAAATCGCCTTCGATGACTGCTTTATAGCTGAAAGCAGGATCATTTAATTCTCCTAGTTTTATTTCATTGGTATCCTGTGCAGACTTATTGTGGGTGGTAAGTGTTATATATCCTTCTTCATCTGCAGGTTTAAAATCTGGTATATATCTCGAATTTAGCTTTCTGAGCACATTCTCATCGATATCATTTTTTCGGACGCTATTCAAAAGGTCAATAAATTGGGCGTCAACCTGCCTATAAATATGTTTTAGTTCAATACTCACTTGGCTGGTTTTTTCTAGTGCTTTGCTGGCAAAGAAAAAGAGGTTTGGGTAGTAATCTTTAAGTATTAACCAATCTTCATCTTTAACTACAGGCGATAACTGGTGCAAGTCGCCAATCATCAGAATCTGAACACCACCAAACGGTTTAGTATGATTCTTAAAGCGCCTTAATACTTCGTCGATATGATCAAGAGTATCTGCACGAACCATACTGATCTCATCAATAACCAAAAGGTCGAGACTTTTTATCAGATTTATTTTGTCTTTATTAAAACGTTTATGCTGAACATTTCCTGTATTTCCGGGTATATAAGGCCCAAAAGGAAGTTGAAAAAATGAATTTATTGTAACACCTCCGGCATTGATAGCAGCTACTCCGGTAGGAGCTACTACCGCCATGCGTTTATGCGTTTGTTTTTTTAACTGGTGCAGGAATGTTGTTTTGCCTGTTCCGGCCTTTCCTGTCAGAAAAATATTTTTGTCTGTGTATTGAACAAAATTAAATGCGAGCTCCAGTTGTGAATTCTGCTCCATGGGTATTATTTGACATTTTTTGGTATGCTGGCAAGATAAAGATTAAAATCTTATATACTAAGAGGAATACTGTTTACAAGTATTAACCTACCGTTATTGATATATGAATTGCTTTTAATAATATATTCAATTGATAATTTTAGTTTTCGGCAAACAGTTTGAAGTCCAATCCAATCTAGTAATAGTTATAAACCTTAATTCGATAAATAAATTCAGAGATTTTCTTGAACTAACCAATAGATTCAATCAGGTTATATAAACTATCATTTATTCCATAAAAGGAAATTCAAATCCTGGGAATATGAAGTAAAAGATAGACCAAGAATTAAATTCCAGCGTAAAATATAATTTAAATTGACCCTCAATAGTAATTTTTTCCTGACTTCTTGACATCGCACTATATTTTACAATTCCTTCAGAAAACCCCATGCCGATATGGTTTTGTAGTTCATAGTCAATCTTTTCAATGGTGTATGAGCAGTCTTTAAATTCAGGAAAGCTCTTGCAAATATTTTTTATTTTGTTTACAATTTCATCTTTGTCAAATAGTTGACCATTGGGCATTATAAAGGTGTCTGCTAAACCAAAGTAATCTTTAGTTAATTTTTGATCAATCCATGCCGAAATAAAGGAGGTAGTTTGTTGTTCGATCGCTACTTTATGGTTAGGGCGGTACTCATCATAGTTAAAATCCCAGATCATCCCTGGTATCGTGTTTTCTGAAACTTCTTCATTGAAAAACTCTTCAGTTATAAATTTATATTTAGTACGACTACTATAGGCCCCTAAAAATTCAAGAGTAATTTGTTTCTTTTTCATTAGGGTAATCAAAGCCTCTAACGCTAATTCTATCGCAGTTTCGTCTAACTCAATTTCCGGTTTATATTGGGGCTTTTCTAGCAGCTCATAAATTTTTTTCATTGGAGTAGTTGAAAAGCTGTTTTCAAATGCAAGTACATTTTTCAGGAATTCATTTTCAACTTTTGGCGGGAAATTGCCCGCGATAAATGTTTCTGCGCCTAGTTCTGCCTTGAGTTTCAATTGCAGGAATTCATTTTCCATACGTATATTTTCTTCGGGATTGTTGTTTAAATGCATTTGGTTTTGCCTTGGGTTATTCATACTCTTTATTCTTTTGATTTTATTAGTATGATGAATTTGTGAAGAAGCAATAGCAATTAGCAATAGGATGTTTAAACGGTAGTATTTTTCTATTAAAGGGTAAATTGGCTAACTTTTGGTATTCATAATGAAGGTCAAAGCCCGCCTATAAGCATTACCTAAATCAAGAGGGTTCTTCTGCAACAACGTGTCTTATCGGTCGAGTAGGATCTCGCTTTAAAGACAAAAAAGCAAACATCAGATCAAAATCACATTAATTTCAATTTTTTCTTATCCAAGCCCTTGAAAATCAAAATAAAATCCTACTTTTGCAGTCCCTAAATGAAAACTGTAAAAAGCTTTGCTATGGGGGTAATAAATATTTAAACACTAAAAGGAAAAAATGCCTACTATCCAACAATTAGTTAGAAAAGGTAGAGTAGCTCTGGTTGACAAGAGTAAGTCACCAGCGTTGGACAGCTGTCCACAGCGAAGAGGAGTGTGCACACGTGTGTATACCACTACCCCTAAAAAACCAAACTCAGCAATGCGTAAAGTTGCACGTGTGCGCTTAACAAACGGAAAAGAAGTGAATGCTTACATTCCGGGTGAAGGTCACAACTTGCAAGAACACTCCATCGTTTTAATACGTGGTGGTCGTGTTAAAGATTTACCTGGTGTACGTTATCACATCATCCGTGGAGCTTTAGATACTTCTGGAGTAGCCGGTCGTAACCAACGTCGTTCTAAATACGGAACTAAGAAACCGAAGCCAGGACAAGTAGCAGAGGGTGCAAAAGGTAAAAAGAATTAATTAAACGGAGGAAAGCAACATGAGAAAGTCAAAACCAAAAAAGAGAATCTTACTGCCTGATCCAAAGTTTAACGACGTAATGGTGACTAGGTTTGTAAATAATATGATGTATGACGGTAAAAAATCTATCGCATACTCTATTTTCTACGATGCAGTTGAGTTAGTAGAGAAAAAAACAAGTGAAAACGGATTAGAGTCTTGGAAAAAGGCCCTGAATAATGTAATGCCTGCTGTTGAGGTTAAATCTCGTCGTGTAGGTGGTGCAAATTTCCAGGTTCCAACTGAAGTTCGTCCTGAGCGTAAAATTGCTTTAGGAATGAAGTGGTTGATCAACTATTCCCGTAAGCGTGGTGAAAAAACGATGACTGAGAAATTAGCAGGTGAAATCATTTCAGCTTCTAAGGGAGAAGGTGCAGCAGTAAAGAAGAAAGAAGATACGCACAAAATGGCAGAAGCCAACAAAGCATTCTCTCATTTTAGATTCTAATCAGGAAATAATACAATGTCAAGAGACTTAAAATATACAAGAAATATCGGTATCGCTGCCCACATTGATGCGGGTAAAACCACTACAACGGAGCGTATTCTTTATTACTCAGGAGTAAGCCATAAAATTGGTGAGGTGCACGATGGTGCAGCAACCATGGATTGGATGGCACAAGAGCAGGAGCGTGGTATTACCATTACTTCTGCAGCAACAACAGTAAACTGGAAATATAGAGGTGATACGTATCATATCAACGTTATTGATACTCCTGGACACGTAGATTTTACCGTAGAGGTAAATCGTTCATTACGTGTTTTAGACGGATTAGTATTCCTTTTCTCAGCAGTTGATGGTGTTGAGCCACAATCAGAAACTAACTGGCGTTTAGCTAACAATTATAGCGTTCCACGTATTGGGTTCGTTAATAAGATGGACCGTTCAGGTGCTGATTTCTTAAAAGTTGTGAAGCAAGTTAAGGATATGCTTGGAAGCAATGCTGTTCCTTTGCAATTACCAATTGGTTCTGAAGATTCATTTAAAGGTGTAGTTGATTTAATCAACTTCCGTGGAATTGTTTGGAATGAGCATGATAAAGGGATGACCTTTACTGAGATTCCAATTCCTGATGATTTGGTTGAAGAAGCTACTGAATGGAGAGAGAAATTACTTGAATCAGTTGCTGAGTATGATGAAAGCTTAATGGAGAAATTCTTCGATGCTCCTGAAACAATTACAGAGCGCGAAGTTCTTGATGCCCTGCGTAAAGCAGTTCTTGATGCCAAGATCGTACCAATGGTATGTGGTTCTTCATTCAAGAATAAAGGTGTTCAAACCATGCTTGATTATGTGATGGAATTATTGCCATCTCCAATGGATGTTGAAGGTATCGTGGGTACTAATCCTGATACTGGTTTAGAAGTTTTGCGTAAGCCAAGTGAAAAAGAACCATTTGCAGCTTTAGCATTTAAGATTGCGACAGATCCTTTCGTAGGTCGTTTATGCTTTATCCGCGTTTACTCTGGGAATCTGGAAGCAGGTTCTTATGTACACAATATGCGTTCTGATAATAAAGAGCGTATCTCTCGTATCTTCCAAATGCATGCTAACAAGCAAAACCCTATTCCAAATGTTGGAGCAGGAGATATTGCTGCGGTAGTAGGTTTTAAGGATATCAAAACAGGAGATACACTTTGTGATGAGAAGCATCCAATTGTATTGGAGTCAATGAATTTTCCAGAGCCTGTTATCGGTTTGGCAATTGAGCCTAAAACTCAAGCCGACGTTGATAAATTAGGAATTGGCTTAGGTAAATTAGCTGAAGAAGATCCTACATTCCGTGTTCAAACGGATGAAGAAACTGGCCAAACCGTTATTTCTGGTATGGGTGAGCTTCACTTAGATATTTTGATTGATCGTTTGAGACGTGAATTTAAGGTTGAGGTGAATCAGGGTGCTCCGCAAGTTTCTTATAAAGAAGCAATTACAGGCACTACACAGCACCGTGAAACGTATAAAAAACAAACGGGTGGTCGTGGTAAGTTTGCCGATA
>NZ_JBIKSU010000113.1:0-5037 GCF_044348475.1 Daejeonella sp. | reverse complement strand
CTAGAAAAGAATAATCTGGGTCAAGATCTGCCATTTCTGCTCAATCAGACTCCCTCAGTAGTGGTAAGCTCTGATGCAGGAAATGGGGTTGGTTATACCGGTATTCGCATCCGCGGAAGCGACCCAACCCGTTTAAATGTAACAATCAATGGAATTCCATACAATGACCCCGAAAGCCAAGGAACCTTTTGGGTAAATCTTCCTGATTTTGCATCCTCAGTTGATAATATTCAAATTCAGCGCGGTGTTGGTACCTCTACAAATGGAGCAGGAGCCTTTGGAGGAAGTTTAAATATTCAGACAACAATCAAAAGAGATTCGGCCTATGCAGAACTGAATAACACTTTTGGATCCTATCAGACTATAAAAAATACAGTCAATGCAGGCACCGGACTAATCCATAATAAATTCAGTTTTGACGGAAGGCTATCCAGGATTCAGTCGGATGGTTACATAGACCGTGGTTCATCTATGCTGAAATCATACTTTTTAAGTGCTGCCTATTATGGTAAAAAAGACCTACTTCGCGTTAATGTGTTCTCAGGCTCCGAAAAAACATATCAGGCATGGAATGGTGTTCCACAGAATTTGCTAAAAACCAATCGAACCTTTAATAATTTTACCTATGATGACCAAACAGATAATTATGTTCAGGATCATTATCAACTTTTATACTCCCATACATTTTCATCTGTTTTATCAGCCAATACTGCGTTGCATTATACCAAAGGCCGTGGCTATTATGAAGAATTTAAGGAAGATCAAAATCTTGCTAATTATGGTATCTCACCATTCCCAACAAGTGGAATTGCCATCTACAAAAGTGATCTGGTAAGGCGGCGCTGGCTTGACAATAATTTCTATGGTTTAACCTATTCATTAAACTACAGCCCAGCGGGGAACATTAGCTATACTCTTGGCGGGGCCTATAATGAATATGATGGAGATCATTTCGGAGAAGTGATCAGAGGGCAATTCATTCCGATTGGAAACAGCCTAACACCTTATTACAAAGGCAATGGTTTCAAAACTGACTTCAATTCGTTTGCCAAAGCTGAGTTTAACATTGGAAGTTTAAGCCTGTTTGCTGACCTTCAATTCAGAAGCGTTAATTACAAAGTGAATGGTACCGATAAAAATAGGATGAGCCTTGATCAGTTTGATCAGCTGAGTTTTTTCAACCCTAAGCTAGGTTTCAATTACAAATTAAACCAGAAAAATAATATCTACGCATCTATAGCAATTGCTAACAAAGAGCCCAATCGTGATGATTATATAAATTCAAGCATTTCGAACAGACCATCTGCAGAAAGTTTACTAAATATTGAAACTGGCTACAGGCATAGGAATGAAAATTTCATTGCCGGAATTAATGCGTATGCCATGTATTATAAGGATCAGTTGGTTTTAACAGGAAAGGTGAATGATGTAGGTGAGTATATCCGCCAGAATGTTGAAAAAAGCTATCGATACGGATTGGAGATAGATACTAAAGCACAGATAAACAATCTTTTATCTTGGAGTATAACCACATCTTTAAGTGCAAACAGAATCAAAAATTTTACTGAGTATTCAGATGATTATGACAATGGCGGACAAATCATAAGCAATTATGAAAACACTGCTCTTGCCTTTTCGCCATCATTTATAGGCTCAAATGAATTCAGTTTTCTGCCATTCAAAAAAACAGAAATTGCTTTAATAAGCAAATATGTATCTGAGCAATTCCTTGACAATACATCTAATTCACAACGCAAACTGGATGCCTTCTTTGTGAACGATCTGCGTTTAAGATACAATACTTCATTCAAAGGATTAAAAAATATTGGATTAACGCTTTTGGTTAATAATATATTCTCTGAACTATATGAAGCCAACGGATATACCTTCAGCTACATGTATGGAGGAGATTTTACAACTGAAAATTTCTATTACCCTCAAGCAACCCGAAATTTTCTACTTTCATTGAGCTTAAAATTTTAACCCCGGGCTTGATCCGGGAACATTTACCTATGAAAAAATACATCTCTAAATTTCACTATCTGACACAGGATTTGCCGCATCGAACTCATATTGAACAAACAGAAATAGCCTGTAAAGCAGGGGCAAACTGGATTCAATATCGTTGTTTTTCAAAGGCTGATGAAGATCTTATCCAAGAAATACATCAGATAGCCTCTATTTGCGATGATTGGGGGGCCACCCTGATTCTCACAGATCATTATCACTTGCTCAACCAAGTAGATGCGCAAGGAGTTCATATTGAAGATATGCATACCAACTTTGCTGCAATTCGTGAAATAATTAGTGACGAAAAAACATTGGGAGCCTCTGCCAATACACTAGTAGATATTCAAAGAATAAATGCTTCAGGGGTGGTAGATTATGCAGGATGCGGGCCATTTGCTGTCACAAAAACAAAACCGAATGATTATCCACTGCTGGGAATTGACGGCTACAAGAAAATTACAGATACCATGGCAGAATTAGGAATAAACCTGCCATTGATAGCCGTTGGAGGCATTAATTTGGAAGATACTGAAGCCCTAGTAAACTCCGGAATTTATGGAATAGCAGTTTCTGCAGCCGTAAACTCTTCAGATTTGCCTGGAAAAATGATCAGAGAGTTTTACAAAAAAATCTATTAAAATGAATCAAGGTTCAAAGAGCAAAGATTAAAGTAATTGAATTCGATATATAAATATGGAAAGATTAAAATTTAACCACATAGATTTACATTATGCTTTAAAGGAAACATAGAATATAAATCACATAGATTGAAGCAAGCTTCAAGACTATCTGTTTCTAAAATATAGATTAGAAGCTATAAAATACTATGTTTCTATGTGGTTTTTAAAATGGATCAAGGTTTAAAGAGCAAAGATTAAAATTTAACCACATAGATTGACTTACATTATGTTTAAAAGGAAACATAGATTGTAAATCACATAGATTGAAGCAAAACTTCAAGACTATCTGTATCTAAAATATAGATTAGAAGCTATAAAATGCTATGTTTCTATGTAGTTTTTAAAATGTTGTTTCGAGTTCAAATTAATTAATACCCCGAAAACAGACCATTCAACCAATAACCGTAATCCGAACTGGATTTGTCTTGGTTCTTGGTTACTTGTTCTTTCTTCATCGTTCTTTCCTCTTTTTTTTTAAAAAATATCTAAGTTTGATTCATGTCATCACATCACATAGTTCGCGAGAAACAGGAGCCAGCTTTACTGATCATGAGCCTTGATGGCTTTGAGAATGAAAATCTAGGACAGATACTGGAATGGAGCCCAACGGTTATGGTGCATGAGGCTATTTACGAACTCGTTGATTCGATGGCATTAAAAGTTGATGCGGTAGTAACAAAAGATCTACATTTTAATACACAAGAAAGTACCAGGCTCATACTAACAGACACTGAACCACTTCAGGACGCACTGAAATTTCTGGTTGCTGAGCAATACCCAGCGGTAAATATTATTACCAATCAGTTTGTTTTAAAAGACTATGTCCTGTTTGTAGATGATCTGGATATTGTGGTATTCATTGGAAATAAAAAAATATTCCCGGTACGATCTGGCTTTAGCAAATGGCAACCTGCCGGCGAAGAAATACAATTACTTCATGAGGTTCATAACCTTCAAACAAGCGGATTAAGAAATGTGGGAGATCATATAATGGAAACAGAAAAAGATGGTTTCTATTCCCTGAATTTTGAACAGCCCTTTATTTTTATTTCAGAATCTATTTAACATGATTATCAGACAAGCAACAGATTCTGACATTCAGGCGATCAACGAACTTGCCGAAAAAATATGGTGGCCAAGCTACCGGAATATTATTTCTGATGAACAAATCAGTTTTATGCTGAACGATATGTATTCTTCAGAAAGCTTAAGGGAACAAATGAATTCAGGAATTGAATTCCTGCTAGTTGAAAGAGACAAACTCCCGCTTGCTTTTGCTGGATTTTCTGAGACTGATACCAAGAATCAGGTCTTTAAGCTTCATAAGCTCTATGTTTTGCCAACAGAACAGGGCCAGGGAACTGGAAGAAAATTAATTGAACAGGTTTCCTCCTTAGCCAAAGCAAAGGGTGGAAAAATTCTTGAATTAAACGTAAACAGAGGCAATCCGGCACATCATTTTTATAGTAGGATTGGTTTTGATATCTACCAAACTTTAGATATCAATTACCATCATTTTGTATTGAATGATTATGTGATGAGGAAGAAATTGTAAGCTAGTCATCTAGATGAAAATCAGAATCATAATTTAGACTTTTTCTCATAGGTGTCATTCTGATGAAAATCAGCATCGGCCTTTATTTTTTTTATAAGGGTTGATCTTGAGTAATGAACAGAAAAATGATGCTTAAAATAAACTTCAAAGAATTAATTAAAATAGCGTTGCAAAATGAGGAACATGCAGATTAGCATCATAATCGAAAAAGCAGAGTTAATTACTATTACTATCTTATTACTTGATTTAATTGCATTGAAAATCATGCGAAATATTACGAAACCAATAACAATAAACAGAATAAGTACCTTCCAACGAAAAGGAGGCCAAGGTAAATAGGCGAATAAAAATGGTAAAATGCCAAGAAATACAAAAATGAATATCCACTGTTTAATTTTCATAATTACGATATAACTATGTGATGAGAAAGAATCTAAATTAAGGTCTGCTGTTTAATTTTGGGATCCTTTTTGGTGTATCAGTTCCTGCAACAATGCTTCTTGCACTTAATGCGATAGCCTTTATAGTAGCCCAGATATTGGATACAGCAAGTGTTTCAAATTCATCATTTACAGTATGATAGAACTTATCTATATCAATTTCATCGGTTGAGATGGTATGTGCCGGAACTCCCAGGGCTGCAAGTGTTGCATTATCACTGCGATAAAACAAATTTTGCGTTGGGTAAGGATCTGGATGAAATTTAAAATCGGTTCCTTCCAGGTTTTTCTGAAGTATTTCGCCAAAGTCTGATCGTTCGTATCCTGTTATAAATGCAGCATTCTTACCAAA
>NZ_JBIKSU010000093.1:0-6251 GCF_044348475.1 Daejeonella sp. | reverse complement strand
CGAAGGGAAAAATAGAAAAGGGAGAGAATTCAAGGGTGGCTGCTGTTCGTGAAGTGCAGGAAGAATGTGGAATTAGGATTGATAGTTGCAGAGATAAGGTTTGCAATACCTATCATATATATGAAATAAATGGAGCCATGGTTATTAAAAAAACTGCCTGGTATTGGATGAGAGCTATTAAACAAAAGAAGCTTATACCACAGCTTGAAGAAGGAATTACCGATGCTCGATGGCTTTCAACTGGAGATTTAATGCTGGTTCGCCAAAATACGTATCCTTTAATCAGAGATTTGATCAACGTACTTAAATAGGAAATTAAAGCAGATCAAATGCTTCTTTAGGAATAAACTGCTTCACGTCGCCATTGTTCCTCATAATATCACGTACAATGGTAGAGCTTATGGATGAATATCCTGGCTTACTTACTATAAAAATGCTTTCAATTTCTGGCACCATTGCATGATTCATTTGTGCAATCGCTTTTTCATATTCAAAATCTGATACGGTCCTGATGCCTCTGATCATGTAATTGGATTGAATCTTTTTACAGAACTCAACGGTTAGCCCTTCATAAGTTTGCACCTCAACTTTGGGCTCGTCAGCAAAAACAGCCCGTAGCATTTCTTTTCTTTTTTCTAGGGATAGATATGCGGTCTTGGTGCTGTTCAAACCTATTCCGATAACAACCTTGTCAAATAAAGGCAGCGAGCGTTTTAATATGTCAACATGAGCTTTGGTAACTGGGTCAAATGATCCAGGGAAAAGAGCAATTTTCATTTGTTTATAATTGGGTTAAGATTCTCTTAACATAAATAATGTTTGTTTGGGATAAATTAATTCACTATTGATATTCTGCACTGATTTAATTCTTTAAAATAAAGTTAACTATAAATGATGACACCTTGTTTCGATTTATAGCACATTTTTTCCAAAGAAGCTGAATGAAGAAGAACCATATTTTCTTTGCTCAAGAAATAATGGGTGATTATCTAATTTTTTCAAACTGGGATGCTCTATGATCAAATAGCCCTCCGGCTGTAGCAGGTTGCGGTCAAATACTTTTGCAGCAATCGTGTTAAGTTGAGGAAGGTCATAGGGAGGATCAGCAAAAATCAGATCAAATTTGTCTGTTTCTAGTTCCAGATAGTTAAATACATCTGCTTTAACAGGCTTAATGGTATTGAGTTCGTATTGTTTGATTAGTGAACGCAGGTAATTGATACAGCCAAAATCACGGTCTACTGAACATATTTCAGGAACACCACGTGAAGCAAATTCTAATGAAATATTTCCAGTTCCGCTAAAAAGATCCAATACCTTTAAATTCTCAAAATTGAACTGATTGTAAAGAATGTTGAACAGTGCTTCTTTTGCTTGGTCTGTGGTAGGTCTGACAGGTAAATTAGCAGGAGGATTTAAGCGAAGACCTTTTAAACGTCCACCTATTATTCGCATTGGTCAAGTGTAAAAAGGGAGAAAAACGTCTGAGAAAACACCTTGTTAAAGAGTTCAGGATGCTTAATAATCAGTCTGCTATCAGCAAATTGAATGTCTTTAAAATATTTTTCAATTCGCTGATAATATTCATCATGATGCAGTACCTGCCCTGAAAGAATAATAGCAGTATGATCAAGATCTAATTTCAAAGATTCAATAATGTTCAGGATAAAATAGTTGAACTCAATGGCATTGATGCTATCAAATAGGTTATAAAATGACAATTCAGATTGCTTAAAATAAGCAAACTGAATATGTTTTTGATGAATATCAATATAAAGTGAATGCTCTGTATTCTGTTTTAAACTCTTGAGTATACCCTGAATGAAACTGCTTGCCTGTCCATAAATTTTAGGCTGCTGAAAAATGCTGTTAAGAGCCAGATGCAGATCTGAATTGATCGCAATAATATTTTTGATTTTTGCAAAAGGTATAGCGTTGCAAAGAATTAGAGATTGATGCTTAGTAGTAATGAATTTTGCATATTCTTCATCATTGCCAGATTGGTAAAACTCGTCGGGAATAAACGTGAACTGGTAACTGTCAATGGATATTTTAACCTTATTAAATGTGTACTTAAATTCTTTAGTACATTCTGACAGATTTTCAATGGCCTGAATTAAATCACCCTGATTGGAGATATTGGGCAATTCATATTCCACTAGCGCTTTCAGCTCGTCTCTAACCTTGTCAATAATTGCATATTGAAATGATTCAATACCTATATGGATCAGAAGATCGCATTTCGCGGCATTTTGAGATTGAAACTCATCGTCAACTAAGTGAAGTAATTTAAGCATCGATCACAAAAGTATAGTTTCTCACCTATATTTTATAAATTCTTTCTGTTTGCTGCTCAATTAATTGCAAACCATTCATTTCTTTCAATAAATATAAGCCTAAGAATTTGCAATTTGCAGCAATGAATTTCCATGATCTAATTGAGCAAAATTTCGGAAATATTCCAACCTCACAGCAAAGAGAGGTTTTTTTATTGTTGCAGAAGTTTGTCCTTTCAAGTAATGTGGATTCTTGCTTTGTTCTTAAGGGGTATGCCGGTACAGGAAAAACTACATTGATCAGTGCTTTGGTTAAAGTACTCCCACAAGTTAAGCTAAAATCGGTATTATTAGCACCTACCGGTCGAGCGGCCAAGGTGATCAGTAATTATTCAGGTCGCAAGGCATTTACCATCCATAAAAAAATATACCGTAAAAAGGAAGCAGCGAGCCCAGATATGAACTTTGTTCTGGCAGATAATCTCATGGAGAATACTCTTTTTATTGTGGATGAGGCATCCATGATTGCAGATCAGGTACATGATTATAGCAAACAGAGTCTTTTACAGGATTTGGTCAGTTATGTATATAATGGCAAAAACTGCAAGCTTATGCTGGTTGGCGATACGGCACAACTTCCTCCTGTTGGCTCGGATACGAGTCCGGCTTTGGTAAAGGATGTGCTTAATTCCCAATTCGGACTTGAAGTGTTCAGCTTCGAATTAACAGATGTGGTAAGGCAAGAAAAGCAATCGGGCATTCTGCATAATGCGACGCAGTTGCGCGAACTTATTCGGAAAGAAAAGGAAATTTTTCCTCAGTTTAAGATTAAAGGCTATAAGGATATATTCAGAATGACCGGAGAGCGCCTAGTTGAAGGAATAAATTATGCCTATGATAAATACGGCATGGAGAATACCATTGTAATTTGCCGCTCCAATAAGAATGCAAATGCCTATAATCAAAATATACGCAACCGGATACTGTATAGGGAGGAAGAAATTACGGGTGGTGATCATATCATGATTGTACGTAATAATTATTTCTGGCTCAAGCCTGAAGATAATAGTGGCGATTTTATTGCTAACGGCGATATTGCCAGGATCAGAAAAGTTAGAAGGGTAGAAGAGCAGTATGGTTTTCGTTTTGCTGAAGTAGTTATAGAGCTACTTGACTATCCAGATCAAGAGCCGCTAACCTGCAAGGTGATTCTGGACACCTTATATTGTGAAACCCCGAGCCTGTCTAATTTAGATAGTAAACGCTTATATGAGGCGGTTTTACAGGATTATATGCACATTGAGAATAAAAAATTTAGAATGGATGAACTAAAAAAGGATCCATATTATAATGCTTTACAGATAAAGTTTGCTTTTGCAGTAACTTGTCATAAAGCTCAGGGCGGGCAATGGCCTGCCGTATTTATTGATCAGGGTTATTTAACAGATGAGATGCTCAATACTGAGTTTTTGAGATGGCTCTATACTGGTGTGACCCGATCATCAGCAGAATTATTTTTGGTAAATTTTAGCGATCAATTTTTTGCGGATACTACCCAATAACTCATTTGATAAGGAGCATATTTTTATTTTCTAGACACTTTCGGGTCAATAAATTCCCAATCTAGGATATGAGGGTGGGTATGTTCCCTTTTTACAATGGCGTTTATTTGTGAGATGATTTGTAGGTTGACAGCAGAAACATCGGTAGTTTCATTTCGGTCTTTTGAGAGATCGAATAATTCCCAGTTTTGAGATGGATTATTTCTTACATTTCTTTTGACTCCTTTCCAGTTGCCAATCCTTACCGCAAGTTGACCACCATTTTCTGGGTATTCAAAATACAAAAAGCCATGTTTTTGTTGATCCTGTTTCTTTCCGCTAAGTTCTGGTACCAAAGATATTCCATCAGAATTGCTAATCTTTTTTCCACTAATTTCAGCCAGGGTAGCCATGATGTCAAATTGACCTGAAACATGATCACTTACCGAATTCGCCTTGATCTTTTTTGGCCATCTGGCAATAAAAGGAACCCGTATTCCACCTTCGTATAAATCCATTTTGAGCCCACGCAATCCCGACACGCTATTAAAAAATTTAGTATCTACTCCTGCCGAAAAAGTTGCTCCATTATCACTCGAAAACATAATGATTGTATTTTCATCTAGACCGAGTTTTTTGATTTTTTCCATGATTATTCCCACCTGGTCATCCAAGAAAGTAATCATTGCAGCATACGTTGAAAGCGGATATTTATTTGGGGCATAACCATTTTCTCCGAAATAAGGTTTTTCATCAAACTGCCCGATATACTTTTTTACGTATTCATCAGGTGCTTGCAAGGCTAGGTGAGGAAGCGGAAAGGGGAGGTATAAAAAGAAAGGCTTGTTTTTGTTTTTTTCAAGAAACCCAAGTGCTTTCTGGGTCATTTTAGCAGGAGCATAATCTTTGCCTCTAAATTTTTCGAAATCAGCATCTGTGGCAGTTTTTGGGTCTATTTTTCCATGTACGCTAAACACGTGATTATTCAAAGCATCCCATTGATCATTTTCCCAAAGGTGGGTTGGATAAAAATTATGAGCTTGTTTTTGATCCAGGTATCCATAATAATAATCAAACCCATGATTTAGCGGGCTGCCAGTTGTTCCGGTTACTCCCATGCCCCATTTGCCAACCAATGCGGTGCTATAGCCTCTTTCTTTGAGCATTCTGGCAATGGTATACGCTCCATCATGCAATGGCATTTGGCCGCCCTCTAAACTATCTGCAAAGCCACCCAATTCATAGTTGCCTCTAATATACGAGTGGCCTGAATGTTTACCGGTCATTAGAATACTTCTTGATGGAGCACAAACTGGGGCTCCGCTATAATGCTGCGTAAAGCGCATGCCCTCTTTTGCCATGCGGTCAAGATTCGGGGTTTTTATCTTTGTTTGACCATAACTTCCTAACTCACCATAACCCAAATCATCTGCATAGATGTAAATAATATTGGGTTTTGGCTTGATTTGCTGCCCCATTGAAAAAAACGGAATAATCAAGAAGAAAAAGAAGCTCCCACTTAAACTGATCCAATTTTTGCGATGATAAAAACTTGCTTTTTTCATTCTGAATTTAGGTTACGATTATAAAAGCTAAAATATAAAAATCAAATATAAAATCTGTTTTCATGCAAAATGCTTTCAAAATAGCTTTGAATGTCAATACTCCTTAATTTCTTTTCAATCTTAATATATTTTATAAATTTATAACTATGATAAAAAGAGCAACACTTCTGTTTTTAAGTATACTATTGATCGGCTTTATGCCGGTATTTTCTCAAGTTTCAAAGAAGAATATTATAATTTTTCTGGTTGATGATATGGGATGGCAAGACAGTTCTGTTCCGTTCTGGTATAAGCCAACAAAATTTAATTCAATTTACCGAACACCCAATATGGAGCGTTTGGCAAAAAGAGGCATGAAATTCAGTAATGCCTATGCCAACCCGGTGTGTACACCCACAAGGGTAAGTCTAGCTACCGGTATGAATGAGGCCAGGCATCGAATTACGAACTGGACTAACGTTAAAAAAGATACCCCAACTGATTATCCAGATAGCCTTTTGAACCCTCCAAATTGGAATTTTAATGGCTTGAGCACCGCTCCCGGAATTAGTAATGCTGTTGTAGCTACTCCTTTACCAATGCTTTTGAAGCAAGCCGGTTATTTTAATATTCATTGCGGGAAGGCGCATTTTTCACCTTATGGTACTCCAGCATCTAACCCATTGACCATTGGATTTGATGTAAATATTGCAGGTACAGCTGCCGGTCATCCGGGAAGCTATTTGGCAAAAGATCGGTATAGCAGTAGTCCAAATGATACACTTTGGGCGGTTAGGGGTTTGGATAAATACATAGATCAGGGTTTGAACCTTACTGAGGCATTAACCAGAGAAGCTATCGCTACACTTGAAGCGAACAAGAAAAATGGT
>NZ_JBIKSU010000092.1:0-6308 GCF_044348475.1 Daejeonella sp. | reverse complement strand
ATGCAAGATGGCACCCTGCCCATCAATATGCGGTTTAAGAACATCAAATATCGTAACAGCCAGCACTTCGGTCGAAGCCATTTTGCCCTTCATAAATTCTACATCAATATTGATGTTCTTATGATCCAAAACATCTGTTACATAAATGGTAATGATTCGTTTCAATTCTTTCAGATCGATTACAAATCCAGTTTCAGGATTAATTTCACCCTTTACCGTAACAAATAGTTCATAATTATGGCCATGCCAGTTTGGATTTGAACACTTTCCGAAAATTTCCTGATTTTGTTCGTCACTCCAATCTTCTCTGTAAAGCTTATGTGCTGCATTAAACCGCTCTTTACGCGTAATATATATCATTTTCAAAAAATTAAAATACAAATATACTCAAACTACAACATGCCTTAATCAATTTTAAGCGAATTGCGTAAATTGCAGCATGAAAATACTACTTGTTGCCGCAACTAGGGCCGAGATAGAACCCTTTCTGACACATTTCTCTTTTAGTGATGTGCCCCCTTTTGAAAAAACCATACGCAATTACCAGATAAAAGTACTCCTAACAGGTGTCGGAATGGTAGCTACTGCATTTGCACTAGGCAAAGCCTTTTCAGAAGAATATTTTGACCTGGCCATAAACGCCGGCATTGCAGGGAGTTTTAATCCCAGTATTAAACCCGGAGATATTTGCCTGGTTAAAGAAGATACATTTGTTGAGTTAGGTGCTGAAGATGGCGACGAATTTTTATCTATGGAAATACTCGGACTTGGCAAGAGCACCTATTTATCAAATCCCCATCCTACTTTTACAAACTCCAGAAACCTGCAGGAAGTGAAAGCAATAACTGTTAATAAAGTACATGGAAATGAGCATTCCATTTTAAAAACCATTGCCCATTTCAACCCCGAAATTGAGAGTATGGAAGGTGCAGCCTTTTTTTATGGCTGTGAACAAGCCCATACCTCGTGCATACAGATCCGGGCAATTTCAAATTTTGTGGAACGGCGAAACCGGGCAAACTGGAACATTGAACTGGCAGTGAATAGGTTAAATGATACGCTGATACACCTTTTTGATTCATGAAACTAAGCCTCGGATTTTCTCCATGCCCTAACGATACCTTCATTTTTGATGCCATGATCCATCAAAAAATCGACACCGAAGGCTTGAGTTTCGATGTGGTATTTGATGATGTTGAAACACTCAATCAAAAAGCATTCCGTGCAGAGCTCGATATCACCAAACTGAGCTACCATGCCTATGCTTATCTCACTGAACAATATGTGTTGCTTCATGCCGGAAGCGCCCTTGGATTTGGAGTTGGCCCATTACTCATCTGTAATAATGAAGATTATATTTCAGCTGATCTCTTGGCAGATCTCCAACCTCCAACCTCCCACTTCCAACCTCAGACTTCAGACCTCCGCATTGGCATCCCCGGCAAATACACCACCGCCAATTTTCTGTTAAGCCTAGCCTTACCTGAAGCGAAAAATAAGATTGAGATGAAATTTTTTGAAATTGAATCTGCCTTATTGAATCATCAGATTGATTTAGGGGTGATTATCCATGAAAATCGATTTACTTACCAAGAAAAAGGTCTGAAAAAGATTATCGATTTAGGTGAATTTTGGGAAAATTTGACGCAAGGACCAATTCCTTTGGGTGGCATTATGGTTAAAAGAGAGCTTCCCGAAAATGTAAAACAAAAAATAAACCGCATCATTAAACGAAGTGTTCAATATGCTTTTGATCATCCAGAATCAGGAATGGATTTTATCTGCTCACTTTCGCAGGAAATGAGTAAAGAGGTGATCAACAAACACATTGAACTTTATGTCAATAAATTTTCAATTGATTTAGGTGAAGTAGGAAGAAAAGCCGTTCAAACTTTCTTTGAGCAAGCACACAAATTAGGAATCATCCCCGAAACGAAACAAAACTTATTCTTATAATTGTACAAATAGAATTAATCATTCAGCATGATCATTATTACAGGCGCAGCAGGATTTATAGGAAGTTGTTTGGTTCAAAAATTAAACGACGAAGGTTTTTATGATCTGGTGCTGGTCGATGATTTTTCAAGTGAAACGAAGAATAAAAATTTTAATGGGAAACGCTATTCCCAACAAATAAATAGGGATGTTTTCGCAGAATGGCTGCGTGAAAACCAGTTGCATGTGCAGTTCGTGTTTCATATTGGTGCGCGTACGGATACTTCAGAAATGGACAAGCAATTATTCAATCGTCTGAACCTAGATTATACAAAGGCTATCTGGAATATCTGTACTGAATTTGGACTTCCTTTCGTTTACGCCTCATCGGCCGCTACCTACGGATTAGGTGAACAGGGATATGATGATGATGAATCAAAAATTCCAATGCTGAAACCTCTGAATCCTTACGGCGAGTCGAAAAATGATTTTGACAACTGGGCTTTAAAGCAGGAAAAGAAACCATATTTCTGGGCAGGACTGAAATTTTTCAATGTGTATGGCCCCAATGAAAATCATAAGGGAAGAATGGCCTCCGTGATATTTCATACCTTCAATCAGATCCGCGAAACAGGTTCCATGAAATTATTTCAATCACATAATCCTGATTTTAAAGATGGTGAACAGATGCGTGATTTTGTGTATATCAAAGACCTAGTCAACGTCTTATATTTTATGATGCACCACCGTAAAGATTCTGGGATTTACAATCTTGGAACCGGCAATGCAAGAACCTTTCTTGACCTAGTAATTGGAACTTTCAGGGCTCTAGATAAAGAGCCATCTATTTCTTTTGTGCCAACTCCTATAGATATTCGTGAAAAATACCAGTACTTCACTGAAGCCAACATGAAAAAACTTCGCTCAATTGGTTATAGTCAAGATTTTTACAGCCTAGAAGATGGTATTGAAGATTACGTGAAAAATTATTTAGTGCCGCAGAAGTTTTTATAATTCGATCTGTCTGTACAGTTTAGCATAATGCTTAAAAATAAAACAGCAAATTAATGTTGTACCGCAAAATCAACGTTAATAATCGCTGGAAACTCAACAGATATTAAATAGACTAGGAAGAATAAGTCAAATGCAAAAGAGAGAGAATATTGTTAAAACAAATTCTCTCTCTGTAAAAAACCTATGGTACCAATTTGACATTGGTTTCTGTTACTATAATCTCAGTTTTTCTCTTTTTTTCACCATCAAAATGCTGTATCACAACAGTTATTGAGTCACCAGAATCGCGATTTTCGATGATCTTAGGATATAAAAATGGACCAATCGAAAATAATTTATAATCTGGTTGTTGATCATAGTGAGCTACACATAATAATATGTTGAACGAAGTCTCATCTGTCTCTGGCATATTCGCACTTCCTGATCCGTTCGAAGTTATAAATGTACTCAGGTATAGTTGCCTTCCAGCAAAAGGCTTATAACTATCAATTGAGCCAATCAACTTGACTATTTCTATCTGAGTAATTTTGGTGACATTAATTGATTGACAAAAGCTCATGGATGCAAAGAGCAAACAAGGGATTAAGATTAATTTTTTCATGATATTAGTCTCCGTTTACAGAAAAATGTATGTGATCATCATGACCTCCAACTGGCCAAGGCTGGCCCCATTTACGTTCAAATGCTGGTCCGAAGTTCTCCCGCCTGTTTGGCACATTCTCAAAAGCATTTTGTAATGCAACAACCAATTGATTGTTAGGACCTAATGCTAATACATAAGATCCGTTTATTTTAGAAATATCAACAGCTATACCTCTATAGTGGTTGCTTTTAATAGAGTGGCCACCATTAGTTGTTGCCTTTATATATAGTTGGTTTATTGTTACACTCGAACTTGCTATATTCAATGCGTCTTTCAATGCTTCCACTAGTCTGGTAGCAACAGGCTGGTTTGCAGAGACTAGGTCCTTGGTAGATCCAAAACTTATATTTACAATTTGCCCATTATCGAGCGTGAAAGTTGATGGTATTAACTGCGTTGGTCCTGACCAATCAGTGTTATCATCAGAATCGTTGTAGTCATTGCCATCATAGTAGCCATATTCTTCCTCTTCAGTGCCGCCAGTTCCGCCACCACCGCCTGACTCAGTCGGAGGGTCTGGAAACCAAATGTCCTGACAAATATCTACTTCCATGTAATCAGTTAGGGAGAACTGATTCCCACACCATCCTTGAGGCGCATAACAAGATGCGCTATATAAAACTATTATTTCACCACCGCACCTACTGTAACCATCTGAGATATAAGTACAGTGGGCTATTGTCGTATAGCATTGCGTTTCCCACGAAGATACAGAACCCGGTATGGTCATTAATTTGTTTATTGTAGTCTTATTGCCTTGTTTTCTGTATGAATCATTTAATTGGCCGTTGGTATACTCCAGCATGTAATGTTGTTTACTTTCCAAATTAGAGAGAATTAAGCTTCCCGTAAAAGTTTGCATCTCAAGCTTACTATATTCTGGAACCGAGTTTTTGCTATTCACTGTAGAACTTTGGTAAAATGCTCGATAAAACTCTTTTCCGTTTTTAACCATTAGAAAAGTGGCGGCATTCATTTCGGTGATGGGTACTGTTTTTCCATCTCGCTGGACAATACCCCTAAATTTAAAATAAAAATACGACACGCTGTCATTCACTTTTCGAATGTCTGGATTTTCCCAGTCTGGGGTCCATGAAATTCCTTTTTCTGAATCAGCCTTAAAACCCGTATCCAACTTCAGCTTATAATAATTCTCCTTGATTAATTTAGGTGACACATGCATCTCCTTTTTACTGGAGTTCAGATTTATAAACGGACTCTGGTCTTGTTTGGTACATTTTATCATCGTCAGCGAGATGAGAATTAACAAAAATAAAGTTAGAAAATTTTGTGGATGTAGACCCAGGTATCGGAATATGAACGAGAAATAATGGTTTTTTTTCATAAGTAAAAATTTTAGTTTACAGTTTAATTTCTTCAAAATAAAAAACAGCGATCACACCAAAATTTTATTCCTGAATTAAGAAACAATATATCTGAAACGATTAATTTTTTAAATTATACTTATTTAACGGTATAATTTCAAGGACAAATGGTATTTGTTAGGGAGACTGACTACAATAGATCATTTATTTATCTGTACACATTGCGCTTAAACTGTACAAGTACAAATTAATGTTGTGCCGAAAAATCAATTTTTATACTCGATAAAAACTCCACACACAGAATGAGTCTTGATTCTACAACGTTATAGGCTCATTGGTATTCGCCTTTTTCGCTTCAGTCTGCTTGTCTGGCTGGTAAATAGCTCCAGTTGCAAAATCTACTATAGCTCCGGGCCAGAATAATAATATATCTGCTACTAATGCAACCCCACGAATCTTGCGTGATGGCTCTCCGGCCAATGGCTTAATTCTTTGATATTCAGATACTCTGCCTCCAAAAATGGTAGCACAAGAATTCAAGGAAACAACAAAAATTAGTAATAATAGGTTTACGATGAGTTTCTTCATTGCTTTATGATTAATGGTAATTGGATTAGGTTGAGTGTCGCAATTTAATAATAAAAAATAACCTACAAATCCTCCCTCAAATTCATTGAATTCTTCACACTCAGGATTTTATTTTTTTTATAGGGCTTCATGGTCTCAGCGCTGAAGGGCGATTCGGCATTTGTGCCTTTTGTTTCAAGACAAAAGACACAAATATTCTTTGCCATAGGCAAAAACCTAATTTTCATCAAATAACTAATTTCCCTTATGCTTGGTGGTACCCACCAAGCATTTTATAATTTTATTCCGCTCATAGCCGCGGGGGCCTAGTCCTTTTTCTATAGGAAAAAAGTACCAAAAATCCCACCGCTGCGCCTGCTGCTATGAAGGTCAGTGGGTTGGCTAATTAAGTAATTGCCGCACCAGTCAATGCGGAAGAGAGGTGAACGGAGGTTCAGTGAATGGACGATTTGTTTAAGATTGATATAAGTTTTCCTGTAATTGGAGTTAGCTAGCTTTCATGTATAATTTCCTCCCGCTCATAGCCGCGGGGGCCTTACCTTTTTCTGTAGGAAAAAAGTACCAATGCCGAGGCGGTACGACGAGACCATGAGTGCCTTTAAAAAACAATAGACTACACCGAATAAACGCTACCGCTGCGCCTGCTGCTATGAAAGGTTCTGCGAGGGCTGGGACTGTAATTGCCGCACCAGTCAAGGCGGGAGGAACGGTTATTAAAGGTCTGTGCAAGCGTGGCGGAGAATAAAAATTGTACTTCACCGTCTTACGCGGCATTGGACAGGGTGCTAACTCAAATAACATCC
>NZ_JBIKSU010000091.1:0-6322 GCF_044348475.1 Daejeonella sp. | reverse complement strand
GCTTAATGAATATTGAATTTACAGAGATTGCTTGGGAAGATTTTTCGTTCTGGATTGAAAATGATGAAAATATTGTTGTTAAGATCAAGGAACTCATTAATGCAATAAATAAGGATCCTTTTAAAGGAATTGGAAAACCAGAGCCACTAAAGTTCGGATTAAAAGGATTCTGGTCGCGAAGAATTACCGGTGAACATAGATTAGTTTATAAAATTAGTGGCACAAAAAGAATAGATCAGAAATGCACTATTATTCAATGTCGCTTTCATTATGATGACAAATAATCCATATACAAAAAATGGTCAGCTGCTAACAGCGCACAACCGCCATTGAAAAAACGTCGGCTGTGCACAAAACGTTATAAAACATTAAAAAACACGCTTTTAAAAAATAAGAACTCAAAATGCATCACTTGATTTCTAAGCTTATTTTTCAGTCTAGATATTGGATTCTTTTTATTTGTTTGAATTCCAATTTGTCTACGAATGCACAGCCTTTCGTTAATGTTGAATCAGGAGCATTCTTTACAGGTATTAATGATATTCGCAACGGCAATAATGGAACGTTATTTTCTCTGAAAAATGATTTTCAAACTCCAGTAAGTCCATTTTTAAGGTTGCGTGCTGGTTATTTAGTAAATGGAAAAAATCATTTTTCATTTCTTTTTGCTCCCTTAAAAATTGTAGAAACTGGAACAATAGAAAAGGATATACTATTTGATGGAAAAAACTTTAAAGCTAACATACCAATAGAAGCTATTTACAAGTTTAATTCTTATCGCTTTACCTATAATGAAAGAATAATTAGTAAAGACGATTTTAAATTTGGACTTGGTTTGTCTTTAAAAATTAGAGATGCTGGAGTATCGTTGAAGAATAGAGAGCTTTTAAGTGAAAATTTTAGTATTGGTTTCGCTCCTCTTATCAACTTATTAGTCAATTGGGATATATCTCAAAAAATGGGTGTTGATTTTTTTGTAGAAGGTATAGCTGCAAGTAAAGGCAGAGCAATTGACCTTTCATCATCTGGAAGATATAGTTTCACTAAAAACCTACAAGGAAACATTGGCTATAGACTGCTTGAAGGTGGAGCAAACGGAACGAATCGATATAATTTTATTCAACTTCATTTTATCTTTGCTAGTTTAAACTACTCATTTAACAAAAACAATAAAGAGCTATAAGTACTGAAATTTAGTGGTTTAGTTATGATTAGTAAAAATATTAATTGAACGTTTAATAACAGCACCTACCCAAAAGACGGGGTTTCGTGTTTTAAAGACATCCCGATAACTATCGGGATTGTGGTTAATCAACCATTAGTTTTTCAAATCAAGTTTTGTGGCTAAATTGCCGCCCAAACCCTAATGCCCGAACCGTCAAATCGAATCCTAACAAACAAATTGAATAAAATAAATTGACAATGAATAAAAGACCCAGACTAAAATTAGAATTCTCAGCAACAGACAAGTTATTTGAAATTGGAGGCTGGGTTTTAATTAGTATAGTTTGGGTTTTAACATTGGCATATTATCCAAACTTACCTGATACTATACCAACACATTATAATGGAGCTGGGCAAGCCGACAGATTTGGCGGAAAGGCCACTATTTTGACTTTACCTTTAATTGCAAGCATTTTATTCATAGCACTGACCGTGTTAAATAGGTTTCCTCACGTATTTAATTATCCAACGAGTATAACGCAAGAAAACGCTTTTAAACACTATACCAATGCAACTAGAATGTTAAGGTATCTAAAACTGATTATTGTGTTTATTTTTGGACTGATTACCTTCAAAACAATTAATTACGCAAATAGTGAAGAAGATGGGCTTGGAGTATGGTTTTTACCTTTAACAATGGGACTAATTTTTATTCCGCTGATTTATTTTTTGATTAAATCATTCAACTTAAAACAATGACCAAAACAAGGTACTGGCTAGAGAAGCGGGTTGTTGAATTGCCGATAGTTCTTGAACTTGCGCTTTGATTCAGAAAGCTTTTGGAATGCCAAATAGCCAAGCCCAAAGCCTGTAGCCGTCATCGTATTAAAAAATCAAAAAGAAATGAAATAAACACACCTGAAAATGAAAAAAGAAAAAATAATATTTTGGTCAGCAATAACAATCATTGCTCTATTTGAAGGAGTTATGCCCGCATTGACTTCACAAACTGAATTAGCAAAAGAAAGCATTAAACATTTGGGTTATCCAGCGTATTTTGGAAATGCATTGGTTGTTTTTAAAGTATTAGGTGTTTTGGCATTAGTTATTCCACAAGTTCCAAAACGAGTAAAAGAATGGGCTTATGCTGGATTTGCTTTTGACTTTATTTTTGCAGCAATTAGTCTTACCGCAGTTGACGGAATCAATGAACAAACATTTATCCCTTTAATTGCAATTGGAGTTTTAGCTCTTTCTTACATTTACGATCCTAAAATAAACGTGAATAATAAGTAAACTTATTCCTTGAAATAGACTTTAATTAGCAAAGTAATTTGAAAATATTCCAAATTTTTAAGCCATGAAAAGACCCTGGAATATTATTGATTGTCCGGTTTATAGCCTTGCAACCTATTTTGAAGGCAAGGTAAATATGAATATCTGTACCTATGTGAGTGCTGTAAGCATGGAGCCCAAAATCTATGCAATAGCCATTTATAATGACACCAAAACATTGCAAAACATGTTTCAAACCGACACAGCGATCTTGCAGTTCCTTCATCCTGAGCAGTATAAGCTGGTTAGAAATTTGGGCCAGCGATCTGGATTGCAATTCGATAAGTATCAGTATCTCAAGAAAAATGATTTATTAGAAAGCTGGAATGGTATGGATGTCTTAAAAAACACATCAGCACGCATTTTACTTGAAAAAATCGATTTTAAACAAACCGGAGACCATGTTTTATTTACGTTCAAAGCTGAAAAATACAAGAGCTATCATTCTGAAGTTTTAACTTCGGAAATATTACGAAATAAAAAAATCATAAGGGCATGACCGAAGCAGAAACAGATCGCATCATTGAAATGGCATGGGAAGACAGGACCCCATTTGAAGCCATAAAAATTCAATTTGGCTTTACCGAGTCAGACGTGATTTCGCTGATGAGAAAAGAACTGAAAAGAAGCAGTTTTAACTTATGGCGAAAACGTGTCAATAGTGGTGTAAGCCAAAAGCATCTACATAAGCGAACCGATGAAATCAACCGGTTTAAATGCACCTTACAACGCAGCATCAGTATGAATAAGATCAGCAAGCGCTGAGATGAAAACAGTCAAAAAAGAAAACCTGCCAGTTAAAATTTGTATTGTGTGTGAAAGGCCCTTTAGCTGGCGAAAAAAATGGGCAAAGGTTTGGCACGATGTAAAATACTGCAGCGAGAAATGCAGAAAATTAAAGCACCTCAATGAGTAAATCTGATACGGTCTCGATTATAAGTAAAGCCAAGCAAATACCTGTTTTATTCTACTTAGTAAAATGGCTATTCCTTTCTGCTTTAGTTGGTATTCTGGCTGGATCTGCATCGGCATTCTTTTTATTTTTTTTGGATTGGGTAACAGAGTGGAGAGAGAATCACCTTTGGATAATTGCTTTTTTACCTCTGTCAGGACTGATTATTGGTCTGGCATACCACTATTGGGGAAAAGAAGTGGTCAATGGGAACAACATATTACTTGAGGAATTTCATAGTCCGAAAAAAATAATCCCATTAATAATGGCTCCGCTAGTTTTATTCGGCACCCTAATTACTCATCTTTTTGGAGGTTCAGCGGGTAGAGAAGGAACAGCAGTACAAATGGGGGCAGCTATTTCAGATCAGTTCAGCAAATTGTTCAGATTAAATGAAAACGATCGAAAAATCCTGCTCATTATCGGTATTAGCGGAGGTTTTGCTGCAGTATTTGGCACTCCACTTGCCGGAGCTGTATTTGCATTAGAAGTGATGTTTTATGGCAATATAAAATCAGAAGCCTTGTTACCCAGTTTGATTACCGCTTTCATTGCTGATTTTACATGCACTGCATGGAATGTTTCACACATACAATATAGTATTCCAACTGTACCTGATATCAATATAATAAACCTTCTATGGGCGGCGCTTACAGGTATAATTTTTGGACTAAGCTCCTGGTTATTTTCCAAATCTTTGCATTTCTGGACCAAGTTGTTTAAAACGATTATCAAATATGCTCCATTCAGACCATTAATTGGCGGTATTATTATCGCCATTGCCATTTATCTGATGGGAACTACCAAATATATCGGATTAGGAATTCCAGTTATTATGAATGCTTTCAGTGTAGATCTGAATTCTTATGACTTTCTACTCAAAATCCTATTTACAACATTTACCATCGGTGCTGGTTTTAAAGGCGGTGAAGTTACTCCACTTTTCTTTATTGGAGCAACACTTGGAAATGCATTGGTGTGGTTTGTGCCCTTACCTGTAGCCTTACTTGCAGGAATGGGTTTTGCGGCTGTATTCTCAGGAGCAAGCAACACCCCTATTGCCTGCACCTTGATGGGAATAGAATTATTTGGGATAGAAAGCGCAATTTTTATAGGTATAGCCTGTTTAATTTCATACTTTTTTTCTGGACATACCGGAATTTATACTTCGCAAATACAGCGTGGGCCAAAATATTTTATTTATAGGCAGTTAAAGTCAACGTTCAATTTTGTGTAGCTTACGTATACTAGAATAAATGAAAGAAATCAAAGCCATAATCAAAGCATATGATGAGTTAGATAGATCTCTTGCGCGCGCAGCTATTGCTACTGTGGTACGTGTTGAAGGATCTTCTTATCGCCGCACAGGTGCGCGCATGCTGGTTTTAGATAATGGCCAATGGGTTGGTGGAATCAGTGGTGGCTGCCTGGAGGGCGATGCGTTAAAACGAGCGCGCTTAGCCATTAACAACTCACATGCTACACTCATTACCTATGATACCAGCGAAGATGACCCACATCAAATTGGGGTTGGATTAGGTTGCAATGGAATTATTGATGTGCTGTTTTGTCCACTTGATTTTAACGACCCAAACAACCCATTGGAGGTATTAAAATCCTGTATTTTATCAAACCGGGAAACTCATACCCTGATCACCATCACTGCAATTAATTGCGATTTTGAAAATGTGAATCCTGGTCAGCTGATTCAATATAAAGGCCCTGAAAGCCTGGCCCTATTTATAAATACAGATCTGAAAAAATCTTTGGAACAGGCAGTAAAGCAACAAGTAGCAGATAAAAAATCAGATTCTTTAAGCATTAAAACAGCAGATGGCAAAAGTCTGGCTGTATTTATTGAGATTTTGCCACCAGAGATTCATGTCGTTCTGATGGGACATCAATACGACGTTTATCCGATGTGCCGCCTGTTAAAAGAGATCGGATGGAAGGTTAGTATTGTGGCCGAATTAATCAAAATCAACGCTAAAATAACTTCAGTTGCAGATCAAATTATTGCACCCTCGGCGTTTCCTGAAATGCAGATCGATGAACATACAGCAATCATTCTGATGTCGCATGACTATAAAACTGATAAGTTAAATTTACCCAAAGCACTCCAAACTGCTGCTCCATATATTGGAATGCTCGGCCCGAAGATACGTTCCGAAAAAATCTGGAAAGAATTAGCTGAAAATGGTCAGTCAATAACTGAATCAGAAATGGCACGGATTTATGCCCCATTGGGATTGGATATTGGGGCACAAAGCCCCGAAGAAATCGCCCTATCATTAGCTGCAGGTATCCGCGCAGCCTTTTCTCAAAGAGATGGTTCTTTTTTAAAGTACAGGAAATTACCAATTCATTCAAGGAGTTAAAAATATGGCGCCTCAAAATAGTCAACCTTCTAGCATTGCAGTCATCATTCTGGCAGCAGGCAGATCAGCACGTCTTGGCAGCCCAAAACAACTCTTGAGCTATCGCGGTAAAACTCTTTTGCAACATAGCATTGATACTGCTCTTGAAAGCATGGCAAGTCAAATACTAGTGGTATTGGGTTCAAAAAAAGACAGCATAAAAAAAGAAATCGAGCAGACACAGATCTTCATCCTAGAAAACAGCTCCTGGGAAAGCGGAATGGCTTCTTCTATCTCTTGTGGGATAACTAATCTGCAAATCATTGCCCCTGAAACAGAAGCTGTGATTCTGATGGTATGCGATCAGCCCTTTGTAAATGCCAAACTCCTGAACAATCTAATCACTAAACATAAAGACTCCAAACAATCTATTGTTGCCAGCAGCTATGCAAATACTCTGGGAACTCCTGCCCTGTTTCATAAAAGCCTTTTTGTTGAACTTTTGGCGTTGCAA
>NZ_JBIKSU010000007.1:0-70337 GCF_044348475.1 Daejeonella sp. | reverse complement strand
ATAATATGGGAACCAATTAATAATCAGCTGATGTCAGTGAGTGATGATAAATTGTTGAAGATTTGGAAGGTGGAATTTGAGGAATAAGTTATCTGTTATCAGTTGCCTGTTGTCAGTTATCTGTTATCTGTTGTCAGTTATCTGTTGTCTGTTATCTGTTGTCAGTTATCAGTTATCAGTTGGTTAGTGGTTAGTTGGTTAGTGGTTAGTGGTTAGATGATTAGTTGGTTAGTTAGTAATTCCTAATCCGTAATTCGCAATTTTATTATTAAAAAATAATTTCCAAATACTCTAATCTCAATACTAACTACTAAATACTCCCTTAATTAAATCGCTTTAAGATCCTGAGTTTATGTGTATAACGGTTCAACTCAGTATTATAAATACCCTGTGCATCAATTGAATCTATCCTCACTTTTCCAGAAGCATGAATGATTTGCTGATTATTTAGCATGATACCAACATGGGTAATCCTACCATCTTCATTATCAAAAAATGCCAGATCGCCTGCCCTCGATTCCTGTAAAAAACCCAAAAGCTCACCCTGTTCTGCTTGTTGCCACGCATCACGTTTAAGCCTGATCCCAAATTGCTTAAAAACCATCTGGGTAAAACCTGAGCAATCAATACCAAATACGGAACGGCCTCCCCAAAGATAAGGAGCATCTAAATAGAACATGGCAGCCTTACTGATACCTAAATCAAATTCAACCGTATTGGGATCAATTGAATATCCCTCCAATTTATAGCTATTTTCGGCCAGATAGAATAAGCCATCCACTGTATGCGGAATGCTTGAACCTGCCAACAGATTTAAAATTGAACTAGTATTGGATTTTGTTGCTTTGTGAAAAACCTCAAGAGTAAGAATCGAATTGATATTGTTTAGTCCATCAAATACGATTTGACTAACCAGGGTATATTGTTTATTGTCGATCCAACCCTCATACTCATCAAAAGCTGTAAGTATTCTAGACCATTTTTCAGTAATCTCAATTATTGTAAAATGATCTCCAAATAGCAATTGTGAACACATCTCACTTTTGTCGGAGGGTTCAGTCCTTAAGGGCACCAATGATAAATTACAAACACCAAAAGTTGGATTCATCTTGCAAATAAACCAATTTTACATTAAATTAGCTAGAATGCTATTATTCATACCATTTAATCTCCATCCAATCACATGATAAGTCCTGAAAATATTCACAGAATTCTAATAGCGGTTGATGACAGCTCCTATTCAGAACAAGCAGTAAATTATGGCGTATTACTAGCAAAAAATCTGGGTTCTAAAATAACTCTGGTACATGTAGATGAAATTCCAATCAGTTCACCCTATTCTGCAGATCCACTACTAAATGAGTCGCCGGCAATGATTCCGGAGCTGATGCACATTCAGGAAGAAGCAAGTAAATTACTGTTAAAAAAAATCAAAGACCAGTATGGAGATGTAGTTGAAATGTCAACAGTCACCAAAATAGGAAGAGCTCAAGATGAGATTCTGTTTGTTGCTGATGACTGTAAAGCAGATATGATCATATTAGGAACACATGGCAGGACAGGATTTGATCATTTCATTTCAGGAAGTGTATCTGAAAGTGTAGCACGAAAAGCTAAATGCCCTGTTCTGATTATCCCTAATCCGGAAAAAAAATAAGAAAAGCAACCTGAATATTCAAGCTACTTTCCTTGCACTATTTTAATATTTTAATCACTTTTATTCAAAAAACCTTGATTAACGTGCTTAACAATAGAATAATATTAAGAATTTTTAGATTTCAATATTAAGAATTACGAGAAGGGCTTTTTTTTGCCTTGATTGCTTTTTTCCATAAAATCAACCCTACAACAATCATTGCAACTTGCATTGCAGCCCAAAACATTGTACTGAAATCACGCCAACTTTTGCCAGCGAAGTCCATAAAATGATGTTTATGTAAAAAAGAGAAACTTAGGCCTTCAAAAACCTCTCGATCATCAATTCTCACTGAAAGTTTATTTGAGCTGGTTTCTACATAGAATCTTTCATTGTAATTGGAATCATAAGCAATCTTCCAAACGGGGAGTCTTTTGTTTACAAAACCATATTCTCCGGCAAACTTCGTGATTTGCTTTACCTCAATAGGCTTAGCATTACTGTTGTCTTTGAATACTGAAGCGAGGTAGCGAGCATACACTTCCTCCCCGTTCCGTAAAATAGAATAATCATCTGCATTAAGGTAAATTGCATTCTGAATATCTAATCCAATACCCCCACTTTTTTTAGAACCCGAGGAGTCAACTGCATTCCTTTGGTAAACTTGCAAGTAAGTTTGATCATTTATCCTAATAGCTGAAATATTTACTATTAAAAAATCATTTTGAATAGCCTGCTGAAGTTTAGCCCAGTTTATATCTAATTCTGAAGCTGAAAATTTATATTCAAGAAAAAAATCATTTCTTGTATCTGGTTTAAACTTCTGGAATGCATGAAAAGCACCGCTAAAAGTAAATAGCAATGTAAACAAGGATGCAAAAATGGATATGTATCGATGGTTTCTTCTCATCCTTGTGATTGGTTTATCACTGACAATTTTCGACTTGGAAGTAAAAAAAATAAAAATTCCCATAATTGTGGTAATAAAAGCCAAGCTCATTATGGAGATTTCTACTACCAACCTGGTATTGCCTAAACTATTCAGCCAGCTCATATTATGAAAAATCTGGAACAACTTATCAAAAACTGATCTGGTGTTATCGAAAGCCAGACCCAGCCGATCATGGGCTGTTTCCACATAAATTCTGATATTATCCTCTCGCTCAAAATCTACTTTATATACCGGCAATAATCTGTTTATTGACTTATACTCAGTATCAAATTCCTTTTGAAAAACAACTTTTTTAATCATCAGTCCATTATCACTGCTCATTACATCATTTGTAGCAATAACACAGCAATCATGTTCCGATTCTTCCTTACTGTCTAATGAAGAAGCAAATTTCTTTGAATTTTTAAATTCTGAATCACCCAATAAAAAATACCTGGCTAGGTATCTGGCATATAAATCATCTCCATTCTGAAGCAATTTGCCATCTATTGTACTTATATATTGCAGAACTGCTTCTCCGGGCAGTTTAATCTGATAAAAATGATTCCCCTTAATCTGAATTATCCTGAAAGAGTTAATCTCTGGATAATTATTTATTCTGAGTGCATCGGAGAGTGATACTTTCAATTGGCTGCTATCAATTGCAGGAGCATTATAGGTTTGTTTGGCAACTTCAGGCCTTATAGTTGTCATAATGGGATGCAAGAACCCACTCAAAGCCCATAATATCACTGGAATGGCTATAATTAAACTTAATGTTCTATGCCATTGATATATTTTTCTTCTGATCATTTTCTTTAAATAAATTGAGTGTAAAAAAAATGCGTATTACGTCCTTTACAACGAAATACGCATTCAAAGCATCATTTTCTTCCTGTAATGTTATATTGTAGACCCATAACAATAGTCCGGGGAGCAGATGGCGTAAAAGTACTTCTGTCAGTTAGATTATTTCCTCTGCTTGCATTTGTAGCGTATAAGGCATTATTAATATTCATCAAGTTTGAAAAAATTTCTATTCCTTTTACTTTATAGCCGAACCGCATGTTCAATACATTGTAACCCTCATACTTGATAGTATTAACCTGGTTCTGGTACCATTCGTCTGCGTGCTGTAATTCCAGAGAAGTTCTGAAGTTTTTGATCCATTTTGGATAATACGAAAATTCAGTATTGAATGTTGTTCTTGGTGAGATGGGCATCTCAAAACCATCGAGCTTTTTAAGTGCATCAGATGATTTAATACTTACAAGAAAATCTTCAAAACGGTGCAAGGCACTGGTACCTCCAAATCTAAAGCTAAACTCATCAGAAGGTTTAAAGGATAGTGAATATTCTATTCCCTGATGCAAGGTTTTTCCTGCACTCTGATAGTCGAATGAGTTATCAGCCTGACGGATGTTCAGAAGTTCATTTTTTCCATCCATTCTGTACAAACTGGCTTCTAAGTAGAGCCTATTCTGAAACAAAGATGCCCATGAACCTAGTTCATAATTGTTAAATGTTGCTGGACTCAGGTTGTAATAGAACTCCGCTGGATTAGTATTTGGCTTCTTTCTAAATACAGCTGTGAGTCCGGGAGGAGCAAAACCCTGCGATATGTTTGCATAGATTCCAATATCATGTCCCAGATCATAGGTTAATCCCAGTTTTGGTGTAATTTTCTGATACCTTTTGCTACCTGTTGAATTATCCAAATAATTGTCATAAGTAAACGACATAAGATCGTATCTTAAACCCAATGATAATCGCAAGTCCTCAATAAGCTCTAAATCGTATTGCGTATAAATCGCACTATTTCTAATTATTGCATCATAATCAGCAAGTTTAATATCCGGACGCTCTTTTAAAATTGTAAATTTCTCTACAGACTTACCACCTAGCCGTAATTGAGCATTCAAATCAACCTGATGACTCCAATAAGTATTAGGTGAATAATCAAACATTCCTCCAGTAAGCAGTTTAGATTTCAGGAATTTGAACGTTTGAGTATGTTGAGCAATTACTCCATAGCTACTAAAATCGTTAGAATTGACCTCCCCTCTTGCTGTACTTTGGCCACTTGTCCAGCGAATCCCATAAGAAGGGTTTTGACCATGCTTATTAAACCTGTTAAATATGGTTACATAACTTTTAGATGATTTATTCCAATCGTGTTCAAGTGTAATTCGATTGCGGTTTGCATTGGATTTACGATATGTAAAATCCGAAGTGCTTTGATATGATCTACTGAAGAAGGAAATACTGTCGACACTTCCTGCAGTTTCAGAGTTATAATCGGCATAGGAAATAGTTCCGATCAAACGGGTCTTATCATTAAAATGATACTCCAATCTGCTATTGAAACTGCTTTTTTTATAATCAGAGCTAGCCATCCAACTATTAGTTTGATCACTAAACAGACCACCAATATAAAAACCAAATTTGCCGAATTTGACTCCCGAACCTAATTGGATTCGTTTGTAACCGAACTGGTCAAATTGTATTCCAACTTTTCCTGTAGGAACAGATGTTGGCCTTTGCGATATAAAATTAATAGCACCACCAACTGCCTCGGGTCCATAGATGCTAGAAACAGGCCCTTTTACAACTTCAATAGAACTGACAGTAAACTGATTTAATTCAAGTAAAGCATTATGATTGAAAACCCCCATTGGCCTGATTGGTATTCCATCTTCCATATACAGGTAGTAATTTGATGTTGCCATAGGCTGTCTTATAGACATTGCATGTTGTTCATTATTATAATTAACCATCATAACACCAGGTACCTTGTTAATCACTTCATAAACACTTGTAGCTTTTGTTTCATCCATAGTTTTAGGACTAATACGATTAATCGCAATTGGTGCCTGAGTCCTTAATGAAGCATCTCTGTTTGCGGTAACCACAACTTCCTGCAAATAATCTGAACTAGATTCCAAAGCAATTAGATTTCCTTGTGTGTTACTCAAGTTAAACTCTACTGAAATATACCCTAAGGCAGTTATGAAAGCAGTAACATCCCTTCCCGTATTGGGCAAAGTAAAACCTCCTTCATTATTTGTAAAAAATGTCTTATTGGGATTTGCCAATTTAATACTTGCACCAACTATAGGCTCTTTAGTAAGTGCATCAAATAATTTGCCCTTTATTACCTGAGAAAAGGCAATATTTACGGCAAATGAGAATATTAATGAAAATATAATTCGTTTCATTTTTGAATATTTAAGAATTTTTGAATAGAAAAAAATATCGTGTACGAGCAAAAAATCAATCACCTGATTGAAAAAATGCAAGCATAATAGAACCTTATTAAATTAAAATTTAAAGGTTATTAGTTATTCGGAAAGAAGTATTAAGCCCTTGGAGGATGGAAAATACCATAAATGCAATCATTGAGAATTACATTGAGCTTTTGTGAGTAAATTTGACTTGTTTTTAAGGAATAAACACTTGGGAGCGATGGAAAAAAAGATTTCGAGGAAAGAAATATGTCTCTTTTGTTTCTTTCTCGCCCGGAAGGTTTGTCTTGTTCTTTTTTCTCCTCTTCTTTAGCCTTCTTCATCATTTGACACTTACCCTTACATTGAAGTTTTGGCTTTTCTTTGTTCACACAATTTTTAGCATATGAATCGGTATTTATATAATAATCAAGTACTACAAAATCTTTACTGAATGTTTGTAAAAGAACAGCAAGCAGAAAGATTAGAGAAACTGAAAAACGAAATAATTCTTTCAATTTTGACATTATTTTGCAATATTAATGAAAATTAATGACTTATAATTGAAAATAAGGACTTGAAAATTTCTCAAGAAAATAAACACTTTCAGTCTAATTTTACAAAAGAATCCAAAAACAAAAAAGGCAGCAAAAACTTTCTGCCACCTTAAAATCGAATACTTTAAGTTTTACTATTCAACGTGAAGCCAGGCTTTCTTAGCCAATAACTCTTCACGGGTTTCACGTACATCTTCATCATCTACACAGCAGTCTACAGGGCAAACAGCTGCACATTGTGGTTCATCATGAAATCCAACACATTCAGTGCACTTATCAGAAACTATGTAATATACCTCATCAGAAATTGCGGACTGAGCTTCATCAGCATTCAGATTTGTGCCATCCCCAAAATCTATTAGTCCTTTGAGATTAGTGCCTTCCGAAAATCTCCATGCAGCACCGGCATCATAAATTGCATTATTTGGGCATTCAGGCTCGCAAGCCCCGCAGTTAATACACTCATCGGTGATTTTAATTGCCATTTTATCTAAAAGTCTATTTGTTAAGTTAATTTTGCATTAAAATGAGTAAAAACCTCATTTTTAAACTTTCGGACAAATATAACATTATTTGAAGTAAAATTTTTGGATGAGTAAGATTTTGACAAGCAAACAACGAATCATGGCTTTTTTACAATTAGGCCATATTCTGCAAAACCCAGATGAGCAATTAAGTTCACTTATTGGCTCTGCAAAACAATATAATGCATGGTTCACCCCACAAAGCACTGCCATGGCGATACATGCAATTGCAGGAATGCTTAATGAGTCAGATTTGGAGAAATGGATCAATACCAATTCAGATGAACCAATAAAAATGAATACTATTGGTCTCATTCTGGCAGGCAATATCCCATTGGTAGGATTCCATGATATTCTATGCGTTCTAGCTTCTGGAAATAAAGCATTGATTAAGCTATCTTCTCAAGACAAGCAATTAATACCATACATCCTGCACAAGCTTATAGAAATAGAACCTGGCTTTAAGGAACAATTTGAGTTTATAGAAAGGCTAAAAGATTTTGATGCGGTGATTGCCACTGGCAGTAACAATACTTCCAGATATTTTGAATACTATTTTAGCAAAGTACCTCATATCATCCGCAAGAACCGTAACAGTATTGCTGTGTTAAATGGAAATGAAAATAGGGAAGAACTCAAGTGTTTGGGCCATGATATTTTCGATTATTTTGGTTTAGGTTGCCGTAATGTTTCTAAGATCTATGTGCCCAAAGGATACAATTTCAATGCTTTCTTTGAATCTATCGAAGAATTTAAAGTGATTGCTGACCATCATAAATACAATAATAATTACGACTATAATAAATCCATATTTCTGGTAAACATGGATAAACATCTTGACAATGGATTCTTACTTTTGAAAGAGGATAAACGGATGGCTTCGCCATTAGCAGTGGTTTACTACGAGGAATATGAAAGCATTCAGGAAGCAGAAAAAGAATTATCGGCCAATAAAGAAGGTATACAATGTATTATTTCAAGTTCAGAACTGAGCATGAACATCCTTCCTTTCGGGCAAAGCCAGCGTCCTGGATTGTGGGATTATGCCGACGAGATAGATACGATGGCTTTTTTGAGGGGGTTGTGAGGGTTGTCTGTTATCAGTTGTCTGAGGTATGAGGTATGAAGTAGGAGGTATGAAATGAAGCAGAATCTATCTCAATACGCTATACGCAATACTTAAAAAATAGTTATCAGTTGTCAGTTATCTGTTATCTGAGGCATGAAGTAGGAGGTATGAAATGAAGCAGAATCTATCTCAATACGCTATACGCAATACTCAATACTAACTACTAATTACTAACTAACTACTAATAAATAATTAACTTTGCAATCAATGTATGTGATAAAAGTTAGAGGGGTAGCAAAGATCCCAGATTATGTTCAACTGCGTGATGAAAAATTCACCTTGTTAGCGTATTTTCGATTAGATAGGCCTGAAAAAGCATTAGACAAAGCAGGTTTAGCTGATCAGGCAGAATACATTATGGATAAAATTAAAGACCTGCCTTTCGGGCAAATTTTAAAACTTGAATTATGATAGGCAACTCAGTTATAAAATTAGATGGTGTAGACATCTACCAGCAGAAACATTTAGTTCTAAATAATGTCAACCTTCAGATCAGTCCCGGCGAATTTGTTTTCCTGATTGGACAAACAGGATCAGGTAAAAGTAGCCTGTTGAAGGTAATTTATGGTGAGCTTCATATTGCAAACGGTCAAGGACAAGTTGCAGGATTTGATTTGAAAAAAATCACTGATAAAGATATCCCTTTTTTACGCCGCAAACTGGGTATTGTATTTCAGGATTTTCAATTACTGACAGACCGAACCATTGAGCAAAATCTAGAGTTTGTATTAAAAGCTACCGGATGGAAAGATAAAAATCTGATTTCTGTACGAATATTAGATGTACTTGAAAAAGTTGGTTTACGCTCAAAAACTAAAAAAATGCCACATGAATTATCAGGTGGTGAGCAACAACGAGTTGTAATTGCCAGAGCCTTGCTGAATGACCCTGAATTAATTTTGGCCGATGAACCAACAGGCAACCTGGATCCAGATACATCTGAAGACATTGTAACCTTGTTAAAACAAATCAGTCAATCAGGTACTGCTGTATTAATGGCATCTCACGATTATCATATCATCAGAACATTTCCATCAAGAATTATTAAATGCGAAGGTGGGATAATTCACCAGGACGCTAAGATCTAACAATCTTCATCAATTATACAGGCAGTTAATGTCAGTTATAAGTAGATTACAGTAGAAATGCTGACAGCTTGACTGATTTATTTTTTGGCAAAAAAATTGCCATGAATTAATATGAAATTTTCAGAATTATTGAATAAAAAGAAGAAGACTAAAATGGAAGAGAATCAAACAACTGAAAATGCTGAGCAAAAAGACATTCTGGAACAAAATGAATCAGTAAATAATGATGTGCCAGAAATTGATGAAAATTCAACCCAGCCAGATGATGAGCAAATTTCAGATGAGGAAAAATTAAAAGCTGAGGCTTCAGAATGGCAGAACAAATATTTACGATTATATGCAGAGTTCGATAATTTCAAACGTCGTACTAGCAAGGAACGCCTAGAATTACTTCAAATTGCAGGAAAAGATGTGATTGTTGATCTTTTAACCGTACTTGATGATTTTGAAAGAGCTCAGAAATCAATCGAAAAAGCAACAGATATTGAGGCGGTAAAAGAGGGTGTGAAACTTGTTCATCACAAATTAAAAAACGTACTAAACAATAAAGGTCTTAAAGAAATGACTTCAATTGGAGCTGAATTTGATGCTGATGTTCATGAGGGTATCACCAATATTCCTGCACCATCAGATGATCTTAAGGGAAAAGTAGTAGATGAATTAGAGAAAGGGTATTACCTGAATGACAAAGTAATACGCTTTGCAAAAGTTATTATAGGAGCATAGATATTATGCCAGCCTTTATGCAGGGCTTTTAAAATGGTGCATAATGTTTATTTAGAAAAATGGCAAAACGAGATTATTACGACATACTTGGAGTAACACGCAGCTCAACTGCAGATGAGATAAAAAAAGCGTATCGAAAGATGGCAATTAAATATCATCCGGATAAAAATCCAGGTGATAAACAGTCTGAAGAAAATTTCAAGGAAGCAGCTGAAGCCTATGAGGTTTTAAGTAATGCTGAAAAGAAAAGAAGATATGACCAGTTTGGTCATGCCGGAGGAGCTTCAAGCCCTAATGGTGGCGGCGGATATGGTGGCAACATGAATATGGAAGACATATTCAGCCAGTTTGGAGATATCTTCGGTGGTGGAGGTGGTGGTGGCAGCCCATTTGACAGTTTCTTTGGAGGCCAACAGCAAACCCGAGGTGGACGTCGTGCAGCACGTGGAAGTAATCTTCGCATCAAGGTTAAACTTAGCTTGGAAGAAATTGCTAAGGGTGTTGAGAAAAAAATCAAAGTAAACAAACAGGTTATATGTGACACTTGCGATGGAAGTGGCGCAAAAGATAAATCATCATTCAATACCTGCCAAACCTGTAATGGCAGTGGAGCAGTAAGAAGGGTTACAAATACTATACTAGGACAGATGCAAACAACCAGCACCTGCCCTACTTGTAATGGTGAAGGAACTCAGATCACTTCAAAATGTACAACCTGCCATGGAGATGGTTTATCTCGTGGCGAAGAAACAATCAGTATCAACATTCCTGCCGGAGTAAGCGAAGGAATGCAATTATCGATGAGCGGAAAAGGGAATGCTGCACCTCGAGGTGGTATTCCAGGTGATCTGATCATACTAATTGAAGAAATTCAGCATGACTCATTAAAGCGTGAAGGAAATAATATCATTTATGATCTTCATATTAGCTTTATTGATGCAGCTATTGGTTCGAGCATTGAAGTTCCAACAATTGATGGGAAAGCAAAAATAAAAATTGACCCTGGAACTCAGGGTGGTAAAATTCTACGCCTGAAAGGAAAAGGGGTTCCAGAGGTAAATTCATATCACCGCGGAGATCAATTGATCTACATAAATATTTGGACTCCAAAAGTACTTTCAAAGGAGGAAAGAGAAATTTTAGATAGCTTAAAAGAATCTCCGAATTTCAAGCCACAACCTGGCAAAAATGAAAAAAGCTTCTTCGATAAGATGAAAGAATATTTCGAATAAAGGCAAAAAATAAAAGGCCATCCTATTTAGGGTGGCCTTTTATTTTCTAATTTAATTCGACCAGCAATTCATTAAAAAATTTTACATCCATAAGATTTAATCCCTGATTTATACTCCTAAGTTTTAATAAATTTGCCTTGCCTTTCAATGGCTTGGCTTTAAATTAAAGAAATGAATTTAGATAGATACTTAACACCTGGCAGAATCACAATCGCCTTACTATTTTCGATGCTTGTTAATTTCAGTTTTGCCCAAAGCAAGGTTGATTCTGTACAAAAAGTGGGAGAAATAGTGATACGTGCTTATTTATCTGAACAACCAATTCTTCGGGTTCCTTCATCAGTTAGCCTAATCAGCAATAAGCAATTGAGAGACCAGCCTGGCATTTCCATGCTTCCAGCTTTGAACTCCGTACCAGGAATTCGAATGGAAGAAAGATCACCTGGCAGTTACCGCTTATCTATTCGAGGCAGTTCATTACGATCACCTTTCGGAGTTAGAAATGTAAAAGTTTACCTCGATGAATTCCCTTTAACAGATGCAGGAGGCAATACCTATCTGAACCTTATTGATGTAAACAGCATTCATAATATTGAAGTATTAAAAGGGCCTGATGGCAGTTTATTCGGCGCAAACTCTGGTGGTGTAGTGTTGTTAAACCCTGTTGACAATCGAGCCAACAGTTCATGGGCATCAGCAGGAATTAGTAGCGGTTCTTATGGTTTATTCCAAGAAAGAATTGCTGTCCAGAAAAAATTTAAAAATCAATTCCTGAATATTAATCATTCTTATCAACGGTCGGATGGCTATAGAGAACACAGTGCTATGAGCCGCAACTTTGCACAAGTGATGTATCGAATGAACTATTCAAAAGAGAATCAACTGCGTGTTCTGGCCTTCTACTCAGATCTGGAATATAAAACCCCCGGTGGATTAACCCTGGCTCAATATACCGCTAACCCCAGAGCAGCGAGACCCTCAACAGCATTTGTTGCTGGCCCTGTAGCTCAAAAGGCTCGGATTCAAAACAATACCCTATATGCCGGAATTGTCAATGAAGCTAAGATTGTCAATAACCTGAGACATGTTATTGCACTTTACGGTTCAACAACAGATTACCTGAATCCGTTCATTACTAATTATGAAATCCGTAAAGAGAATACTGCCGGAGTACGAACTTATCTAGAATTATCAGGCAATCAAGATAAATCAGTCAATTGGAAATGGAATGCAGGTCTCGAATTACAAAGTACCGGAGCTGATATAGCCAATTACAACAATAATAGAGGTGTTCAGGGAAGCCTTCAGGCCCAAGATGATATTATTTCAAATCAATTCTTTTATTTCACCCGATTTTCAACCAATATCGGTGAAAGACTAAGTGCTGAAGTTGCGGCAAGCTTAAATTATTATAAGTACAAATTCTCTAAAAATATTCGTACGTATGCCACCCGTTTTGAGCGTAAATTCGATCCAGAGTTAATGCCTCGTTTGGCATTGTCTTATAAACTTTCTAACAATCTTGCACTTAGGTCTTCGGTTAGTAGAGGATACTCTCCTCCAACAATTGCCGAGGTGAGAGCATCTGATAATATAATCAACCCTAATATCGAATCAGAAACAGGCTGGAACTATGAAGCTGGATTAAGATTACGTAACAACAATGACAGGTTATGGCTAGATGCCTCTATTTTCCAATACAAACTTGAGAATGCCATCGTTCGTAGGGTTAATTCAAATGATACTGAATATTATTTAAATGCTGGTGGTACTCGTCAAAATGGTATTGAAACTCAGGCAAGTTACTGGCTTATTGAACCGGGTTCAAAAGGATTACTTAGCGGGCTTCAATTACAAAATAGCTATACTTTAAGTAAGTATTTCTTTCAGAATTATGTTAACGGAGCCATTGATTATTCAGGAAACCGTCTTACAGGTACACCGAGGGCAGTAGTGATCAGCGGATTAGACTTCCGGTTCCAACAGAATTTTTACCTCTTCGCACAGCATAATTACACTTCAAAAATTGCATTGAATGATGCAAATAGTGTTTTTTCAAAATCATTTGACCTGGTTCATTTTAAAGCTGGATGGAGAACCAGTAAACCAGGCAAACCTGTACTTGATGTTTTTGCAGGAATAGATAACCTCTTAGATCAAACCTATAGTTTGGGAAATGATCTGAATGCCTTTGGTGGCAGATTTTTCAATGCTGCTGCTCCGCGAAATTTCTTTGCAGGAATGAAACTTACTTTATAGAATATAGATACATCTGATGAATTACTCATCAGATGTATCTATATTAAAAGCTTAACTCAGCTAATTTTTCGGTAGGATTCATCATGTATGTGAGCAAGGTGCCATCGCTCAGCAACTCAAGAACTCTAAAACCTTTGTAAGGAGTACCCCAATTACCTCCTACATGTGAATCAAACAGGAAAGGTATATTATCAACCATTTTCACACCATCCTGATCATGCTCATGACCATGTAAACCTGCCCGGATATTTGGATACTTTTTAATTAATGTGAAAAAATCAGGCGTATCAATAGCATGCTTAGTCCATTTTGCCTGTGGGATATGGAGTATCAGAAACACATTCTTTTTATTTTTATACTGCTCTAGCTTTGACTCTAACCAAACCAAATCAGGAGAAACATAAGTTCCCTGTTCATTAGAAGTATCGGCCAAAATAAATGCTGCATCCTTTGTTTCAAAACTATGATTCAAAGGCATTTTCCAAACTTCATTCCAGAATTCACTACTAACCATGTCATGATTGCCCCTGGTTACAAAATAAGGTACATCAAGCTGATCTATTTTCTTTTTGACCAATGGCAAAAAAGACTTTTCATTATGAATGATATCGCCGTTGATTACACAAAAATTCAATTTATTGGTTTTATTAAACAAATTGATCTGGCTAATAACTTTACTAGTCATTTCATCAAAAGCGGTGTCGGGCTGCCCATAATGAAAATCGGAAGCAACAACAAACCTAAGTTTTACCTTTGACTTTAAACCGTACACTTCCTCTGCAGATACCTCTGTAATCTTTCCACTAAGAAGCAAGGCCGAAGCCAATGATATCTGCCTGATAAATAATCGCCTTGATTGATCTTTGAAATTTTTTTCCATAATTTGAAGAAGCCTAGAAAATCTTAAATATTGACGTAAAACTCAGAATTTAAAATGTTATTCATGTTTAATTCACATTAAATAATTAAAAACAAAATTGTATTCTTATTTCAGTTTCGGATCTTTTAATTCGGTGGTATCACCCTCTAGGAATTGTAATTTATATCCACCTAAATCAATCTTAGCTTTAGGAAATAACTTTTTAAGCTGATCTACTTCTGAAGGCTGAACTAACGTTTGGAATAGGAAAATTTGTTTGAGCTCATTTAAGCCTTTTAACTGCTCTAAGCCCTTTACACTTACCTTTGTTCCAATCAAATTAAGATATTGAAGTTTATCCAGATTTTTTAATTGAACAATTCCAAAATCACTTATTGCGGTGCGCTCTAGCGAAAGGCGGGTAAGTGATGATAAATCTGAAATACGTGCAAGCATCTTATCATTCAGTTGTGAATCTCCTAATTTAAGCCAGATTAATTGTTTTGCTATTGGATTCAATAGTTGTAAATCTTTTTCAGTTAAAGTTTCAACTGCCACAAAATTTGCAGCTAAATAATTACTGTTTTGAGCAACTGCCGTTAAAGCAATACCTCTTTCCTGTATTTTTTTGAATGAACCCTGATCTGCAATATCAACAGATTCTGCAGGCACATCTGAAATCTTAAGTTCTTCTTTTACCTCTTCAGATTGCAATGCTAATAATACAGGTTTGATCTTATCTGTTTGAACAAGTGCATTCACCTTCTTATTAAAATCTGCTCCACTACTTACCCACCAATGCAACAGCTCCAGCTCTGATTTTGTTAGTTGTGGTTGCTCTATTGGAGGCATATGATCTTCGTTATCTTTTGCCAAAAGGATCCTTTTAATCAGTTCACTATCATCAACCTTACCACCAACAAGAACGAGCCCGCCTTTTCCGCCTTTTAGGATAAGATCAGGCATATCCAATCTCAATTTGCCTTTTTGCTTATCCGGACCATGGCATTTATAACACTTAGCTGTCAATATTGGCCTGATGACATCATTATAGGCAAGAGCTTGATTAATATCAGGTATTGGTGCTCTTTTTGCCGTAATCGCGTCATTGCCCTCAGTTGAAAACGCTTGAACTAGATAATCTGAACCATGGGTGATTGATCCGCCTAAGTGCCCAGTAATAATGATCAGCAATACCATTAAACCGCTGACCCAAATATTATCTTTATTCCTTCTGTTTAACCCATAGGCAAGAATCGAAATACTGGCCACTGCAATTCCAAACCACTGGTGATTTGAAATAAGATCTGCATCATAATCTCCTGAATTTGACAACAGATATCCACTGATGCAAGATAATATTGCACTGATCATTCCCCAGAATAAGGCAATACTCACTGCAGACGATAAAGATTGATACTTCTCCTTTCGGGATAGCCATTGAAAAAGTGCAGCCAGCAATAGCACACCAATAGGTAAGTGCACCAAAACAGGATGAAACCTTCCAATAAATTCAATAATATTCTCTAAAATAACAGCGCTAATAATCATTTAATTGAAATAAAGAATTAGGAATATCTTTTTCTGAGCACCTGCATCATGTGCACATTTATTTCCCATTGATTGCCTAAAGGCTGTTTGGTATACGGCAAGGTGGGCATATAATCAGGAGGTCCAAATTCAGTTAGTATGGTTACTAGCTCGCCATTTTTCTTCTTTCTTTCTACAATCTTATCCCACCATTCAAAATGCTGCTTAACTACAGGCTCCCATTCTGGCGCGCGCGGGTCATTTACCTGCGGCCCTTCCGGGTGTCCAATTCTTGCATGAATATGATCAGTTCTGCTCAATGCCATTTCAACCGTTTCTTGTTGATCAGCCAATAAGCTTTCATGAACATTACACCAATGAGATATATCTAAAGTTAACCGCAATTCAGGGAAGCTCTCAATAAACTTTCTTGTAATATGAGCCGCAAATAGCATTCTGCCTCGATGAGTTTCATGACAGATCAGGATTCCAGTTTCTTTTGCAAGTGCCTGAGTATGCTCTATGAACTTTTTGTTATCATCAAAACTAAAATGATCCCTCCCTGAATGGTTGTTAATATACAGTGGCCTCTGGATGTTTTGCTTGGCTGCCGCATCAATCATATTCTTGAAAAATGCAAGATGTTCCTGTGGATTTGACTGAGATCCGCCACATAAGAACCCAATTTCAAGATCATATTTTTTCAATGCGGCAAATATATCATCCTGAGCCTTTTTATTATTTGTTGGCCACCACAACTCTATACCATCATAACCTTCCTTTTTCACTTTGGCACAAAATTCATCCATCGTTCCTTGGAAACCCCAGCTGGTAGCTAGGATCTTTAATGCATAATTTTTATTGGTTTCGGGAATGGGTAAAGGCTGATTAGCAAATGATTCCATTGATGATAATAATAAAGCAGCTGAGCCGGCCGCAGAGTTTTTTATGAATTCTCGTCTATCTTGTTTCATACAATTGTATCGGGCTGAGCTGAATTTTTAAGAAATTATATCGGTTATCACTTTTCCTCCTACATCGGTTAATCGGAATGGACGACCCTGTGATTCATAGGTTAATTTTTCATGATCAAAGCCCAATTGATTTAATATAGTGGCCTGAATATCAAATGCTTCTGTTTTTCCGCTAACGATGTCATAACCAATCTCATCAGTTTCACCATAAGAAGTACCACCTTTAATTCCACCACCTGCCATCCACATATTGAAGGCCCCAGCATGGTGATCTCTGCCTTTATAAGGCATATCTTTACCTTCGCGGTTTTCCTGCATGGGTGTTCTGCCAAATTCGGCACCCCATACAATTAGCGTTTCATCTAATAATCCTCTTTGTTTCAAATCCAGAATTAATGCCGTTATCGGCTTATCTACGCTACGGCATTTATTGACCAAACCAATATCCACTGAGCCACTAGCAGAATTTCCATGAGTGTCCCAACCCCAATCAAAAAGCTGAATATAACGTACTCCCTTTTCAACGAGTTTTCTTGCTAGCAATACGTTGTTTGCGAAACTGGTTTTACCTGGTTCTGTTCCGTACATCTCATGAATATAGGCTGGCTCATCATTGATATTCATAACCTCAGGCACTGATATTTGCATCTTATAGGCCATTTCATATTGCGCAATACGTGAAAGTATTTCAGGATCCTGATATTCTTCGTACTGGTCATGATTTATTTTATTGATGGCATCGATTGAAGCTTTACGCAAATCTCTATCCATCCCATCAGGATCCTTAATGAATAAAACCGGATCGCCTTCTCCCCTACACTGCACACCCTGATACACACTAGGTAAAAATCCACTTCCCCAAACACTTTTTCCAGCATCAGGGTTATTACCACCTGAAGTTAAAACAACAAAACCCGGCAAATTTTTATTTTCAGATCCCATACCATAAGTAACCCATGATCCGATGCTTGGCCTACCTAATCTTGCTGAACCCGTTTGCATTAATAACTGAGCTGGTGCATGATTAAACTGATCAGTTGTAACTGCATTAAGCATCGCTATATCATCTGCTACTGTAGAAAGATGCGGTAAGTTATCAGATAACCATAAGCCGCTCTGACCATATTGCTTAAATTTTGCTTGGGGGCCAAGCATTTTAGGAACACCACGAATGAATGCAAATTTTTTGCCCTCCAGCAATGATTGCGGGCAATCCTGACCATCTAGCTTGGCAAGCTCAGGCTTAAAACTAAATAGCTCAAGCTGCGAAGGTGCGCCTGCCATGTGTAAATAAATGACAGATTTTGCTTTACCAGGAAACATTGGCGAGCGCGGTGCCAATGGGTTGGAAGCATCAAACAAACTGCCAGAAGCATCTGACGATTGGGTTCCGCAGCTACCCAGCAATGAGCCCAATGCCAAGGCACCAAATCCCATGGCGCTTTCCTTGAGGAAGTGTCGTCTTGTATGTTGCTGCAGTGCAGTATGTTCTGCCTCCTTTAACAATCGTTGAATACGTATTTCATTCTTCATTATCGAAATTTTTGCGCGTCATCTAAAAATAACATTATATCAATAGCTACATCATTCTTTAATCCTGCTTTTTAGCCTGAAAAAAGGAAAACGTTTAAATCTAATTTTTATTTAGCCACTCGTCCATGTTCAACATAGCTCCTGCAACTATTACCATTGCTGCTGTTTCGGCATTGCTGCCTTTTTCTAGTTCTTTCAGACCAACAATTGCTTGCCTAGCCCTCTTATCCTTTTTAAATTTATTCAATGCTGTAGTATACAAATCAACAAGTGCTTTTTGCCTAATCGGTGAAATAGGTTTATACATCATCATTTCATAGCCTTTCTGAATCTGCTTACCCGCTTCATTACCTCCTATTTTCTGCATACGGAAAGCCAGGTTTCTTGCAATAACATGAGATGTAGAATCATTTAATGAAGTTAAGGCCTGTAAAGGTGTATTGGTTCTTATTCTACGTGGGATACAGACTTCTCTAGCACCGCCATCAAATGTCATCATGGATGGATAAGGTGCTGTTCTTTTTAAATAAGTGTAAAGTGCTCTTCTAAACTGATCCTCCTTTTCACTCATCTTCCAAACATCGCCATTGTATGGAGAACGCCAAATTCCTGCCGGCTGAAAAGGCATGACACTTTTACCATACATTTTTTCACTCAGCAAGTTACTAACCTCAAGCCCTTGATCTCTCAACTGCTCAGCTGATAACCTTATTCTCGATCCTCTTGCATAAAATTTATTGTTCGGATCTTTTTTAATCAGCTCCTCATTCACTTTAGAATCTTGTCTGTATGTGGCAGATGAAACGATATCTTTCAATAATCGCTTGATACTCCAGTTATATTCATTCATGAATTTCCATGAAAGATGGTCGAGCAATTCTTTATGAGTTGGTGAAATTCCCTGTGTTCCAAGGTCTTCTAGTGTTTCAGCTAATCCATATCCAAAAAGCTGTTCCCATAAACGGTTCACCATTGTTCGGGCAACTAAAGGATTTTTCTTATCTGTTAACCATAAGGCCATTCCCAACCTATTTCTAGGCACATTGGGTGGCAGTGGATTCATTATATCTGGCACATCAGCTTGAACTGCCTTGCCTTTAACCATCCAGTTTCCTCTTACAAAAACATGGGTGGCTCTATATTGTTCCTTATTATTTTCAAACATGATTGGAGTAGCATCTACTTTGGCCTGCATCAAATAATTAAAGTCCTTGTAGGCAATGTCATATCCTGGCTTGCCTTTTCCAGGAAAAGTCTGGTCAAATTGAAACCATTCAAACTGAACACCAGTTTCATCAGCGGTTTTTAGAGCGGGGCTATAATATTTAAAATACAGATTATGTTTACCCTTTACATTAGGAAAGGCAGTACTTACTACCTTCCATTCGCCATTCGTATTAGACAATGGAATTGTTTTTAGCAATTGTCCATTTAAGCTATCCAGATAAATAAACCATTTTCCAGCTTCAATTTTACTGTTATATCGAAACATGAGCTGGTTTTTATTCTCCAAAACCACATTTTTTAGCCGACAGGTACCTTTATTACGTAAGCCAGCATACCAACTACTGATCAGAGCTCCATTTACAAATTGATCACATTGCAGAGAATTTATTGTTGGCTGCCATGTTTTGAGAAAGACCTGATATTTTTTTGCTGCCCCCTCCGAAACATTATTTTTTAACCATCCGATCAATTGGGTGAACTTTATACTATCTGCAGTATTATATTGGCGCAGCACCGGATATTCAGACTGAGTATCTTCATCACGACTATTGTTGAAAAAAGCAAGGAATTTATAATATTCATCGCTTTTAAAAGGATCATAAGGGTGACTATGGCATTGAACACAGTTAAAACTAGTACCCATTACTGCGGTCCAGGTGGTATTCACCCTATCCATTACAGCAGCAGTCCTGAATTCTTCATTATCTGTACCTCCTTCATCGTTGGTCATGGTATTACGATGAAAAGCAGTAGCAATATATTTAGCATCATCAGGGTCTGGCATCAAATCACCTGCAAGCTGTTCAATTAAAAAATCGTTATATGGTTTATCTGTATTAAAGGCATTGATAAGCCAATCGCGGTATTTCCAAATATTTCGGGCTCGATCTGCTTCATAGCCCCTTGTATCCGCAAAACGGGCAAGATCTAGCCACAGGCTGGTCCACCTTTCGCCATAGCGTGACGATGCCAAAAGATCATTAACAAGATTTTCATAGGCTTTGTCAGAATTGTCTTTGAGATATTTTGAAGCAATTTGTTCGGAAGCAGGCATGCCTATAAGATCTAGGCTAAGTCTACGGAGCAAAGTTGCTTTATCAGCTTCATTTGAAGGCTTTAACTTTTCTTCCTCCAATTTTTGATAAACAAACTGGTCTACATCATTTTTAATCCACTTATTATTATAATCAGGAACATCCTGTTTTTTAACGGGGATATAAGCCCAGTGCTCGCCCCATTTAGCCCCTTCCTTAATCCATTGACGTAAAATATTTATTTCGTCCTTTGAAAGTGCTTCATGCTTATAAGGCATTCTTTCATTTGGATCAGCATGTGTTATTCGTTTGATAAGTTCGCTTTCATCTGGATTTCCTGGAAGTATTGCAGGCTTTCCAGATTCAGTTTTCCCGAGTGCTTCTTCCTGAAACAACATGCTGAATCCTGCCTCCTGTTTCACTCCACCATGGCATGAAATACACTTTTTATTGATAATAGGTTTTACCTGAGTATTATAATCGACCTCAGGAGCAGGAATTGCTAATTTATATAACAGCGCTACAATAATAAGTAGCGAAGCTATAATTATGAGTTTTTTTGAATAGAACAGCTTCATAGTATAATAGTTATTTTAAAGATATAAATTCCTGTTTAGAATATGACGCTGCTGAGTTGAAACTCGAAAAAAAAAAATAGGCAATTACTACAAAAGCAAAATCGATTCGAAACATAATAGGAACAAAATTAGAATGAAAAACCCTGACAAGTTTAAGCAAGCATTACTCAAAACTCGTAATGTGGTCCATTCTGATCAACAAAATTAAAATGACTGACCTTATTGGTTTGATTGACGTATTTTTAAACAAAAAAATGTAACAAATCATCAAAACTACTATCTAAAAATCAATTAAAAATCTATCAAAAAAAAAATGCTGAGTATTCGGAATATAGTTAAGCAATATGCTAATCATCGTGCTTTAGATAATGTTTCTATTGAGGTAGAAAAAGGGTCTATATTCGGGCTCTTAGGTCCGAATGGCGCTGGCAAAACCTCACTTATTCGTATCATCAATCAAATCACTGCACCCGATCATGGTGAAATATTTCTAAATGGCGAGAAACTAAATCCATCACATATATCCACTATTGGCTATCTGCCAGAAGAGCGTGGATTGTATAAAAAAATGGAAATAGGTGAGCAAATGCTTTATTTGGCACAGCTAAAAGGACTTTCAAAATCAGATGCTACAGCCAGAATTAAATTTTGGTTTGAAAAAATGGAAATTCAGAGCTGGTGGAATAAGAAAGTGGAAGATCTGAGTAAAGGAATGCAGCAAAAAGTGCAATTCATTGCCACTGTTGTTCATGATCCTGAGCTTATCATCCTAGATGAGCCCTTCTCTGGATTTGATCCGGTAAATGCTCAGCTTATTACCAATGAAATACTTGAATTGAATAGAAAGGGGGCTACCATCATCTTTTCTACACACAGAATGGAGTCTGTTGAACAGCTATGTGACAGTATTGCATTGATACATAAATCAAAAAAAATACTGGATGGAAAAGTTAAAGATATCCGGAATTTATATCGAAATAATAGCTACCGCATTGCATTTAGCGGAAGTATCACTACTCCAGCAAATCAAATCTGCAGCATCCATAATGAAAAAATTGAAGATGGCACTACGCATCAAACTATTCAAATCAATCCAAATTATTCGGTAAATGATCTGCTTAATTTTTTAATTCCTCAAGTGCAAATCACTGAACTTTCAGAGATCATCCCTAGCATGAACGACATCTTTATTCAGAACGTAAAAAATTAACTCAACATCATGAACAAAACATTACTCATCATAAAAAGAGAATATTTCAGCAGAGTTAAAAAGAAGTCGTTCCTGATCATGACCTTCCTTGTTCCGATGCTTATCATTGGAATGTATGCTCTGATATTTGCCTTATCAATGAATGGCGGAGACAACATTCCAACCGTAGAGGTAATAGATGAAAGCGGAATATTTGAAAAGGCATTTGATAATAATAAGTCTGTAAATTTTGAGATCTCCGAATTAAGCTTAACTGAAGCAAAAAAGAAGGTGATAAATAACGAAGATGCATTCGTGCTTTATATCCCAAAAGATATCAGTAACGAAGGAAGTATTGAGATGTTTGCACAGAAAAAAGCCGGTTTATCTGTTATCAGCTCTATTGAAAGGCAATTAAACGACCAAATGCGTATCAAACTATTGAAAGATGCCGGAATTGATTCAGAAACCCTTGATAAAATTAAGCCTAGTTTATCTGTTGTTTCTAAAGAACTAACCATTGAAGGTGAGAAAGACAGTAGTTCAGGTGCTGCTATGGCAGTAGGCTTTGCTGCTGCAATATTGATCTATATGTCACTATTTATTTATGGCATACAAGTAATGCGCGGCATTATTGAAGAAAAGACTAGTAGAATTGTGGAGGTAATAATTTCATCTGTAAAACCATTCCAGCTAATGATGGGTAAGATTATTGGGATTGGCTGTGTTGGCTTAACTCAATTCATGTTGTGGATTGTACTTTCAGCGAGCTTAATGACTGTTGCCACCACCATACTATTTAAAGACAAAGTTGAGCAGGTAACATCCGAAATGCCTATGAATAAGCAGGTGGAGGCCGTTTCAACTAATGGGCCGGGTATGGATATTGTTAAGGCAGTTCAAACTGTTCAATGGACTTATATACTACCTGTTTTCATTGTATTTTTCTTTGGCGGTTACATGCTTTATTCAGCTCTTTTTGCAGCAGTTGGGTCGGCGGTTGAAAGTGATACAGAAACACAGCAATTTATGCTGCCCATTACTTTGCCCCTACTATTTACCTATATCATGTCATTTAGTTTTATAGTAAACAATCCAGATAGCAGTTTATCATTCTGGCTTAGTATCATTCCTTTTACTTCACCTATTGCCATGATGGTTAGACTTCCATTCGGAGTACCAAATTGGGAGCTCGCACTATCCATTTTTTTATTGATTGGCGGATTTATATTTACTACATGGGTAGCATCTCGTATTTACCGGGTAGGTATTCTGATGTATGGAAAGAAGGTGAGTTTTAAGGAGTTGGGTAAATGGTTTATGTATAAGGAGTAGGATTTGAGGGGGGAAGCTGAGAGGGGAAAGCAAAAAGCTGAAAGGGGAAAGCTGAAAGGGGAAAGCTCAAAGCTGAAAGTTAAAAGCTGAAAGCGAAAAGCTGAAAGCTGAAAGTTAAAAGCTGAAAGCGGAAAGCTGAAAGCTGAAAGTTAAAAGCTGAAAGTTAAAAGCTCAAAGCTGAAAGGGGAAAGCTGAAAGGGGAAAGCAAAAAGCAAAAAGCTGAAAGCTGAAAGTTAAAAGCTGAAAGCAAAATCCACCTATAACTTATAACCTATAACTTATTACTTATAACCTATAACTTATTACTTATAACTTATAACCTATAACTTAAACACACCAATGAGCTCCATTGCCATCATCGATCTGGGTACCAATACCTTTCATTTGCTGATTGCTGAAATCAATGAAAATAGGCCGAAGGTTATTTTTCAGGAAAGTATTGCAGTGAAACTTGGCGAAGGTGGTATGAGAGATGGTATGATCACTGATTTGGCGTTTGATCGTGGAGTTTCTGCCATCAGGCAGTTTAAGACTTCAATTGATCATCATGGAGTATTTCAGATTAAAGCTTTTGCAACTTCTGCTTTACGATCTGCATCCAATAGCAAAATTTTTACCGAAAAAATAGTCAAAGAAACCGGAATAAAGATCGAGATAATTGATGGAAACAGAGAGGCAGAATTGATCTTTTCTGGAGTTCGCGCGGCAATCAATATGAAAAATCAAAGCAGTTTGATCATCGACATTGGCGGTGGAAGTGTTGAATTTATCATTTGCGATCAAGATCAAATATTCTGGAAAAAAAGCTTTGACATAGGTGCGGCTAGGCTTATGGATCAATTCCACAAATCAGACCCCATTTCAGAATCGAATATAAGCGAACTTCATTCCTATCTGAATGTAGTACTTATTGATCTGAAAACGCAATTGGATAATTACAAACCCAAACAACTAATAGGTTCGGCAGGTGCATTTGAAACATTTGCAAGTATGCTCAACCCAGACTTCAAAAGCGGGTTCGAAAAACCGGAATTCAATATTGATCTTGACAAATTCGAAAAAATATCAAAATTCATCATTAGAAGTAATCATGAAGAACGTGCCGTCACTGCTGGTATTCCAGCCGTAAGAGTGGATATGATTGTTGTGGCAACTCTATTAACTAGTTATGTACTTAATCTACATGAGTTCAAGACTCTAAAACTTTCAACTTATTCTATGAAAGAAGGAATATTATTTGAAATGATATGATTTATTGAACCTGATAAGATCAATCAACAAGCTTGCATAATTCTTGATATAAACGTTGAGTTGGCAGTCCCATAATATTACTGTGAGAACCAATAATCTTATCAACAGCAACAAGTCCGATCCATTCTTGAATTCCATAAGCACCTGCCTTATCCATAGGGTGATAATTTGAAATATAATATCGAATCTGCTCAGAATTAATGGGTTTAAAGAATACTTCAGATACTTCAAAAAAACTTTTAATCTGATGATTTTTAAGCAAACTTACTGCAGTAATAACTTCATGCCTCTTTCCCGATAAATCTGAAAGAATTTCAAAAGCATGATCTTCATTTTCAGGTTTACCCAAAATTTTTCCGTCAAGCGAAACAATGGTATCGGCTGTGATTACAATCTCATCATTTATCACTTGATCAAATGCACTGACTTTTTTTTCTGAAATATAAACAGCTATCTCTGAAGGTGATAAATTGGAAGGATAGCTTTCATCAACATCCTTTAGTACAACAGTGAAATCAATTCCCATCAGTTGTAGCAATTCTTGTCTGCGTGGCGACTTAGAAGCCAATATAATAGGAGGAAATTTTTTAATCATCGTATTTAAATTTCAGCAAAAATAAGAAAAGCGGCCAGAAGCCGCTTTTTAATTTATGAATCTTAGTTATGAACACATTGCACTAAAATCACCATTAAGAGTTTTTGCAATACTATCAATCTGAATTGCTGACCACAGTAATACTGAAGCAAATTTTACTTTTTGATCCTGGGCAAGTTTTAATGATTCAAGTTGAAAAAGCTAACGTGTTGGTCTTTGTTCAGGTGTTCCCATTTGCATTCTACCCTGAGCACTTACATTAGTTGTGAAACTAAGAAAGAGTCCAAAAATAAATAAAAAGTTTACTGCTAAAAAAATTAAACTGCTTTAGAGCCATCAGTGGCAGAAGAATCTACATCGGTCCATAAATTCTGGATCTTCAAAACTTTCTCAACGATATCTCTTACACATCCTTCTCCTCCATTTTTTGGAGAAATATACTGTGAAATGGCTTTTATTTCTTCTGCGGCATCTAGCGGGCAAACAGCAAGACCAGCAAGTTTCATAACCTCTAGATCAGGAATGTCGTCGCCCATGAATAATACCTGATCAGGTTTAAGGTTATTTTGAATTAAGTAATTAGAATAAACTTCAAGTTTTGAGTTAAGTCCCAAAAAAATATCTTGGATTCCTAGCCCCCTTAAACGATGCTCAACGCCTTTTGAACGAGCACCTGAAAGAACTGCTACCTTAATTCCCTTCTTTACTGCTAGCTGCAATGCATAGCCATCCTTAATATTAAATTGTCTGAGCTGCTCTCCAGATTCAGTCAAGAGCAAAATACCATTGGTAAGTACTCCATCAACATCCAGAATAATTGCTTTAATATGCTTGAGTTTTTCGAGGAACATGGGGGTCTGGGGTCTGTTGTCTGTTATCTGTTGTCTGTTATCTGTTGTCTGTTATCTGTTGTCAGTTATCAGTTGGTTAGTAGTTAGTTGGTTAGTAGTTAGTTAAAATTGCCTTGGGCTAATCATTTCAAATGTTTGCTGTTCTCTGCTTATAACTTATTACTTATAACTTATTACTTATAACTTTTACCTTTTAGCTTTCGCCTTTTATCTGTTGTCTGTTATCTGAGGTAGGAGGTCTGAAGTCTGAGGTCTGAAAAAACCAAAAATCTGAATTAGCACTAAGCTGTCTTTGCTCCTGGTTCTTGATTCTGTTTTTCAAGTTCTAGCTTTCAGCTTTCTCCTTTTGGCTTTGCTCCTGGTTCCTTGTTCTTGGTTCCATTTTCTTTGTCTGAGGTAGGAGGACTGAGGCATGAGGTATGAGGACTGAGGATTTCCGACTTCAGACTTCAGACCTCCGACTTCCGACTTCCTTCCTCCTACTGATTATCGCGCCATTCGTAAACCCACGCAGACTGGATCTGTTCCAAATGACCTTCATTACTTTCTTCGCGAGTACCTTCAAAATTTGGCAGGCTTAATATCCACTCCAAAAGATCCGTAAATCGGATTCTATATATCTGGGATTCACCAAAATCATCTCCGAACTTTTCATATAGTCCCATAGCAATATCTTCGTGATCTTTCCAGTGAATTGGTAATTCAAATTTGTCGTTTGCCATTTTTAAACTTTATTAATGTCCTAAAAATTGATGTTGATCAGGAAGTGTTACTTCAATATTACCGTCAATAACCACGCATTGACAACCTAAACGTGAATTTATACGCGGATTTATAGCCCGATCAATAAAATCTTCTTCTTTATCTGATATCTCTTGAAGAAAATCCATCCCTGAATTGACATAAACCTGGCAAGTACTACATCCGCAAACTCCACCACAATTATGCTGTAATTCTATCCCATTATCCAGACAGACATCCAATACCGATTCTCCTTCAGCGATGGGTAACTCCAAAGATGACTTTGCAGTTTCCTCAAAATTGATTGTTAACTTAAAAATGTTCATTGTTGCAAAAATAGCATTTTAAATTCAGCCTTGAGATCGCTCTTGTAAATTGACTATGCTTTGACTTAATTTTTGATAGAGCTCTTTCAGCTCCGGTTTTCCAGCCAGCAAATCAAGATGAATATTGATTGTTGACTGATCGCCACGAATTGCAGGGCCAGTTTGCATTGTAATTGGATCGTTCAACTGAACTTTATTGGCAGTTTCATTAATCAACGGCCGCAAAAGATCAAAATCAAGGTTTTGGCCTTTCAGTAATTCTTGAGACAATGAAAAAAGATGATTAGTAAAATTACATGCAAAAACAGCAGCAACGTGCAGCACTTTCCTCTGATCAGACCTTAATTCAAAAACTTTTTCAGATAATCTATCCGCAATAGCATGAATAATTGATGCTACCTCAGGAGTATTACCTTCAATGGCAATTGGAATTTGTCTGAGATCAATTGATTTGACCTTTGAGAAGGTTTGTAAAGGATAAAAAACACCAATTTTAGACGATGAACCCTCCAAAGCATCAATGCCAGTAGTTCCAGAAGTATGAACGATCAGCTTGTCGTTAACCTTTAATTCATGAGCCAGTTGCTTTATGGCTTCATCTTTAACAGCGATTATATAGAGATCTGCATTAATATCCAGATCAAACAAATCAGAAATAGGTTCTGAAGCTAAGGTATCTGCTAATTCACGAGCATGATCAATATTTCGGCTCCAGACCTGAACAATGTTCTGACCTGCCATTTTAAATGCCCGACCCAATTGAGTAGCTACATTGCCACTACCTATTAATACTATATTCATCAGGCTTGCGTAATTTCCTTATTTCTTCTGAAAATGGATAATAAAAATCCGATAACCATAATAATGGTACCGCCCCAGAATAAATTAATGTAAGGGAACTCAATTGCTTTTAACACCACCCATGTTTTTTCAGGCTTAGGCTTTTGGTAAACCATTAGCTCTAACTTATTTCGGTCAGGAAAGACGTTAGTAAAACGAAATTTCAACCCTTTTTCATCAACTTTTTTACCAAAATCAAATTTTGAACCGTCTTTAAGTAAATAAATTGGTTCAGATGGGTATATTTTACCATCAGAATTCACTTCTAACTGCAAGCCAATAGCAATATCCCTTTCACCTACAGGGATATTTTGAATCTGGGCGTCGCGATTAATCCCTTTAACAAGAATATAACCCTCTCTAAATCTAACAGTATCGCCAACATTAATTTCATAAGTAAGCGGCTTTTCATAACTTTCATCATCAGAATGACCATCATGATCTTCATGATCTTCTTCTTTTAATGGTACACTGCTCACATGCGTATATATGTCATGAAATAAATAGTGCTTTGTATCTGGTGATGCGATGATCTGCCTCATCTTAGCATTTTGCTGAGCGTTTGGATATAAGGTGAAGTTTTCTTTTGTCTTACCGGTTTCTTCGTTAATAACCTTGTAATTGATTCGGTAATACGTATTTACTCCTTCAACAGAATCGCCAAGATAGGTAACTGTATACCTGTCCATTTTAACTGGCTCATCTTTATAAAGTATTATATTTTCACGGGGATTGTTATTCTTTGCAAATTCATCACCAAAGCCAATACCTGTATTATTGATTGAAACTACCTTATTGGTTGCAGCTGCAACTAATGCACCAACCAATAACATGGCAAAACCAATATGAGCTACCGCAGATCCTGCCAATCTCCATTTACCTTTAAGTGCATCTCCAAGTATTCTTGCATTTGCAATAATTGAAAATACTGAAGCATAGGTAAGAATAATATACATCACATTAGTATAGATATTCATGATGTAAACCGCACCAGCAGTAATAAATAACGAGAATAGTAGGGATACAGAAATACTTACGAAAAATTTCTTAGGATCTGTTTTCTTATATTTTAGGAATTGGGAGAATGCTGAAATAAACGCAATAACTACCGCAAAGGGGACCTGCCATTTATTATAATGAGCAATTACATTCGCAGGAGGAGCTATCTCAGTTCCAAAAATGGCATTAAATACCGGAACCGAAGTCGTTGCCAAAATTTGAAGGCAGGCAATTGAAATAACTAAAGCACCAATAAAAAGCCAGAACTCTCTAGAGTATGTTTCCTCATCCTTTTTAGTAATCGGAAGTTCTTTCCAACGAATAACCAGAAAAATTACTGACAGGAATAAAAAGGTCAATACGTATAAGACCAGATGCCAGAACATTCCAAGATCGGTGAAGGCATGAACGGATGTCTCGCCAAGAATACCGCTTCTGGTTAAGAAAGATGCATACAATACCAAAACAAAGCTAATAAGCACCAAGAACGTAGCAGTAAAATAGGAATGGCCTGAATTTTTATAGGCTATCAGAACGTGTACGGCTGCAATTAAAGTCATCCAAGGAATAATTGAGGCATTTTCAACCGGATCCCAAGCCCAGAAACCACCAAAATTCAAAGCCTCATAAGCCCAGAATGAACCCATTATAATACCCGTTCCCAAGATCATAACTGCAAACAATGTCCATGGCAATGCGGGCTTAACCCAATCAGTATATCTTTTTTCCCATAGGCCACCAATGGCGTAGGCAAATGGAACGATCATGGATGCAAAGCCTAAAAACAATGTTGGCGGATGGATCACCATCCAGTAGTTTTGAAGTAATGGATTCAATCCATTTCCATCTGTAATTAGGCTTAAATAATCGCCTCGCTGAAAGATCGGTCCGGGAACCGCATCTCTAAGTAATATGAAAGGAGAACTTCCTATCCTAAATCCAAAAACCTCAACTCCAACAAGCATAGAAGCTATAAAGGCCTGTGAAAGCATAATAGTGGTCATTACTGAGTTTTCCCAACTTTTACCTTTTCTAAGAATTACAAAACCTAAAACAGCCTGCCAGAACATCCATAACCAAAAACTACCCTCTTGTCCTTCCCAAAAAGAGGAAATAATATAATAAACCGGGAGTATTTTAGATGAATGAGCCCAAGCATAGTGGTACTCAAATAAATGATTGTATATAATAAAATATAAAGAAGAGCCAATACCAAGTACTGCAGCAATATTGATTAAGAAGGCAATTCTTGCAATTCGTTTCCATCCATCAGAACTTGCTCTGATAAGAGAATCTTTTGAAAGATTAGTGGTAGTTGCAAAATAATAAGAGATGGTTGCCAGCAGCGCTGCACAAAAAGATAAAATGATGAAGAATTGACCTATCTTCCCTGGAAGAAGGTTTTCTCCAATGTATTGTATTTCCATTTAATCGTTAAATTTTTGCTGTAGAAGCAGATACCTCAGTAACTTCTACCTCGTCTTTAGTGTATTTAGAAGGGCACTTCATTAAAATTTTCGAGGCATGGAATTCATTCCCAATCATTTTACCAGTTAAAACTATTTGTTCTGACCGCTCAAAATCCTGAGGTTTTGAACCATTGAATACCACTTTACTTTCTAGACCCTGATTATCTCTCATATAAAAGGCAAAGTAATTAGCATCTTGTTGAGGATTATAAAAAAGTTCTTTCTCTTTATTTAGCTGACCCACAACATGCAGTTCAGATTCAGATTTTTTAGCATCAGTAAATGAGCCATAAGTACTTGAATCTGCATAAGTACTGATAATTATACCAATCGCTAATGCAATTATAATAATTCCGGCTATAGAACTTTTTTTCATGGCTTTGCTTTAAATATAAGAATTAAATGCAAGTACAAAAGTACGAAATAGAAAACTCATGGAGTAAAGATAACAAGAATGTTTCTATATTAGAATCATTCTAAATAAATTGGAGTGGACTAGTTAAAATCCACTCCAAAATAGTTAAAAAGACCAATTAATTAAGGCCAGATACCCATATTCATATACGATACCGCCACCTTATCGATTGAACTAACAAAAGCCGCAGTTCTGAGTCCGTCAATTTTAGAGTTACTGTGCTGAACCTCTCTGATCTCATGATATGATCTGATCATGGTATCTTCCAATCCTGAATTAACTAATTCAAGCTCTGAAGCACCTTTGATGATCATGCTTCTCTGGGCTGCATCAAGAGATACACCCGTAGTTTTTTCAACCATATTCACCAAATTAAGATTGGCGTTTTCTTCGTAACGCTTATCCATTCTTCCAAAAGCAACATGAGATAGATTTTTAAGCCACTCAAAATAAGACACTGTCACACCACCTGCATTGCAATACATATCAGGAATGATAATACATCCCTTTTTGATTAATATTTCTGCTGCATCAGGAGTTGTTGGCCCATTGGCTGCTTCTGCAATTATCTTAGCCTTGATATGCGCAACATTTGCGATTGTAATTTGATTTTCAAGGGCTGCAGGCACAAGAATATCACAATCTTGCTCTAATCCTTCGGCAGAGTTTTTAAACTCTTTCTGAGATCCAGCAAATGCAAGAATTGAGCCTGTTAATTTACGATGAGCAAATACTTCGTCCAGATTTAAACCTGATGCATTATATATTGCTCCTTCAAACTCACAGATCCCGACAATAGTAGCACCAAATTCAAGAAGATATTTGATGGTATGATATCCTACATTACCTAGGCCTTGCACGATCACTCGCTTTCCTGAAATACCTGCAGATAGACCTAATTTCTTCATGTCTTCAGCAACATCTACGCACTCACGAATAGCAATAGCCACACCGCGTCCAGTTGCTTCTTTCCTTCCTGCAATGCCATGCAAAGCAAGAGGTTTTCCAGTAACACATCCAAGAGCATCGAGCTGTCCGGGATTCATTGTTTGATAAGTATCAGCTATCCAACTCATTTCACGCTCACCAGAACCATAATCTGGCGCAGGCACATCAATTCCTGGGCCAATGAAATTCTTTTTAATCAATTCAACCGTATACCTGCGCGTGATCGTTTCAAGTTCAGCCAAGGTGTATTCCTTTGGATTGATCTTTATACCTCCCTTAGCCCCACCAAATGGAACATTTACAATCGCGCATTTATAAGTCATGAGTGCGGCAAGTGCCATTACCTCATCTTCATTTACCATTTCGCTGTATCGGATCCCCCCTTTTGTAGGTGATTTATGATGCGAATGCTCTACTCTCCATGCATCAATTACTTCGAAACCATTTCCCCTACGAATTGGGAAACGAAAACGATAAACACTATTACATGATCTGATCTGGTCAAGCAATCCTTCAGGATGGGAAGTAAATTGTGCTGCATGATCAAAAAACTGGCAAACGTCACCAAAAAACGAAGTTTCTGAGTGCGCTGCGTCTATAGACTTAGCCATAAAATAAATTTATAATTTTGAATAATTGGTTTTGTACTGCAAAGTTGTTAGAAAAAAACTGATACTAAAAATGAAAATTACTTAGTGTATCAAGTACATTTTAATCAAACACAGGAAAAAGCACACTAAAAGAATTTAAACCTTGATTTCAGGCTATTTTTGCTTTTCGATTTTTTTTAATCGATTATCGATTGAGAACAGATAAATTGCCAATCCGATAAATATTACAGCAACAACCATTACAACAACATAGATCTTACCTGACTCTCTTAGTTCGGTGGCCATATCAACGCCAGTGGAATTCTGAGCTAAAGTGATCAAAGAAAAGGATAACATTAAACAGATTGTTAGGATAAAACTTTTCATGATGCTCGAATTTATATTTTAATGGATTGGTTATCAAAACTATTTCTAATCTCTTTTTAAGAATTAATTATTTTCATGCTGTTTATTCTCAATTTTCCGAATACGATACCTGATGTTGGTAATCCATGTACTCATTAATATCCATCCGATAACTGCAGGGTAAAATACTGGCCGTAATTCAGGAGCCATATCTTTGGTATTAAAGCCTGGATTTCCACCGTTTCCGGGATGAAGTGAATCGGTCATACGGGGTAATATAAATAATAATACTACCATGATTGGGAAAGCAAAAATATTATAAACTGCTGAGATCCTTCCTCTTTTTTGTTCTTCTTCAAGTGAATTTCTAAGAACCAAATAAGCCAGATAAACCAGCAAAGCTATTGCAGCACTATTTTGTTTAGGGTCATTACTCCAGGCCTCTCCCCAGGTAAATTTAGCCCAAACTGCACCGGTAACTAAGCCAAGCACTCCAAATACAATACCCACATTGGCACTTTCAACTGCCATCAAGTCGTCATTTTCATTGGATGAGTTAAGGAAGCGAATGCTATAAATAAAAGAAACGGTTAGCATCACAATCATGGAAAACCACATAGGAACATGAAAATGAATGTTCCGGATAGTTTCGTTAAGTATTGGCTTGGCTGGAACATGAAATAAAAAACCTGCGACAATGGAGAATAGTACAAGAACTATTGCCAAAATTTTCCACCAGATTTTATTCATAATGTTGCATTTTAATCACGCCAAAGGTAAGGAAATAACAATAAAGAAGTAGTAACTACGATAACATTTATAGCCAACAGAACTCCAATCTCATCGTAAGAAACTGATCTGTCTAAACCATCCATCGCATTTTTAGACAATTTGATCAGCACAACAAGCAAAGGTATGATCACCGGGAAACTTAAAATAGCCATCAAGCCTCCTCCATTACTTGCTTTAGATGCAATCCCAGATATCATAGTAAATACTGAAGCAAAACTTATACTGCCAAGCAATACAGAAAGCATGTAGAATAATGGATCGCCCAGAGGGTTTTTAAAAACAAGGGTATAAAATCCCAAAGCAATGACTGAAAGCAAGAGCATCAGCATTATATTGTAAACTATCTTGGAGATGATAATTGCCTGCGGACTAGTAATCGTATAATAATAGAGCTGTCTTGCCCTGCTTTCTTGAATAAAACTTTTTGTAATTGCATTTACTGAAGCAAAAAGCATGATGATCCAGAATAAGGCATTCCATGTTGGGGCACTGCTAATCTCCCGAAAGGCCAGATAGCACACAAACACAGTGGATACTACATACAATAGTATACCATTCAAGGCGTATTTTGAACGCCACTCAAGCATGACCTCTTTACGGATCAGAAACTTTACCTGGTTGAATAAATCCATCAAAGCAAATATATACTTTGCATTTCAGTTTCAGGTATTCTGTAGCCAATTCGGATATTTCTTTGTAATTTGTAAAGATGTTTTCTTCTTCAATTGAAAGTCCGATTGGGCTATTGGTCATTAAAGCAAATGATCACGAAGTATTTTCGATCAACTTTTCGGATCAATTATCAGAACAGAATCCGAATAAGATCACTGAACAAGCTAAAGCACAATTCATCGAATATTTTGAAGGAAAGAGGACTAATTTTAATTTCCCAATACTTCAAATAGGTACAGATTTTCAAAAAAATGTTTGGAATGAACTGCGAAGAATTGAGGCTGGCAAACCCATTACCTATGCAGCTCTGGCTAAACGAATGAAAAACCCATTAGCCATTCGGGCAATTGCCTCTGCTAATGGGAAGAACAAGCTGTTGATCGCTGTACCCTGCCATCGGGTAATAGGTAGCAATGGAGAACTTATTGGATTTGCTGCTGGATTATGGCGAAAGAAATGGCTACTTGAACATGAAACAAGAATAACTAGATCAGGACAATCAACCTTAATGCATGAATTTTAAGGCAAAACTCAAGTATCTTATCAAAAAGAGCTGAAATATACTTATGTAAATCAAGAATAGCCATTGAAGTATGAATGCGAGCTTAACCCCTAATCGCAATGCGGGCTTGCCCCGAATGGCCTTACCTCGGTGCTAATTCAACATGATAACGAACAAGGTCGTCTATAGGCGAACGAATGATCTTTCCAACTTTCATACCATAATCTGTAGCCGTTTCTTCGAGTACATTTCTGAAATTATACCCAACAGAGCCAATGCAATTAAATGTGTACTCTTTATAATTGGGATAATGGCTCACTAAATTTTCAAAAAAGTCAACAAAAGATGTTTTCACAATTTTTCTGGAATACTCTGCATGCACATTGTTATCATACACGAACTTGCTGAAACTTGCACAAAAACGATTGGCTAATGGTTTGGTATAAACCTCATCAGTAACTTCATCAGGTGTTAATTTATAAGTCTCCCAAAAACGTTCTCTAACAACTTCAGGCATATATCCTCGAATGTAATCAGTCAGTAATTTTTTTCCAATGTAACAACCACTGCCCTCATCACCTAAAATATAGGCAGCTGAATCAATGTTTAATGAAATATCTTTTCCGTTATATAATCCGGTATTCGTGCCTGTTCCTAAAATTGCTGCAAAGCCAGTTTCTAATCCAAGTAATGCGCGGGCAGCCGCAAGCAGATCGTGACCGATATAAATACTGGCATTGGTAAATACCGTTGCCATTGCATCTGAAACGATTTTCAACTTATCTTCTGTTGAACAACCAGCTCCATAATAGTTAAGCTCAGTTACTTTATTCAGATCAAGGTCAGATGGAAGATCCTTTAAAAGAGATTTTACAATGTAGTCTGAACTTACAAAGTATGGATTATAACCTTCTGTGTTAAAATAAATCTTTTGACCAGATTCATTCAATAAACACCAATTGGTTTTAGTAGATCCGCCGTCAGCAATTATGATCATAATTATTTTTATTATAAAAGGTTAAAGGTAAGAATTAATACTTATTGTCAATAGAACACTATGCAATATTCAGCTAATTGATTTGGTAATAAATGAGTAAATAACGTTTTCATTGCATTATCAACCATAATTTATACGGATTTATTAAAAAAAAACAAGTTTGAAATTTAAGCAGGCAATGCTTATTCCAACAAAAAATTCCAGATAACGAGGATAAAATCTATTTTTAGGCATGAATGATACTAAAATGATTGTAGACCTGCGCAGCGATACAGTTACGCGTCCAACTACCGGAATGCTGGAAGCCATGTATAGCGCAAAAGTTGGGGATGATGTATTTGGGGAAGATGAAACTGTTAATGCACTACAAAATAAGCTATCAGACCTATTTGGAATGGAAGATGCATTGTTTTGCCCATCAGGAACCATGACCAACCAGATTGGAATTAAATGCTTTACCAATCCGATGGACGAGGTTATTTGTGATGAAACAGCACATGTTTACCGCTATGAAGGTGGAGGAATTGCCTTTAACTCATCTGCGTCTGTTCGTTTATTGTATGGCGACAGGGGTCGTTTGAATGCCGACCTCATTGAGCCCCATGTCAATCCCGATAATGTTCACTACCCAAAAAGCAGTCTTGTTGTACTTGAAAATACAGTAAATCGAGGTGGAGGAAGCTTTTATACCCTTGATCAAATTGAGCCGATCTATCATCTATGCCGAGTAAAAAATATGAGCCTGCATCTTGATGGAGCAAGAATTTTCAATGCACTGGTAGAAACAGGAGATGATCCAAAAGAATACGGTAGGATGTTCGACGGAATTTCTGTTTGTTTATCAAAAGGCCTTGGAGCACCGGTAGGTTCAGTCCTTTTGGGAAGTAAAGAAACGATCCAAAAAGCGAAACGCATCCGAAAAGTATTTGGAGGTGGTTGGCGTCAGGCAGGATTTCTTGCTGCAGCAGGAATATATGCCCTTGACCACCATATTAACAGGTTGAAAGATGATCATAAAAACGCAAAAATCCTTGCAAATGCTTTGACGAATATGCCTTATGTAAAAAGCTGCATGCCGGCTGATACCAATATTGTGATATTTGAGCTGCATAATAAGCATGATTCAGAAGAATTCGTTGAGAAGTTAAGTCATTATGGAATCAAGTGTAATACCTTTGGCAAACAAATGATCCGTTTTGTTACCCACCTAGATATAAGTGATGCAATGATTGATCATACGGTGCAAACCTTAAAGAAAATTCATTCTTAATTGATTACAATAGCTAAAATGACATTATCAGCATACTAATCATGCAGAATTTACCTTTATTGCAATCGATCTAAAACTTAAAGCATAAATGGAAAAAATCCTGATAGCTAACAGAGGAGAAATAGCCCTTCGGGTGATGCGATCTGCACGCGAAATGGGCATCAAAACTGTTGCAGTATTCTCTGAGGCTGATCGTAATGCACTGCATGTAAGATATGCAGACGAGGCTGTTTGCATAGGGCCCGCCCCATCGGCACAATCTTATTTGTTAGGAGAAAAGATCATAGATGCCTGCCTGAAAACTGGTGCACAAGGTATTCATCCCGGCTACGGATTTTTATCAGAGAATGCCGCATTTGCTAGACAGGTCAAAGCAGCAGGACTCATTCTTATCGGACCATCGCCTGAAGCAATGGAAATCATGGGTAATAAATTATCTGCAAAAGCTGCAGCATTAACTTATAATATACCAATGGTTCCTGGAACAGAAGAAGCGGTTACAGACATTAGTGTGGCTCAGAACAGAGCAATAGAAATTGGCTTTCCAATTCTTATCAAAGCAGCTGCCGGTGGCGGTGGCAAAGGAATGAGAATAGTTGAAAAGGCCTCTGATTTTATTGAACAAATGGACCTTGCTGTTTCTGAAGCCACATCGGCATTTGGAGATGGCTCTGTTTTTATTGAACGTTATGTTTCTTCGCCAAGACATATCGAAATTCAAGTTCTAGGAGATAATTATGGTAATATTATACACCTTTTTGAACGAGATTGCTCAGTACAAAGAAGGCATCAAAAAGTAATAGAAGAAGCACCCTCATCGGTTCTTAGTGAGGAGTTAAGGCAAAAAATGGGTGAAAGTGCAGTTAATGCAGCCCGTTCATGTAATTACACAGGTGCAGGAACGGTTGAGTTCATTCTGGATGAAAATCTTGATTTTTTCTTTCTCGAGATGAACACACGCCTGCAAGTGGAACATCCGGTAACGGAAATGATCACCGGTATAGATCTGGTAAAGGAACAAATACGTGTTGCACGTGGAGAGCCTTTAAGTTTTACGCAGGCCGATCTCAAAATAAAAGGACATGCCATAGAATTAAGAGTATATGCTGAAGATCCGGCAAACAATTTTCTTCCTGATATCGGTAATTTACAAACCTATATTACCCCGAAAGGCCCTGGCATTCGGGTAGATGATGGGTTTGAGCAAGGAATGGATATTCCAATCTATTACGACCCCATGATTGCCAAACTTGTTAGTTATGGAAAAGATCGTACAGAAGCCATAGAACGCATGATTCGTGCAATAGATGAATACCAAATCATCGGAATACAAACTACCTTAGCCTTCGGAAAATTCGTGATGCAGCATGAGGCTTTTATATCCGGAAATTTTGACACTCATTTTGTAAGCAACTATTTTATTCCTGAACACTTATTGATACAGGAAGATGAAGACGAAGCTATGATAGCCGCACTAATAGGTTCAAATTTCATGAATTCACACATCGAATCAGTAACCCTTGATCAAAATATTGGGATTCAATCTCAATGGAAAAAGAATAGAAAAGAATATTAACATTTAGAAAATATGTTTACAGGTATAATTGAGACTATCGGTCGTGTAATAGAATTAAAAAAAGATCAAGATAATTTACATCTTATTATCCAATCGGATATCTCAAATGACCTTAAAATCGATCAGTCTGTTGCTCATAACGGTGTGTGTTTAACAGTCGTAGCAATGGCAGATGGAACCCATACAGTTACTGCTATTGCAGAAACTCTAAACAAGTCAAATCTTGGAAAACTTAAAGAGGGCGATTTGGTTAATCTTGAACGATGCATGCAAATGAATGGACGACTCGATGGGCATATCGTACAAGGGCATGTAGATCAGACAGGAAGCTGTACCGAAGTAAATGATAGGTTAGGAAGCTGGGAATATACATTCAGATATGACCCTTCAGAAGGTAATGTCACCGTTGAAAAAGGGTCAATTTGTGTTAACGGAATCAGCCTGACCGTAGTAAACTCAATAGAAAATTCCTTTTCGGTAGCCATCATCCCCTATACTTATGAGCATACCAATATGCAGCAAATAAAAAAGGGCGATACCGTAAATCTTGAATTTGATATTATTGGAAAGTATGTTGCACGTTTAATGAAGCAGTAGATTTCATAGCACTTTTTGAGTATTGAGTATAGCGTATAGAGATAGATTCTGCTTCACCTCAGACTTCAGACTTCAGACCTCAGACAACTGATAAAAGGCAAAAGCTGAAAGCTAAAAGCTGAAAGCAGAAAGCTGAAAGCAGAAAGCTGAAAGCAGAAAGCAGAAAGCAGAAAGCTAAAAGCAGAAAGCTGAAAGTAAAAAGCGAAATTTTGTTTAGTAAATATTAATACCGTCTAACCAACTAACCACCTAACCAACTGACAACTGATAACTGATAAAAGGCAAAAGCTGAAAGCTAAAAGCTGAAAGCTAAAAGCAGAAAGCTGAAAGCAGAAAGCTAAAAGCAGAAAGCTGAAAGTAAAAAGCGAAATTTTGTTTAATAAATACTAATACTGCCTAACTAACTAACCACCTAACCAACTGACAACTGATAAAAGGCAAAAGCTGAAAGCCGAAAGTAAAAAGCGAAATTTTGTTTAGTAAATATTAATACCGTCTAACCACCTAACCAACTGACAACAGACAACAGATAACAGACAACTGATAAAAGGCAAAAGCTGAAAGCTAAAAGCTAAAAGTAAAAAGCGAAATTTTGTTTAGTAAATATTAATACCGTCTAACCAACTAACCACCTAACCAACTGACAACTGATAACTGATAACTGATAACAGACAACTGATAAAAGGCAAAAGCTGAAAGCTAAAAGCTGAAAGTAAAAAGCGAAATTTTGTTTAGTAAATATTAATACCGTCTAACCAACTAACCACCTAACCAACTGACAACTGATAACTGATAACTGATAACTGATAACTGATAACAGACAACTGATAACAGACAACTGATAACAGACAACCGATAACAGACAACCTCCTTCTACTCAATCGCCTTCCCCTTCATTGCAGTTGAAATAGCAGTGTTCATTAGCCTTTCTGCAAATGGGCGAGTAAATTCGTTTAACTCGTCGATACTTTTTAGAATTAGATCTTTATCGCCAGAGCCTAAAGCATTTTTGAGAGATTGAATCAAAATTTGAGTATCGGCAATTTCAGTTTCAGAGACTTGTTCTGTGTTTTTAGCTAAAAAACGTTCAACAGTATAAACCATTTGCTCACCTTCTGTGCGGGCTTCTATCAGCATTCTTTTGCTGACATCCTCTTTTGCATTCTCAACACTATCAATCAGCATTTTCTCAACTTGCTCATCCGTTAAGCCATAGCTTGGTTTTACTTCAACTTCTTGCTTTACGCCAGATCGTAATTCTACGGCTTCAACTGTTAGTATACCATCAGCGTTTAGCTTAAAGTTAATATCCACCTTCGGAAAACCTGCGGGCATAGCCGGAATTCCTTTGAGGTCAAATTCTGCCAGCTTACGGTTTTCGTTTACCAGGTCGCGCTCACCCTGATATACAGAAATTTTCATATTAACCTGTCCATCGATTGATGTAGTATATTGCCGCCCTGCTTTTGATGGCACCTTTGCATTTCTGGGGATAATCACATCCATGAGTCCACCCATGGTTTCTATTCCTAAAGAAAGTGGAGTAACATCGAGCAATAAAATATCTTTTCTGTTTCCGGCTAAAATATCAGATTGAATTGCAGCACCTAAGGCAACAACCTCGTCTGGATTAATCTGATCATGCACTTCTCTTTGAAAAAATTGGGACACCTGTAATTTTACCAGAGGAGTTCGTGTTGATCCACCAACCATTACCACTTCTTGAATATCAGTAATACCCAATCCGGCATCCTTTAAGGCATTTTTGCAGCATTGTATGGTTTGTTCAACTTTTGAAGATATGAGTTCTTCAAACTTCAATTTAGTAATCGCACATGGAATGTCGGCAACAAATCCGTTGAAAATATTTTGTGTGGTCAGCGCTTTTTTAGCTTCTTCTGCCTTGAGGCGTAAAGCTTGATTCAAGGAAGAATCGCTTATAGAATCCTGAAGCTGATTTTGCTCTATCCAATAATTTACTATTGCCTGATCAAAATCATCACCTCCTAAAAATGTATCACCATTAGTTGAGAGCACTTCAAAAATTCCATTCTGTATCTTTAAAATTGAAACGTCAAATGTACCTCCACCAAGATCATAAACAGCAATAACTTTTTCCTGTTCAGGATCAAGTCCTATCCCATAGGCTAAACTGGCTGCTGTTGGTTCATTCACAATTCTAAGAACATCCAATCCGGCAAGTTTTCCGGCATCGCGTGTTGCCTGACGCTGGCTATCATTAAAATAGGCTGGAACAGTAATAACAGCTCTATTAACTACTGTTTTGAGTGCATGCTCTGCCCTTTCTTTGAGCTCTTTAAGAATCATTCCAGAAAGCTCAATTGGCGAATAGTATTTATCAGCAACATTGATCTTAACCAAACTTTCGCTATCGTCGTCAATAATTTTGTATGAAAACAAACTGCTATGTGCTTCAATATCTTGATAAGACCGGCCTAAAAGACGTTTGACAGAAAAAATGGTGTTTTTTGGATCTGAAATTAGAAATTCTTTTGCTTCATTTCCAACAACCACGCTTCCATCAGGCTGAAAATGAATAACAGAAGGCACTAGTAATCCCTTACCTGTGTCATTAATAACCTGCGGAATACCCTCGGGGTTAATAAATGCGACCAGACTATTGGTTGTACCCAGATCTATCCCAACAATTAACTCCTCTTTCTGTATAGATCCGGTTGCAATATTAATAGATACTTTAGCCATAAACAATTTCAACAAGTTGCAAAGGTAGGGAGTTTAGTTTCAATACAGAACTATTCCAGCTAATTTGAGATTTTATTACAATCTGATTAGTTTTTGACAGATAAATGAGCACAAAAAATTGTAAATTTAAAGAAATCAATTAGCCTGACTATGAAATCATTACTAATCAATTACCTTGAATATAATCAATGGGCAAATGAAAAAATGTGTAAGTATCTGGTAGGAATTGACGAACGGGAGATAGCTGTCAATAAACAAAATGAATACCTGACTATTAAAAAGATAATCATGCACATTGCTGATGGTGAACAGACATGGCTAGCAAGACTTAACGGACAAAATATTCCGCACATGCACAACCTTGACATTGGAGGAAACCTACATAGTATTTGTGGTCTTGTCCGTAAAAATTCAAGTGATTTTATTGATTTTGCAAGTTCTCAAGATGACTTTTTTTTCACTTCAAGCACCGATTATATAAACCTGAAGGGTAAAAAATTCAGTCAAAACAATGCAGAAATCATTCTCCATTGCATGAATCATTCAACATTTCACCGAGGCCAGCTGATCTCCATGTTAAGGCATGTAGGATACACTGATCAGTCGGCAAGTGATTTCATACTATTTTTAAGAGAAAAAGGCCTTCAGATGACTGAATAATAAAAACAATTTATTGGCTTTCAGCCTGATATATAGGTTTTATCTTCGCAATTACTTTATTTGCCGATGAAAAGAAACATTCTGTTCGCCAAAATAAAATAGAAGATCTAACGGTTAAATGCCAATCTTTTTCCAAAAATCCCATCCTTAATTATCCCATCTTCATAAACTAAATTACCTGAGATAATGGTACTAATCACGGTTGAACCAAATACTTCTCCTTCAAAAGGGCTCCAGCCACATTTTGCTAAAACATTCTTCCTGCTAACCACATAAGGTTTATTCAAGTTGACCAACACCAGATCAGCCCAATAACCTTCCCGAATAAAACCCCGTTTATCTACTTGAAAACAGATTGCCGGACTATGTGCCATTTTTTCAGCTATTTTCTCCAGACTGATTTTTCCTCGCTTATAAAATTCAATCATCGCAATTAATGCATGCTGAACAAGTGGGCCACCAGAAGGTGCTTTGCTGAACGGCTGTGATTTCTCTTCAATTGTATGAGGAGCATGATCGGTAGCAATAATGTCAATCCGGTCATCTAGTACCGCCTGAAAAATAGCCTCCCGATCTGCAGCAGTCTTAATAGCAGGATTCCATTTAATCCAATTTCCTTTTTTTTCATAGTCTGCATCAGAGAACCATAAATGATGAATGCAAGCTTCAGCAGTAATCCTCTTTTTATTCAGAGGTAAAGTATTATCGAATAATGCGGTTTCAATGGCTGTAGAAATATGAAGAATATGTAATCGAGTATCATACTTTTTTGCAAGCCCAACGGCAAAAGAAGAAGAAATATAGCAAGCTTCAGCAGTGCGTATCATGGGGTGCATTTCTGGGCTTAAATCATCACCATATTGCACTCTAAAACGTTCAGCATTTGCACGTATGGTGGCTTCATCCTCACAATGAGTGGCAACAAGTATGGGCGCCTGGCTAAAGATCCCTTCAAGAGTCTTTTCATTATCTACCAGCATATTTCCTGTAGATGAGCCCATAAATACCTTAATTCCGCAAACATTATTGGGGTCGGTTTTCAAAACTTCATCCAGATTATCATTTCCTGCCCCCATAAAAAAAGAATAATTGGCAGCTGAAGTACGTGCTGCAATAGCATATTTATCAGCCAATAATTCTTGAGTCAAGGCATTTGGGATTGTATTTGGCATTTCCATGAAAGAAGTTATCCCTCCAGCAATAGCTGCCCTACTTTCCGTAAATATGTCGGCTTTATGCGTTAAGCCCGGCTCTCTGAAATGAACCTGATCATCAATACATCCCGGAAAAAGGTGAAGCCCCTCCGCATTGATTTCCTGATCGGCATGATGTTCAAGGCTTTTACCGATCTGCTCAATGATTCCGTTTTTAACAAAAACATCTGCAACAACTTGTTTGCCTTCATTAACAATAGTTGCTGATTTGATAAGAATTGAAGCCATGCTGAATGAATTAGGTATAATCTAAAATCATTGCAATTTCGGAATTTTTTTTCTTAGTTATTAAACAATTACCATTCTAAAATGGCCTGAAATTATATATGATTAGCTAAAATTGATTCAGACCTAAAATAAACACCTGGCAAAAGAAATATCATTAATTAATTTAATGAGTCAAAATATAAAAGCTTTAAGGTAAGAGGTACCACATAAAATCAAACACGTATCTTTGCCAAATGTCAATATCTTTTGAAGATTTTAAGCTGAACAAACAGATCCTGAATGCTGTTGCGGATGCGGGTTATACTTTACCTACACCCATTCAGGAAAAGGCGATTATGCCAATTTTATCCGGACAGGATATTATGGGAATTGCGCAAACTGGAACAGGTAAAACTGCTGCCTTTGTGTTACCAATACTAATGAAGCTAAAATTTGCCCAGGGTAATGATGCAAGAGCTTTGATTATTGCTCCTACCCGTGAACTGGCTATGCAGATTGAGGAAAATGTTAAAACATTTGCCAAATACACCGACCTGCGTACGGTTGTACTTTTTGGAGGATTGGGACCAAAGACACAGATTGCTGAGTTAAAAAAAGGAGTAGATATCATTATTTCAACCCCCGGACGCTTTCTAGACCTTTACTTGGACGGAAATATAAATACACAATTTCTCAAATTCCTGGTCATGGATGAGGCTGATAAGATGATGGACATGGGCTTTATCGGTTCCATACATAGGATTCTTGAAGTAGTACCAAGAAAACGCCAAAATCTTTTGTTTTCGGCCACTATGAGCGAGTTGGTACATAAAATCTCAGGTGATTTTCTGAAACATCCTACTGTAATTGAAGTAGCAGCCCAAGCAACACCGGCAGATACTGTAAGTCAGGTTTTGTATAAAGTACCCAATTTAAAAACTAAACTTAACCTGCTTCAACATCTTTTAAAAGACACGGAAGATTTTACACGTCTTATCATTTTCTGTAAAACCAAAACTGTAGCTGATAATATTTTTCATTTTCTGGAACGGAGATATGGCGCTGAACAGGTTCGAGTAATACACGCTAACAAAGGGCAAAATACCAGAATCAATTCGATCAATGCATTTAAAGATGGTCAAATACGTATTTTGGTTGCTACTGATGTGGCATCACGCGGATTAGACGTGACTAATGTTAGTCATGTGATCAACTTTGATGTACCGATCATTATTGAGGATTATGTTCACCGCATTGGACGTACCGGACGTGCTTTGCAAACTGGCGATGCCATTACGTTCTGCAGCCCATCTGAAGAATATTATGTTGAAAAGATTGAAAAACTGATCAGACAGAAAATTCCATTGTCAGAAGTACCTGAAGATGTATTTATTGATGATACACCATACGAAGAACGTCAGGATATTGCCAGAGAGATTGATCTTCAGAAAAGAAGGGATGATCCTGAATTTAAAGGTGCATTCCATGAAAAAAAGGCCAAAAATTCTAAAGGAGTTAAAAAAGTCAAAGCTGATCCGAAAGCCAAGGTTAGAAATAATAAGCCCGGTGCAGCCCGCAGAAAAAAAAGTATCAAATTTGATGCTGTTCATAAAAAAGATAAAAAGAAAAAATGAATCTGCGATTAACCCCGCTTAATATCGTTGTTGCCCTATTAATTGTCAGTGCTATCTATCTGCCCACTATCCCTGTTTTAAAAGGGATGCCTGAATTGGGGAGAATCCCACTATTTATTATGATAATTCTGTGTTTGATCACAGATCAGGTATTTCGTAGGTATATACCAAAGCTAAAACGCATTTGGTTAATTGAATTTCTATTTCTCATCTTTGTGGCTATATTAATTGCACTAATCAACTTGTTTATTTTAAATTAACAACCCATAGTTATCGAGTAAAAACCTATAACTTATTACTTATAACCTATAACTTATTACTTATAACTTATAACTTATAACCTATTACTTATAACCTATTACCTATAACTTATAACCTATTACTTATTACCTATAACTTATAACCTATTACCTAAAACTTACAACTTATTACTCCAATCCCAATGAAAAAAGCCGAAATAAAACTCACTATAGAACTTGATGATCAAAACGTCCCTGAAAATATTTTATGGGAATCTACCGACTCACAAACAAAAGAAGCACTTCCTGTTAAATCGATGATGCTTGCACTTTGGGATCATAACTACAAAAACTCTTTACGTATTGACCTTTGGACCAAAGACATGCCAGTAGATGAAATGAAAAGATTCTTTTATGAGACTTTGCAGACCATGGGCGACAGTTTTCTTCGTGCAACAGGAGAAGAAGCGATTGTTGAAGATCTTAGAGACTATTGCGCTCATTTTGCAGAGAAAATGGAATTAACAGAAGGAAATAATCCTCAATCTGCTCTTAAAGGCTAATTCACATTGCTATGACATTAAAAAATTATACAGGAATAATTGGTGCATTATTGGTAATTGCCGGCGGTTTATCGCCCATGCTTCATATTCCAATTATCGGAAACTGGAATTATTGGGATCTAGACACAGTTTTGGCCTCAATAATTTATACCCTAGCTACTCTGGCATTAATTGCATCAGCAAGCAATAAAAGAGGTCTTTTACGCTTCTGCGGATGGTCTATACTGCTGGTTTTGGGTTTCACCTTTGTTGCTGTTTATTTCAAGGTAGATAATTATTTCAGTTTTATCCCCTTTAAAAAACTTGCAGCGGCTGCAAGCAGGATTATTCATTACCGATGGATGGGTTGGGCACTTATTGCTACTGGAGGCCTTATCATGATCCTCTTTTCTGGAAAGAATAAAAAATAAAAAAACATTGAACAGCAGAAACAAAATAATGAATTCAGCAATCACAGCTAAAAAGAGATCATTCAGAAACTATAAGTATTTTCTCAATTTAATGCCAGTACTATTGGTTATTTATGGAAACATTAATGGTGGCTGGTTCAGTTTATTAAATTTCATCTTCACTTTTGTTGTATTGGGAATTGCAGAAATTATCCTTCCCGAAGACCAAACGAATGATGATGTAGTTGACGATGAACTCCCTGAAATTTTGATGTTCCTTTCTGTATTTGCACAAATTCTATCCATACTTAGCTTAATTTATGGGGTATACACTGGCACACTAAAAGAGTATTGGATCATAGCCGCAGCACTATCTACGGGTGCTGCATCTGGCACTTTAGCTATCGTAGTTGCCCATGAACTCATTCACAGAAAAAATAAAATTTGGAATTTCGCAGGAAGATTCCTGCTTTTTACTGTATTTAACCCCTATTTTTATATCCATCATCTCAGAATTCATCATAAATATGTGGGAACAGACTCCGATCCCGTAACTGCAAAATTTTCTGAAAACTACTATCACTTTTTGATTCGATCTATTTCAGGTCAAATCAAACAATCCTTTCAACTTGAAAAACAACGTTGCCTTGCCAAGAGAAAATCAGCTTTGGGCATGAACAATTATATGTTAAGCTGTTTATTAGGATATATCACCGTTATAATTTGTGCAGGCTTACTTGCTGGATGGACGGTTTCAATTGCACTGATAGCTCAAGCATTTTTTGCCAATCTATTACTTGAATACACAAATTATATTGAACATTATGGCTTGAGCAGGAATGATAATGAACGGGTGAATGAGATGCATTCATGGCAAAGCAATAAACTCATCAGTCGCTTCTTCCTGATTGATTTGAGTCGTCATTCAGACCACCATTTTCATGCAGCAAAACCATTTAATAAGTTGGTTTCCTATTCTGCAAGCCCGGTACTTCCTGGAGGATATGCAAGTATGTTATTACCTGCTCTAATCCCACCTCTTTGGTTCAGACTGATGAATTTTCGAATTAAGAATACACAGTAATACGGTATGATACACAGCCTTGCATAATGATTGGCAATCATTTGCCAAACGTAAGCTCTTTTTGAAATAATTTGGAGTATTTTCTTTTATCGAATTTATACAATTTTGCGGCACGGTAAGAAACGCCTTTTTGCTTTTCATCAAGCTCTTTCAAAATGCCATAATTCAACATTTTTTTCCGGAAGTTTCTTTTATCAAGCTTCTTACTTAGAATCACTTCATACAATTGCTGTAATTGGGTAAGCGTAAATTTCTCAGGGAGTAATTCAAAAGCAATGGGTTGATAACTGATCTTGTTTCTTATCTTTTCAAAACCACGTGAAAAGATCTTTTCATGATCGAATGCTAATTGAGGTAGATCGTTAACAGATGTCCAAACAGCTTTTGAAACATAATTGCTAACGGGCTTCAGTTCTTTAATGCCATTCAACCTAATCATAGCATAATAAGCTACTGTTATAACCCTACCCTGTGGATGCCTGTTTACGTCACCAAAGGTGTAAAATTGATCCATGTAAATATCTCTTAAACCGGTCAATTCATACAGGATTCGCTCAGCAGCATGATCAATACTTTCATCCTGTTCAACGATATATCCTGGCAATGCCCACCAATCTTTAAAAGGCTCTTCATTACGTTCAATTAGAAGGATCTTTAACTCTCCATTATCGAAGCCAAAAATTACACAATCAATTGAAAAAACAGAGTCAAACTTAGGGAGTAGCGTTTCCAAAATTTTTTTATTAAAAACTAAATATATGAGGTTTAGTCATGACTGAGTGAAAAAATATTTAAAAATTACTTAGTGTAGAATATACACACTATATTTGCGTTAAACTATTGAAAATAAGTTTGTCAGTGATAAAAAAAATAGGAGTTTTTACTTCAGGTGGAGATGCTCCAGGAATGAATGCCTGCATCAGGGCAGTGGTTAGAACAGCTGTTTTTTACGGGATTGAAGTAGTAGGGATTCGCAGAGGCTATCAGGGAATGCTAGAAAGCGATTTCTGGGATATGGATGCACGTTCAGTAGGAAATATTATCCATTTAGGTGGAACAATTCTAAAAACAGCAAGATGCCTTGAATTCAAAACTGATGAAGGCACAAAAAAAGCGTATACTAATTTAAAAGATTATGGTATCGATGCGCTTATTCCGATAGGAGGAGATGGTACGGCCCGAGGTGCAGACCGACTCTCTAAGCGTTTCAATATTCCAACCATTTGTATTCCAGGCACAATAGATAATGATCTTAACGGTTCAGATTTTACTATTGGGTACGATACTGCTACGAACACCGTAATTGACGCAATTGATAAAATCAGAGATACTGCAGCATCACATAACCGCTTATTTTTTATCGAGGTTATGGGACGAGATTCTGGGTGTATTGCTTTACGATCAGGAATTGCCGGCGGGGCTGAAGCTGTAATTCTACCAGAACGAGCAACTGGAGTTGATGAGCTGATTAGCAAATTATCAGGAGATGCAAAAAATAAAAAAACATCAAGCATCGTGATTGTTGCAGAAGGAGATAAAAGTGGCGGAGCTTATCAACTTGCAGAACAAGTCAAAGAAAAATTTAATTTTTACGACATCAAAGTCACTATATTAGGGCATTTACAGCGAGGGGGTAGTCCAAGCAGCTTTGACAGAGTTCTGGCAAGCAGATTAGGATTTGCAGCTGTAAAAGAATTACTCAATGGCAAAACCAGGCAAATGATCGGGCTTCGAGGTAATTCAATTGTATTAACCCCCCTAGAAGAAGCATTAAATTCATCTCATTTTAAATTGGAGGATGATTTAATGGAGATGGTGAGTGTTTTATCAATTTAATATATGATTGCGGTAGTTTATAGCGGATCAAGGAATGCTAACTGGAAATTGGCAGAAAAAGGAAAAATAATTTCTGAGTTTAAAACTCCTGGAATAAATCCTTTTTTTAATGATGAAAGCCATATTACCCAGTTCCTGAATAAAAATGCAGAATTAATTAATAATGCAGAAAAAATTCACTGGGTATACTTTTTCGGAGCAGGAGCATCTTCTAAAGAGCGCCAGGAAATAGTAACTAAGGCATTGGCGAGCTTCTTCCGCTTTAGTAAGGTAGTTGTAGAACATGACCTTAAAGCTGCTGCACTTGCCGCTTGTGGCGACGAAAAGGGCATAATTGGCATTTTAGGAAGTGGCTCCAATGCAGCCTATTTTGATAGTAAAAAAATCTGTGAAAACAACTTTGGGCTTGGATACATTTTAGGGGATGAAGGTTCAGGCAATTGGCTTGGCAGGCGACTCCTAAAATCCTATTTGAATGATCTGATGCCAGCTGAATTTGCTGAAAAATTCAAGAAAAAATACGACCTCGACAGAACACAGATTCTCGACAAAGTATACAGGCAAGACCAACCGGCATTATTTTTGAGCTCTTTTTCAGACTTTTTGATAGAAAATAAAACTGATCCATTCATTAAAAAGTTGGTAATAGATGGTTTTGACCTTTATTTTAAAACCTATATTATTCCATTAAAAACGCAAAATCCCAATTGCCAGATCCATATGCTGGGTTTGTTGGCTGCGGGTTTTAAGGAATACTTGATCGAAGTTGCGCATAATAATAATTTAGAAATAAGCTCTATTATTAGAGAGCCCATATATAATCTATTAAAATATTACTCTAACAAAAATTAACAAAAATGAAAATTGGAATAAATGGTTTTGGCCGCATAGGACGTTTAGCTTTCAGAGCAGCAATTGAAAGAGACGGAGTTGAAGTAGTTGGTATTAACGATCTTGTTGAACCAGATTACATGGCTTACATGTTAAAATATGATTCAACCCATGGCAAGTTCAAAGGAACTGTTGAAGTTGAAAATGGAAATTTAGTTGTCAATGGAAAAACTATTCGTGTATCTGCAGAAAGAGATCCTGCAAACCTTAAATGGAACGAAGTTGGTGCTGAAGTAATCATTGAATCAACCGGTCTATTTTTAACTCAGGCTGATGCTCAAAAACATATTCAGGCCGGAGCTAAAAAAGTGGTTCTATCTGCACCGGCCAAAGATGATACCCCAACATTTGTAATGGGCGTAAATCATAAGGATCTGACTGCAGATCAAACAATTGTTTCGAATGCATCATGTACTACCAATTGCCTAGCTCCACTTGCAAAAGTATTAAACGACAAGTTTGGTATCGCAGAAGGATTAATGACAACTGTTCATGCGGCAACAGCCACTCAAAAAACAGTTGATGGGCCTTCAGCAAAAGACTGGAGAGGTGGCAGAGGTGCTTACCAAAACATTATCCCTTCATCAACTGGCGCTGCCAAAGCTGTTACCCTTGTTATACCTCAATTAAAAGGAAAGCTTACCGGAATGGCTTTCCGTGTTCCAACTGCAGATGTTTCAGTAGTTGATCTTACTGTACGTTTAGAAAAAGCAGCAAGCTATGAGGACATTAAAAAAGCCATGAAAGACGCATCAGAAGGTGAACTAAAAGGAATTTTAGGATATACTGAAGATGAAGTTGTATCAACCGATTTCTTGGGTGATGCACGTACGTCTATTTTTGATGCTAAAGCAGGTATTGCTTTGAATGATCATTTCGTAAAAGTTGTAGCCTGGTATGATAACGAATGGGGTTATTCGAACAAACTGATTGACCTTGTTCAGCATATCGGAACAGTAAACTAAAAAATAATACGTAAAAAGTTTTATGCTACCTGAACCCTGTTTCAATTTCGGAACAGGGTTTTTTTACGAATAATAATTTCTATTTTCGGATGTATAAGAAAGGTTAAATTCATAAAATGAAAAAAATAATCTGGGGAATCATTGGCTGCGGTAACGTGAATGAAGTAAAAAGCGGACCAGCATTCAATAAAGTTCCAAACTCCAGCCTGGCAGCCGTTATGCGTCGCGACAAACTTAAGGCTGAAGACTATGCCAACAGACATCATGTTAAAAAATGGTATTCAGATGCTGAATCATTGATACAAGACACTGAAGTCAATGCAATTTATATTGCTACCCCTCCAGATTCTCATGAAGCCTATACACTGGCTGCATTCATGGCAGGTAAGCCAGTTTACGTGGAAAAGCCAATGGCATTAAACTCAATCGAATCTCAAAGAATGCAGGAGGCAGCTGATAAATTTAATTGCAAACTAAGTGTAGCCCATTACCGCAGAGCACAACCTCGATTCATTGAAATTAAACGAATCATTGATGAAAAAATACTGGGCGAAATAAACTCAGTAGACATGAAAATGGCAATGAGCCCTTCACCTGGTTTAGCAGAAACATGGAGAGTAAACCCTGCCATTTCTGGCGGTGGTCTTTTCCATGATCTTGCACCCCATCAGCTTGACCTGATGCTTTACTTTTTTGGAGAACCCACTAGCATATATGGTCAGGCACTCAACAAAAGCAAAAATTATCATGCCGACGATTATGTCAGTGCTGATATTGGATTCCAAAACAATATTTTGTTTAAAGGTTTATGGAATTTTGATGTAAAAAAAGAAAATGAAGAAGACCTTTGTGAAATTAAGGGAGCAAAAGGCATATTGCGATTTGGTGTTTTCAGCGACTTCTGTGAACTTAGCCTGAACAAAGAAACTAAATCTATTACATTTGAGCATTTACAACATGTTCAGCAGCCTATGATTGAACAAGTAGTTAATTATTTTCTGGATAAGGGGCCAAATCCATGTTCAGGTGCCGATGCGCTTATCGTAATGAAGATGATGGATAAAATTGTAGCGAAAATACCATAGCTAATTAACAACAAATCCCGCTCCGTAAACCGGAGCGGGATTTGTACACATTTAAAAAATCAGCTTTTTATCTCAAATAAGATGATTTTTTTTTAAAATTATTGGTTAAAGGTAAATCCAACATAGTACATACCACCCATCTCAGGATTTCCATAAGAGGTTACATAGTATTTATTCAGAAGATCTGAAGCACCGATTTTGATCATTCCATTAACAGAAGGAATTTTCAAGTTAACCTGTGCATCAACAGTTCCGAATGAAGGAACCGCGCCAGATGCAAATGATGAATTCCAGTAGAATGAATCCTGCCAGCGGTAAGAAACGTTCATACCCACATTCTTAACAACGTTGCGATTGCTGATACCTAAATTATAACGAACTTTTGGAGTATTAAAATCATTCACATAAGTAACAGGGATATCACCGATATTATTGTAAGAAATATTTCCGCTTAGGTTATACTTTCCCATCAAATAATCAATTCCAAGAGCAGTACCATAAGAAGTTACATTACCCTCTGCATTAACCGGAACACCAAACTTTGTAAAAGTAGTTCCACTTTGCTGGAATACCTCTACAGATGTAATGAAATCACTGTAGGTATTATAATATCCGTAAGCATCAAGCAAAACTTTGCTTCCTAATAAACCTTTATAACCCAATTCGTAAGCTTTTACACTCTCTGGCTTTACTCCACCTTCGGTGAATGAATACGTTTTAAGTAAAGCAGGATTTGCAGCACCTGCTGATGCAGAAGCTAAGAAATTACGGTAACTCACATCAGTAAATGGCTTGTTTCCATATAAATTATATTTCACCAAACTTGAAGGCAAACCACCAATTAAACGTGTTGAACCACCACCAACTGAAAGGTCGATAAATTGATTCTGTGTTGTTGGGTTACGATAACCTGTTTGATAAGATAATCTGATATTATTATTTGGCGCTACTGTGTAAACTCCTGTAAGTCTTGGAGTAAAACGACCATCAAAATTCTCGTTTTTATCATAACGACCAGAGAAACTTAACTTAAATGCATCAGACAATTTTTTACCCATTTGAACAAAAGCACCATATTCATCGATATCAATTTCACGGTTAAGGTCATCGAAAATAGTACCTCCAGAATTCAAATCATATCTTCTATATGAAGCTCCAACCTGAAGTTCAAAGGCTTCTTTCAAAGCACCAGTTAGATTATACATACCTTCATAATGGTAAAGGTTTGATTTATCATTGAATCGTGCACCTAAACCAGAACTGATATTGGTATTCATAATGGTGTTTTTCGCAGATTCAAACTGAGGACTTCCAGGCAAAAATCTACCAACATCTGCTGCTGTACGAGCCAATGAATGAGCCTGAGCATCAGGAGCACCTGCAGCGCGAGCACCTACATAATTACCAACATATTGAGGGAACCAGGCAGTACTTGCTTTGGAGGCTTCATTGATGTAACTACCAAGTATAGAAGAAATATATGAATCTCCTGAACGCTCCTGAGTAGTGTAACCACGTACCATGAAGTCTTGTCCCTTCACTTCAAGTTTATATTGCCCTATACTAAAATTACGTATAGAATAACGGTCAGAACCAGTGTAAACGGTGGTACCAGTACCCCAGTTTGCTTGCAAAACAGCCTGAACGGTATTACTTAATTTATAATGCAATGAAGTAGATGTTTTTATAGACTTGGCATTGTAATCAACTAAATTTTGTTCATTATAACCTGTACGAGAAACTAATTGATCAGGTATCAATCCAGCACGTAAACCAAAGTTAAAAGGCAAAACATTTTGAATTGTAGGCCTCAAAGCTGCTGGGAAATTACCTAAAAATCCGCCTATCTGAGCGGGTGTGGCGTTTGGAGGAAGAGAAGCATTGATCATTCCAATTACATTCGGAATTGCTCCACCTGTAGCTGCTGCTACTCCAGCATTGGTTGCTGATTGAACTGAGTTAGCTATGTTACGCATATTTGAATTTACTTCATCACCATATACGTTTACACCATCAAAATTCGGATCAGAATTTCTATCACCTGATTTCACAGTACGTGAAGTGCGGTCAAAATTAGAGTAGTTTGCTGCCTGCCAATCATCTGCTTCTAAAAAAGAGAGTGTAGTTTTAAAGGCAAATTTATTCCATGCTTTTGCAACCCTAACTGCTGCTTCTTTAAAAGGAGCTGCTGGTTGCAATGGATCACTCACATGACTTAGTCCATTTTTAATTGAGAAACTAACTCCTGGCGTAGTAAAAGGATCTTTTGAACTCATCAGCATAGTACCGTTAATACCACCCGCACCATATAAAGCAGATGAAGCACCTGGCAATAGCTCTACATTATCAAGGTCAAGTTCTGAAATACCAATAATGTTTCCAACAGAAAAGTTCAAGCCTGGTGCCTGATTATCCATACCGTCTATGTATTGATTAAATCTGGTATTACCATTTGAATTGAAACCTCTTGTATTAATAGATTTGAATGTCAAACTTTGAGCACTCATTTCAACACCCTTCAAATTATTGAGTGCATCATAAAATGATACAGCGGCTGTTTCACGAATTGCTGCAAGTCCGAAACGCTCAATTGATACCGGCGACTCCAATATTCGCTCTGGAGTACGTGAAGCGGCTACTACCACTTCCTGACCAAGGATCGACTGAGATTCCATTTTGATCTCTAAATTAGATACTGAACCGGCAATCTCTTGTTCAATGGTCTTGTAACCGATATAAGTGATTACAATTGTTAATGGTGTTTTTTCTGAAAAACTTAGATTGAATCTACCTTCAGAATTTGTAGATGTTCCAATTGTTTTGCCCTTCACTTTGATGGCTACGCCTGGCAATGTTTCATTCGTTAATTTATCGGTTACTTTTCCAGATATGCTTATATTCTGAGCAAATCCGATGTTTATAGTACCAATAAGTACTAATAAAATACAGGCTAAACGAGTAAATGTTTTATTCATAATTCTCGGTTTTATTTTTGGTTATTTTTTAAATAATTAATAAAACTAATGCAATATTTTAATTGAAACAAGATGATTTTAATTTTAATTATGCATGCATAGTAAAATTATGGCATTAAATACCTCTAAACCAAGAAAATTACTCCTGACTAAAATATCGACTAACAAACAATATTTTGAAAAACACATTATTTTTTAGGATATTTAAGCTTTATTAAATTTTATGAAACTAATTAAATCAGTCTTGACCGGACTTTTTGCACTTGTATTGATCATTGTATTGAATACTAAATTTGGCGATATACCTCCTCTGGCTAAATTCCTCGACCCTTTTCAAGGATTCTGGAAAAATGCTGAAAGCAAAAAACAAAATCCGGAAAAAGAACTAAATATTAAGGGCTTGAAGGGTACTGTTGAGATTCGGTTCGATGACCAAATGGTCCCGCATATTTTTGCAGATAATAACCATGACCTCTATTTTGCCCAGGGTTATATTACTGCAAAAGACAGATTATGGCAAATGGATTTTCAAACCCGCTTTGCATCTGGACGCCTTTCGGAGGTTGTTGGCCCTAAAGCAATTGAATTGGACCGTTATCAGCGCAGAATGGGAATGACCTTTGGTGCTGAGAATATGATAAAGGCCATGAGTAATGATCCGGAGATCAAAGAAACTATGGATGCATATACTGCTGGTATCAATGCGTATATCCATTCACTTAAGCCTGGTGATTATCCATTTGAATTTAAACTGTTGGATTATGCACCTGAAGATTGGCAAGCACTAAATTCAGCACTCCTGTTAAAATTGATGTCTGCTACCCTTGCAGGTGGATCTAATGAGTTTTACATGAATAATATTCTGAATAAGTATGGTCCTGAAATAACTAAAAATCTGTTTCCGGATTATCCTTTCAGAGAAGACCCAATCATTCCTGTTGGAACCAAATGGAACTTTGACCCGATAAAAATTCCTGAAGTTCCTAAAGCTAACTTAACAGACAAAACTGCATTTAATATAAAAACAAAAGAAATAGAAGAAGGAATAGGTAGCAATAATTGGGCAATTAGCGGCCAAAAATCTGCTAGTGGTTTCCCAATTCTGGCAAATGACCCCCATCTTGACCTCACACTACCTTCTATTTGGTATCAAATACAATTAGCCTCTAAAGACATGAATTCTTGTGGAGTTTCCATTCCTGGTGCTCCGGGTATTATCATTGGATTTAATCAGGATGTAGCTTGGGGAGTTACCAATGTTGGAGCAGATGTTCTAGACTGGTATTCTATTAAATTTAAGGATGCTTCAAAAAAGGAGTACTGGTATAACAATAAATGGAATACCGTGAAACTCAGAATAGAAACAATCAAAGTTAATGGAGGCAGCACACTAACTGATACCGTATTTTACACTCATCATGGCCCGGTAGTATATACCAGCCAACAGCGTCCGGATAATTTTTCCAAAATCAATAACATTCCCACCGGACATGCGCTCAGGTGGATTGCTCATGATGGCTCAAATGATACCCGAACATTTTTCATGCTTAATCGCGCAAAAAATTATACTGACTACAGAAAGGCACTAACTTATTACTCAGCACCTGCACAAAATTTCATATTTGCCAGCACCGAAAATGATATTGCCATTACTCCAAATGGTTATCTGCCACTTAAATGGCGTGGCCAAGGTAAATTCTTGCTTGATGGAACAGATCCGGCAAATGACTGGCAAGGAAGAATTCCGGCAGAACACAATCCTACAATAAAGAATCCTTCAAGAAATTTTGTAAGTTCTGCAAACCAATTTCCTAATGACCCAAGTTACCCTTATTACATCAACTGGGAGTATTCAGGCTATGAACGCTCGCACAGAATAAATAATCGACTTTCTGTAATGACTCAGGCAAATATTGACAGCATTCAGAATTTACAAAATGACAATTACAGCATTCTTGCCGAGAATATTATGCCAACATTAAAAAGTCTGGTAGATGCTGAGAAATTAAATGCGAGCCAACGCGAAGCCTTTAATATCGTTAGCAAATGGAATAATTTTTTCGATGCCGGTGAAATTGGTGCTAGTATTTTTGAACTATGGCATAAAAATTTGGCCATACAAATATGGCAGGATGATTTTGGAGATCCAAAAACTCCAATGAGATTCCCCTCTCGCGACAGAAATGTAGAGATGCTTATTAATGAACCAGATGCCGTATGGTATGATAATGTTAAAACAGCTAAAAAAGAAACCCGCTCGGATGTTGTCAATGCAGCGTTTAAATTTGCCGTCGATAGTTTAAACCGTAAGTTTGGACCGATGAATAAAGATTGGGCATGGGGCAATTTAAAGCATACCAATGTTCCGCATCTCGCTAAAATAGCTGGATTCGGATCTAAATTCTTAAATAATGGCGGATCTAAAACTTCAGTGAATGCTGTTAGCGAAAATAATGGCCCTTCATGGAGAATGATTGTTGCCCTGGGCAAAAATGTTAAAGCCTATGGTGTTTTCCCGGGTGGAGAATCGGGGAATCCAGGAAGTTTTTATTACGATGACATGGTAGATACCTGGTCAGAAGGTAAATTGAACGAATTAGTTTTCCTAAAAGCAAAAAATGAAAAATCTGACCGGATTATATCTACCTGGAAATTCACTCATCACTAAGATTTAGGTCAATACCCTACAAGAAATTTAAATTACAATTAAACGCTTAATATTTAAAATCATGTTATTCCTACTTATTGCAGTAATCTCCCTGATCTTACAACTCTTCTTACCCTGGTGGATCATTGCACCGGTTGCATTTGGGCTGGCAATGTGGAAAGCAAGCTCTGGCAAGAATGCTTTTGGTTCGGCCTTCTTTGCCATCTTTGTAGTGTGGATTGTGGCTGGTTTAGTTCATACTATTCCAAATGAAAATATTTTAGCTAACCGTGTTGGAACCATGTTAAATCTTCCTGATAGTTCAATGAACTGGATAATCGTTTTATTGCTAACTGGAATAATTGGAGGGCTTGCTTCTGGATTTTCTGCCCTAGCAGGATTCTATGCAAAGGATGCAATGACAGGAATAACAAGAATCAAGAAATTATACTAGTATTGATTAGAGATCAAGTATTATCAAAAGCGATAATCTCATAGTAGAGTTCAATACTATATTCCCATAATCTTAATTTCAAATAACCTATAACCAACAGCCTAAAAAAGGATTCGTATCTTTGATCGTGGATTATATAGATACCGATCGTATTTTTTCTATTTCTAATGATCAGGAATTTGAAGCAATATCACTTGAGGTTTTTAACTATCAGGTACAACATTGCCAAGTTTATGGCCGGTTTGTTGCCAATCTTGGCATTAACCTAGACCTGGTAAAAGACTATAAAAGTATCCCCTATTTACCCATTGAGTTTTTCAAAAGTCAGACAATTAGTTGTGATTCAGCAGTTGCTGATGAAATTTTCAGCAGTTCAGGCACAAGCGGAATGGCTCAAAGTCAACATCTGGTAAAAGATATCTCAGTTTACATTGAAAGCTATAGAAAAGCATTTCAATTATTTTATGGTGATATTGGCAAATACGCTATTCTGGCTCTACTCCCATCCTATCAGGAACGTGAGGGTTCCTCGCTTATTTATATGGTTAATGATTTTATTGGACTTAGCAATCAGTTAAAGAGTGGCTATTTTTTGTACGACCATCAATCATTACACGATACACTTACTGAGCTCAAGGAAAGTAAAATACCTACTCTTCTTATCGGTGTTACCTATGCATTGCTTGATTTTGTAGATAGCCATTCGATTGAATTTCCTGAACTAACTGTTATGGAGACTGGCGGAATGAAAGGTAAAAGAAAGGAAATACTTAGAACTGAGCTCCATCAAATACTCTGCAAAGGATTTGGGGTACCCGTGATACATTCTGAATATGGAATGACCGAATTATTATCACAAGCCTATTCAAAGGGCGGAGGCATTTTTCACTGCCCGCCATGGATGAAGGTCATTACCCGGGATACAAATGATCCGCTCAGCTTATTAGCTCATGAGCAAACAGGTGGCATCAATATTATTGACCTAGCAAATATCAATTCCTGCTCTTTTTTGGCTACTCAAGATCTTGGCCGAACATTTCATGATGGCAGCTTTGAAATTTTGGGAAGATATGATAATAGCGATATCAGAGGATGTAATTTATTGGTGCAGAGCTAATATTATGGCTTAAGGCCGATTTAGTAGTGAAAAGGCACCTGGAGATAAAACTGTTTAGCTAAGTATTCTTAAAGCAATAAAGCTTAAACTAAACATCCGATGAATAGCCAGGCTGTATACCCAGATATATCATCGGATGAATATAATTATCAGCTGTCTATTGAGCTGATTTCTGCTTTACAATTAAAACGCAGAGATAATTATCAATTAAAACTACATTCCTAATGTCCAACCAGAGCGGTACTGTCTTTTCACAAACTGGTTCGCTTCATCAAAATTAGTAATTCGCATATTTGGTCCATCCCAGAGTAATTTTTTATACCTGCCAGGATAAGTAAATCCATTTCCAGCAGCATTAGCTTTTCTGATATCAAAACCACGGATAGCAAGATTTCCCATCAATAAGGCTTCAGTTAGAGGTCCTGCAACCGAGAAATCAGAACTCACTTCCATTTTTCCATATCCTGCAATGGCAGCGTCTACCCATTGGGTATAATGTCCGGCTTCCTGACCAGGCACCAATGGAATAGTGGAAGGAACATTAACTTCAGCATTTCTAGAAAGCGGCAATAACCTTGGATTTTTACCATAGGTATCACACAGCATTTTTCCTTTTGTGCCGATAAATAATACTCCATTACCTCCATCACCAAAAATCTCATCTGGACCAAGTTCCTGCGGCCGTTCCGGTTGAATTCCACCATCCATCCAATGCATTTTTACTGGTGCATTATTCTGTTTTGATGAATTAAAATTCATAATAACATGAGAAGAAGGAGGACAACTTTCAGGGAAATATCCCCGTTTAAATGAATCTACATAAACACTTCCAACACTGCATTCTACATCTGTAGGATAATTTAACCCTAAGACTCTGAAAGGTGCATCAACCAGGTGACAGCCCATATCGCCGAGTGCACCTGTTCCATAATCCCACCATCCGCGCCAATTAAATGGAACGAGCTTATCAATATAATTTGTTTGTGGTGCTGTTCCCAACCACAAGTCCCAGTCTAATTCCTTTGGTATATCAGTTTTTGTTGATGGCCATGGAACACCCTGTGGCCATACTGGCCTGTCAGTCCAGCAATAAACGGTATGCACATCGCCGATTATTCCGGCATTATACCATTCCATTAGTTTACGTGAACCATCACTTGATGAACCCTGGTTTCCCATTTGGGTTACAACTTTATATCTAACCGCCGCTTCTGTTAAAATTCGAGCCTCATAAATATCATGAGTTAGAGGTTTTTGAACATATACATGCTTTTTTAACTGCATGGCCGAAAGAGTAACTATAGCATGGTTATGATCTGGAGTGGATACAGAAACCGCATCAAAGTTTTTTGACTCCTTATCAAACATCTCGCGCCAATCTTTATAATATTTGGCTTTTGGGAATCGTTGTATTGATTTTGCAGCGCGCCTGTCGTCAACATCGCATAAAAATCCGATATCAGCTTTGCCACCACTCACAAAACCTGTAAGATCACTTTCACCCTTTCCACCAGCACCAACTCCGGCAACAATCAGGCGATCACTGGGTGCAATAAATCCTTTACCTCCCAACACATGGCGCGGCACAATCATAAAACCAGCCGCTGCAAGTGAAGCAGTTTTAACAAAATCTCTTCTTGAATTAGTTTTTCCCTTCATAAAAGTTTTTCTTTGAATATAAACAATTAGTTTTTAAGCATTTGCCCAGGCACGATCACCTTTTTTATAAGGTACATCACCATCAAAGCTGCCCGGAGTTTCCACATATCGAAGTGCTTTTGTAGATCCTATTTCTGAAGTAAAGAATCCCAAAAGGGTAAGTTCCTTCATCATTCTGAAATAATGCGGTGGCTCTTCTGCCTTCTTCGTGTCCATATAAGCCTTTTGCTGAGTATCAAGGGCTGTCAGGAAGCTTGTTCGCTCCTGAGCACTACTATCCATAAATACGTTACCAGTTTTAGTTTTACAATCCCTATCTAGGGTTTTAATACCCTCTAAAAAAATCTCCTGATGTTCTTTGGTATAGCAATCATTGACCATCATATCCATGAATTGACCAACATTTGCTTCTTTAGCGCCAGGAGTACTAGTTTGAGGCAAAATAGTTTCGCCTATCTCATTGAGTAGGTCAATTGTCTTTTGATCAAAAAATAATAATTTCTGTTCAGGGCTTGATTTACATCCATACTCAAGAAAAATACTTGAACCGATAATGGTACCGCCCAGTATCCAGCTAACCTGTGATATTGCTTCTCTTCTGTTCATAAAATCATGAATTAAATAGTTCCTTTTTTCAACTCGGTAAAGGCATGATCAACAGCACGGGCAGTCATTGCCATATAGGTTAATGATGGATTTTGACATGCCGCCGAGGTCATAGCTGATCCATCTGTAACGTATACATTGGTCGCATCCCAAACCTGATTAAACTTATTAAGTACCGAGGTTTTTGGATCTAGACCCATTCGTGCTGTACCCATTTCATGAATTCCCATACCAAGAGTATAACCGGTATCGAATGTTTTCACATCCTTTAAACCAGCCATCTCCAGCATTTCTTGTCCATCTGCCATCATATCCTTCCTCATATTGATTTCATTCTGCTTAATTTCTGCATCAATTGAAAGGATATTGAGCCCCCATTTATCTTTCTTAGTTTTATCTAGTGTAACTTTATTTTCGTGGTATGGAAGAGTTTCACCAAAAGCGGTAATTCCCATTGTCCAGCCTCCCGGTTCGCATAAAGCATCTTTGAAGTCGCCACCAATACTTAGCTCTGCAACATTACGACCCCAACCTTCTCTGCTTGCTCCACCCTGATAACCAAACCCACGAAGATAATCGCGTTTTTCATTACCCAGATTTCTGAAACGAGGGATATAAATACCATTCGGCCTACGACCGTATACATATTTATCGTCAAACCCTTCCATCCTTCCAGATGCCCCTAATCGGAAGTGATGGTCCATAAGGTTATGGCCTAATTCACCACTACTGCTCCCTAGTCCACCTTCCCAAACATCAGTTGCTGAGTTCATCAAAACCCATGTTGAGTTTAAAGTAGAGGCATTTAGAAAAATAACTTTAGCAAAATATTCATAAGTTTGGTTGGTTTCTGCATCTAGAACCTCTACCCCAGTAGCCTTTTTAGTATCCTTATCATAAAGGATCTTTGTCACAATTGAGAAAGGACGAAGTGTCAAATTCCCAGTTGCAACAGCTGCCGGAAGCGTTGAAGACTGAGTACTGAAATACCCTCCAAAAGGACAACCCAACCAGCATTTACTACGAAACTGGCAATTTGTTCGGCCTTGAATAGCTTTAGTAAGATTCGCTGCCCGACCGATGAGCATATGTCTACTTTCTTTATAATGATCTTTGATACGAGCAGCAACTGCTTTTTCAACTACGTTCATTTCCATAGGCGGAAGAAAATCGCCATCAGGCAATTGCGGCAACCCGTTTCTAGATCCACTTATTCCGGCAAACCGCTCCACGTGTCCATACCATTTTTCAAGATCTTTATACCTTATTGGCCAGTCAACGGCTATTCCCTCTTTAGCATTTGCCTCAAAATCCATTTCACTTAATCGATAGCTCTGACGCCCCCACATTAATGACCGCCCACCAACTTGGTAGCCTCTGTACCAATCAAAACGTTTAACCTCTGAATAGGGGCTATCTTTTTCATTAGCCCAAAAATCAAGGTTTTTTTCATTTAGAGCGTAGTCTCTCTTTAGAACCGGGTAATTACCAATCATCTCCTGGGTACGACCGCCTCGATGAGGAAACTCCCAAGGATTTTTCGTAGCACTTACATAATCCTTAATATGCTCAATGTTTCTTCCACGTTCAAGCATAATTGTTTTCAGTCCCTTTTCAGTTAGCTCTTTAGCAGCCCAACCTCCACTAATTCCTGAACCGATGACTATTGCATCATAGATATTATCAGCCATATATTTTTTTTATTCTGTAGTCATTCTTAAATCTTAAACATCACAAATCTGTACAGCTGCCCTGAGCGAGCCCGCTTTATCAGCATGAAGCGGAATAAACTCCTGTGCTACATAACCTTTAAAACCTGTTGATTGAATAGCTTTCATAATTGCAGGATAATTTAATTCCTGGGTATCATCGATCTCATTCCTACCAGGCACTCCAGCTGTATGATAATGTGCTATATAGTGATGATTTTCTTTGATCGTCCTAATCACATCGCCCTCATCAATCTGCATATGATAAATATCATACAAAAGTTTGAAATTATCAGAGTCTATCATTTTTGCGAGTTTAACTCCCCAACTGGTTTTATCACATTGATAATCTTTGTGATCAATTTTGCTATTCAATAATTCCATTACCAGGGTAACATGATGCTCTTCAGCCAGAGAAATGATCTGCATTAAGCCTTCAGCACAATTATTTAATCCAGTTTCATCATCCAGGCCATTTCTGTTCCCGCTAAAGCAGATTAAATTCTTATACCCTGCCTTTGCAACCTTAGGAATCATTTCCCGATAGTTTTTTATAAGAACTGCATGATTCATTTTATTGTTCCAACCATCCACCAAATTTATTTCAGCTCCATTACACATTGTAGATTGCAAACCATGCTTTTGCAAAATCGGCCAGTCTTTTGGCCCAACTAGGTCAATTCCCTGAAGGCCAATTTCCTTGGCCAATTTACACAGCTCATCAATACTTAGCGAATTAAAGCACCAACGACAAACAGAATGATTGATATTTCCTTTTAAGGCTTGAAAGTTATTATTCATTTTGAAAGAAGAAAGCGAACCTGCTGTACCCATTAGTGCAGTTCCGGTTAAAATATTTTTCAAAGCTTGCCTGCGATTTCTGTTTAAATTTATCATAATTAGTAGTGATAGATCTACTCTACCTGTCTATTTGCATGTTTTTTTGCCTTGATTCATTTAATTAAAAATAGAACTAAGCTGCTATATGCACAGCAAGCATCTATATTTTTTTTCAGGCATAACTAAATTCACATTTCATTAATTTATTGTTTTCAATTTAAAGAGGGAAAAAAGCAAAAAAAATAGTTAGAATAAAACTAATCAGATTGATTTTTATTCCATTCAAAGCATCTTTTATAATAGATCATCAAAAAAACAAACTGAGAAATCAGATTTTTAATCGCGTAATTTCTAGTAGTTTGTTTAAATAAATGTATATTTTTATTTTTAATATTCATACTCATTTATATTTCATTAGTGAATATTGATAAGTTAAAAAAAGAATCAGGACACAGCTCATTATAGCGTTATTTTATAAGGATGTACCTTGCCTGTTTGAGATAAATATTAAATGGAATAAACTAAAAAAAGATTTAAGACAATCAATTCATAAAAATGATAAATAAAACAAAACTAATACCGGCAGTTATCATCTTACTTTCCTTATTTGCTTTCAATAACTTGAAACAGATTGTTAAACCCAGGATACTTGTTTTTAGTAAAACAGCAGGATATCGTCATGAATCAATCAATGCTGGAAAACTCGCACTTCTAAAACTAGGAAAAGAAAATGGGTTCCTAGTTGATACCACCGAGGATGAAAATTACTTCACTGAAGATTCACTGAAAAAATACGCTGCTGTAATTTTCCTAAACACCACTGGCAATGTATTAAATAGTCCTCAGCAGATAAGTTTTGAGCGATTTATACAAGCAGGAGGCGGTTATGCAGGAATTCATGCTGCAGCAGATACCGAATATGACTGGCCATGGTATGGTAAATTGGCAGGCGGATATTTCCTGAGTCATCCACAAATTCAGGAAGCAACATTAAACGTGCTTGACAAAACCCATATTGCTTCAAAGCACCTTCCTGAAAAATGGATTCGTAAAGATGAATGGTATAACTATAAAGAATTAAACACGAATGTAAAAGTACTTCTTTCTTTAGATGAGAAAAGTTACCAGGGTGGAAAAAATGGCGAAAATCATCCAATATCCTGGTTTCATGAATTTGATGGCGGCAGAGCATTTTATACAGGATTAGGGCATACCAATGAATCTTATACCGACCCTCAATATCTGAAGCACATTCTGGGTGGCATTAAATATGCGATTGGTAATAATATTCCTCTGAATTATTCAAAAGCTACAACACCAAAAGTACCTGAAGAAAATCGCTTGGTTAAAACTGTTCTTACTGTTGGAACATTATTTGAACCAACAGAAATGGCAATTCTTCCTAATCTAGATATTCTTCTAGTTCAACGTAGAGGAGAGATAATGCTTTATAAAGCAAGTACAAAAAGTATTAGTCAGGCTGGAGAATTAAAAACCTATTTTATAACTACAACTAACGGCTCAAATGTCGAAGAAGGAGTTTTGGGTCTTGCAGCAGATCCGAATTTCAAGGTAAATAATTATGTATACATTTTTTACAGTCCGGTAGGACCCTCTGTAAATCGCCTTTCACGATTCAAGTTCATTAATGATAAGATAGATATTTCTTCAGAAAAAGTCATTTTAGATGTAGCCTCTCAACGAGAAATATGTTGCCATACAGGAGGGTCTATTGCTTTCGGCCCTGATGGATTATTGTATGTCTCTACAGGAGATAATACAACACCATTTAATGTTCCGAATCAGCAATTTGTAAATAAAGGGTATGGTCCAATGGACAACAGACCTGGACTTGAGCAATATGATGCAGGCAGATCATCAGGTAATACCAATGACCTTCGTGGAAAAATCATGAGAATCAGGGTCATGGATGATGGCAGCTACGAAATACCTCAAGGTAATTTATTCCCACCCAATACACCTAATACAAGGCCTGAAATCTATGTAATGGGCAACCGTAATCCTTATCGTATATCTATTGACAGCAAAACCGGGTATCTTTACTGGGGAGAGGTAGGGCCCGATGCAGGTGCTGATAGTCCGGAACGCGGAACAAGAGGCTATGATGAGTTAAATCAGGCCAGAAATGCTGGTTTTTTTGGCTGGCCATACTTTGTCGGTAAAAACTACCCTTATAGAGCATATGACTATAAAACCGGGACAGCTGGTATAGCTTTTGACCCAGAAAAACCTATTAATAATTCTCCAAACAATACAGGCTTAAAAAACCTTCCAGCAGTACAGCCAGCATTTATTTGGTATCCATATGCTATTTCACAAGAATTTCCAAAACTTGGAACTGGCGGAAGAACTGCCATGGCAGGGCCGGTTTATCATAATGAACAATATCCTGTAGAAACCAGATATCCTGATTATTACAATAACAAACTGTTTTTTTACGAGTGGATCAGAAATTGGATCAAGCCTATTACTATGAAAGCAAATGGCGATTATGATAGCATGGAAGATTTCATGCCTTCTACATCTTTTGCGGCTCCGGTTGATATGGAGATAGGTCCTGATGGCCGAATCTATGTATTGGAATATGGTAAAGGATGGTTCACTAAAAATTCGGATGCTGGAATTTCCAGGATAGATTATATTGCCGGTAACCGACCACCAAAAATCAATAAGCTAATTATTAAAAACACCAGTGGATTGCTGCCTTATAAACTAGTGGCTAAAGTTGACGCAGTTGATCCGGATGGAGATGAACTAAGTTATGTTTGGGATCTGGGCAATGGAATTAAGAAAACTACTAAACAACCATCCATTGAATACACGTATACAAAAGCTGGTGAATATCCTATTAGCGTTAAGTTGACTGATAAACAGATGGCAAGCTCAAATAGCAGTTCAATTGAAGTTACAGCAGGCAATTCAGGGCCTAAAGTAGATATCCTGTTGAAAGGGAATCGTAGCTTCTACTTTACAGGAAGGCCAGTTGATTATCAGGTAATGGTGAGTGACCAAGGTGCTGTAGTTAATAAAAGCACTGTTTATATAGCAAATAACTATATTAAAGGCACAGACCTTGCGGGTTCAACGCTTGGACATCAGGCTTATTCCGAGACTCAGGCAGGACAAGCCCTAATGCTCAAATCAGATTGCCAGGCATGTCATCAAGTTGATAAAAAATCAATAGGTCCATCCTTTACTCAGGTTTCTGCAAAATATCAGAAAGATGCAAATGCGGTAAGCTATTTGGCTGCAAAGATCATTAAAGGTGGTGCTGGAGTTTGGGGAGAAGTAGCGATGTCGGCCCACCCAACCATGAGTGATTCGGATTCCAAAAAAATTGCCCAATGGGTTTTATCATTAGAAAACAAAACGGTAGCTAAAGCAACACTTCCAATTCAGGGGAAAATTATTCCTGCACCCTCAAATAGTGATAGTGAAAATACTATTTTTAGTTTATATGCTAGTTATACCGACCAAGGAGCAATTGGTTTAAAACCACTTTCAAGCTCCTCTACTGTTAATTTACGAAGCAATATATATAGTGCCCGTGAACTTACTGAAAGAACAAGAATTGCATTAAAAGACTCAACAACCAGTGGATTCCTGATTTATCCAGAAAACAATGGTTGGTTTTCAGTAAATCAGATAGATCTATCTGGAATTAGCCATATTGAACTTGAAAATATTTCAAAGGGTCAAACCGGAAATTATACAATTGAAATTCGACTGGATTCAGAAAAAGGTTTATTGATCGGGAAAGGTGATTATGCAGATAATGGAAGCTTAAATTTACAGAAAAACACTTCAATTTCAGTTAAGGAGGTAATGGACAAAAAATTACACAATCTGTATGTTTATATCAGTTCTGAACCAAAAAATATAAAACAAAGGCCATTGCTGCGAACCATAAAATTAATCCCAGCAAAATTACTTTAAAATCAATGCTTTGCTTTGGCGCTTAAAACCAGATCAACTGCTCATACATTAAAGCCAGATAAGGTAATGAAACTTCATTTCAAATTACTTGTGCCAATGCTTTGCCTGGGCATGCTGATTTCATGCACTACTAGCTCTACAAAAAACCCGCAAGTTAGCATTGATAGTATATCAAAATCAGCTGTTTTATCTCAAAAAGAATTTCAAAAAAGCATTGATGGAAAAAATACGGATCTGTATATTCTAAAAAATAAAAATGGAGTTGAAGCTGCCTTTACCAATTATGGGGCAAGAATAATAAGTCTGAAAGTGCCCAACCAACATGGAGTTCAAACAGATGTAGTGGTTGGATTTTCAAGTGTTGATCAATACATAAAATCAACTGAGCCCTATTTTGGATCAACAATTGGACGATATGGCAATCGAATTGCAAAAGGAAAATTCATTCTGGATGGAACTAGCTATTCACTTTCAATAAACAATGGAGTGAATTCGCTACATGGTGGTAAGAAAGGATTTCAGGATGTTGTATGGGATACCAACCAAATAAATGAACAATCAATCGCGTTCAGTTATTTGTCAAAAGATATGGAGGAAGGCTATCCGGGCAATCTTAAGGTAAAAGTTATTTATAATCTAACAGATTCGAATGAATTAAAAATTAGCTATGAAGCCACGACAGATAGAAAGACTGTTGTGAATCTAACAAATCATGCATTTTTTAATTTAAATGGTGAAGGCTCAGGAACAATTCTAAATCACCAGCTTCAGATCAATTCAAATTTATACACTCCTGTTGATTCAACATTGATCCCAATAGGAAAGCATGAATCTGTTACCAAAACTCCATTTGACTTCAGGAAATTTTCAGCAATCGGTAAAAGAATCACAGATGAGCATGAACAATTAAAGAACGGTAAGGGATATGACCATAATTATGTTTTAAATAACCAAAATGGCAATCAAATGCTCCATGCAGCTAGCGTTGAAGGCGATAAATCGGGGATCATTATGGAGGTATTCACGATAGAACCTGGACTTCAATTTTACAGTGGAAATTTCATGCAGAGTAAAAACACATTCAAAGGTGGATCAAAAGACGATTTCAGAACTGCGTTCTGTTTAGAAACACAACATTTTCCGGATTCGCCGAATCAGCCTAATTTTCCGAGTACAGTATTAAATCCGGGAATATTGTACAATACCCGCAGTATTTATAAATTTTCAATAAAGAAATAAAAAAAAATAGGATTGAATTTAAATTTCGGGACTCAATTATTATATTGAGCCTGTTATTAGGATGGCTTCTTTTCATGTTTAAAGTATTTGAAAAGATATTTTTATCCCAATAGCTGATATAGAAAATGATACAGAGCTTAACACATTTTATTAGATACAAATGAATAGAAAACTAAGAATGGGGATGATAGGTGGAGGAAAGGGTGCTTTTATTGGAGCCATTCACCGCATAGCTGCCAATATGGACGGCATGATCGATCTAGTTTGTGGGGCGCTGAGTA
>NZ_JBIKSU010000090.1:0-6397 GCF_044348475.1 Daejeonella sp. | reverse complement strand
ACTGGTTATACCTTTAAAACTGTATTTCAATATCAGCCTGGTGAGGTTCATTTCTGTACTGCAGACATTGGATGGATTACCGGGCATTCGTATATCGTATATGGACCTCTATCTCAGGGAGCTACTACATTGATGTTTGAAGGTGTTCCAACCTGGCCTGATGCGGGCCGTTTTTGGGAGATCGTTGATAAATACAAGGTAAATATTTTATATACTGCCCCCACAGCTATTCGCTCATTGATGAGCTTTGGAGAAGAACCTTTGCAAGGGAAAGACCTGAGTTCATTAACCAAACTTGGGTCTGTTGGTGAGCCGATTAATGAAGAGGCATGGCATTGGTATAATGAGAAGATTGGAAAGGGTAAATGTCCAATCGTAGATACCTGGTGGCAAACAGAGAATAGTGGTATTTTGATTTCAGCAATAGCTGGAATTACTCCTACTAAACCCGGTTATGCAAGCCTTCCATTGCCTGGAGTTCAGCCTTGCCTGGTTGATGAAGCAGGTGTAGAACTTGTTGGAAATGAGGTAAGCGGTAATTTATGTATTAAGTTTCCATGGCCGGGTATTATTCGCACCACGTATGGAGATCATGAGCGTTGCCGTTTGACTTATTTCTCTACCTATAAAAACATGTATTTTACTGGCGATGGTTGTTTGAGAGATGAGGACGGATATTACAGAATTACCGGTAGAGTAGATGATGTAATCAATGTTTCTGGTCACCGAATAGGAACTGCAGAGGTTGAAAATGCCATTAATATGCATGCTGATGTGGTTGAAAGTGCAGTAGTTGGGTATCCTCATGATATAAAAGGCCAAGGGATATATGCCTATGTGATTCTTGGAACTTCAATTCACGATCATGATCTTACAAGAAGAGATATCCTTCAAACTGTTGCCCGAATTATTGGTGCAATTGCCAAGCCGGATAAGATTCAGTTTGTTTCGGGATTACCTAAGACCCGCTCTGGTAAGATCATGAGAAGAATCTTAAGAAAGATCGCAGAAGGTGATTTTGCTAATCTTGGAGATACTTCAACCTTGCTTGATCCTAATGTTGTTGAAGAGATTAAACAGGGTGCCGCCGATATGTAATTTTTAAAATCTTTTCAGCTGCAAAGACAATAGATAACAAGTAAATCACGCGAAGGTGTGATCGATTGGCTTAAAAGCTTATTGAATACCATGAAAAGCCCAGCTGATTATATTAGCGGGGCTTTTTTTATCCGGCACTTTGGTTGGTGTTCTACATTAGCAGAAGCTAATGTGCCTAAAAAAATAAATCAATTTAGAACTAATGTCATTCCCAAACCTGCCCTTTAGCAGGTGAGGAAACTATCTGAGTAAGGCACAAACTAAGCTCTAGGCTTAGGTTAAGAAAGAATCTCGCAAAGACGCAAAGACGCGATTGTAGAATATAAAACAACTGTCCATGAATAATCTGTAAACTTTGCGCCTTAGCGTCTTGGCGAGCCACCCTCTCGGTAGGTTTTCTTTTGGTCTTTAGCAACGAACTGTCCTGCGAGTTAAGCGCAGCGACTGATTTGCAAATGTAGAGGACTCTTCAGAATCCTCCATAGAGATTCTTCAGTGGTTGAATTTTACAGCTACCACAGGAAAATGGGGTGCTTGGAGAAGAACGCCAACCACAGGAGAACCACCGGAAAATTTCGTATTTTCGTCATAATGAAAACAGCTAAACCAACCATATTGGTCGTGAACGACGACGGAATTACAGCGCCCGGAATTAAGGTCCTGATTGAAGTGATGCAAACTATTGGCCATGTGGTTGTTGTGGCACCTGATGGCCCGCAATCGGGTATGGGTCATGCCATAACCATTGGCAAACCATTGCGTTTGGATAAGGTAAACTTGTATAAGGGAGTTGAAATGTACAAATGTTCCGGTACACCTGCTGATTGCGTTAAGCTGGCCGTAAACAAAGTTTTTAAAGGTAAGAAGCCTGATCTTTGCGTGTCTGGTATTAACCATGGGCTTAACAATTCAATCAATGTGCTTTACTCTGGAACCATGTCGGCCGCAGTTGAAGGAGCCATAGAAAGTATTCCTTCTATCGGTTTTTCTTTTGATGATTTTTCAAATGAAGCTGACTTTAGTAATTGCACAAACTATATTGAATCTATTACCAAACTGGTATTAAACCACGGCCTGCCTATAGGAACTTTGCTCAATGTGAATTTCCCAAGAGTAGAAGCCATTAAAGGTATCAAGGTGTGCAGACAGGCAAATGCTAAATGGGCTGAAGAGTTTGACGAACGAACAGATCCTAATAGAAGGAAATATTATTGGCTGACAGGTGTTTTTCAGAATAACGATCATGGTGAAGATACCGACGTTTGGGCATTGGATAATGGTTTTGTATCTGTAGTTCCGGTCCAATTTGATATGACCGCCCACCATGCCATTCCTATTTTAAATACCTGGAATTTTGGGATATGAGATATGAGAGTAGAGAATAGAAACATTTCTAAACGTATGTCATGAGAACGAATAATTGGTGATAATGATCAAAACGCTATTCTGTTTTTTTATTGAGATAAGATAAATCCATGAAATATTACATAATTGCCGGTGAAGCCTCAGGTGATCTACATGGATCTAACCTGATGAAAGCGCTCAAAATCAAAGATCCTGAAGCTGAATTCAGATACTTTGGCGGTGATTTGATGATGGCTGTTTCTCCCGGATTGGCAATGCATTATTCTGAAATGGCTTTTATGGGCTTTGTTGAGGTTATTGCTAATTTGAATTCAATCTTCAGGAATATTAAAACTGCAAAGCAGGATATTCTCAGCTTTCAGCCAGATGTTATTATTCTGATTGACTTCCCCGGATTCAATATGAAGATCGCAAATTTTGCAAAGCTTAAAGCTTTTAAGGTCTTTTATTATATCTCTCCTAAAGTTTGGGCATGGAATCAGAAGCGAGTCCTGAAGATCAGAAAATTTGTGGACCGCATGTTCTGCATTCTGCCCTTTGAGGTTGATTTCTATAAAAAATGGGGGATGGATGTCGATTATGTTGGTAATCCGATATTGGATGCCATAGCTTCTAATCCTCAGGATGATTTGTTTAAGATTAAACATAATCTGGATGTAAGGCCAATAATTGCGCTACTACCCGGAAGCAGAAAGCAGGAATTAGAAAGGGTTCTGCCTGAAATGGTCAGAACAGCAGATCGTTTTCCTGAATTTCAGTTTATAATTGCCGGTGCCCCTTCTTTTAGTGAGGAAGATTATTCAACTTATCTGGAAGGCAGAAAAATTGCTGTCATCTTCAATGCGACCTATAATCTGCTACTGAATTCAAAGGCAGCCATTGTTACCTCCGGTACGGCAACACTTGAAACTGCTTTACTTAAAATACCGCAGGTGGTTGTTTACAAAGGGAATCCTTTATCGATTGCGATTGCCCGTATGCTTGTTAAAATTAAGTATATATCCCTGGTAAATCTGGTCATGGATCAGATAATTGTAAAGGAACTGATTCAGGAACAATGTACCAGCATCATCATTGGAGATGAACTGGACCTAATTCTTAACGACTCAAACTATCGTACAAAAATGCTTATTAATTACGATGAGCTAGCCATTATTATGGGTGAGCCGGGTGCATCCGACAAGGCAGCAAAGCTCATGTTTAATTATCTGAATACCTGACTAATAGCCATATCCTAGATCTAGATCTGGATATGTTACCCTGGTTAGATAAAAGATTTCCCTCTTCCAGAATATGAATGTTATCAAGTTCTGAAAAAGGGACTCTTTGAAATTATTTTACGTTGAAATTAATCTGGTGGTCGCCCCATATCAGAGAAACAACACCTGTTTTTGCGATCTTGAAGGTCATGCGTTCAGAAAAACTTGCTGATTTACCAGGTTTAACCATGACACGTAGCACATCATCAGCCTGGTTGTATGCGGTACCGCTAATGTCAGATTTGCTATTAAAGATGATGGTCCATTCTTTTTCGCCGGGAATAGTCCAGATACCATATTTGCCAGCTTTTAAGGCTTTACCTTCAACTTTTACATCCTTACTAACTTCCATCCAGGTAGCTTCATTGGCACCTGTACGCCATACTTTACCAAAAGGAGCAATTTCCTTACCGATAGTTCTACCTTTTACTGCCGGCTGGCTGTAGTCAACTGTAATCTTAACACCTGCAGAGGTGGTTTCAGAAACTTTAGCCGGAGGGCTAGGTCTTTGTGCACATGCTGTAAATGCACTGAAAAGACCTGTGATCATTAATAATACGATTGTTTTTTTCATGTTTATTGATTGGTTTTTAACAAATATATACAAGGCAAATATAAGTAATGAAATACAATGAGATTATTACATGTATATGAATTTTGCTTCATTTTGGTATTCAATTAAAACAAAATTTAGATTTTACACTAAATAGCATGCTTATATCCGATATAATTAAACTTTTGGGACCTGCCATCCATTATTATACCGAGCTTTCATCAATTGATTGGCTTCAGAATCTGTGAACTGATTTTTTGCTGCATCCCAGTAAACCTTTTTGCCTGTTTTATAAGCTATATTACCCATTTGGGCATTGATGGCTGCAATACTTCCGGTTTGTATACCGCAATTTAATCGCGAAATATCATTGTTGGTTATTGCATCAATGAAATTGACTGCATGTGCTTCATGGGCATTTTTAATTGGCTTAGTGTGAGGAACTTCTGCTATTTTATTGATGCGCTGACCATCCTTGTTTTCAGTTTCTGGGATTACTTTCCAGCCCCCGCGGTTTACAACCAGTGTAGCATTGTTTCCAATAAATGCAATGCCTTCAGTTGATCCATAATTGCCGCCATCAATACCTGTTGCATGTTCCCAAAGCATGTTAAACCCATCGTATTCATAAACCGTTTGTAAGGTGTCTGGAGTTTCGGATGCATCATCAGGGTAAGCAAACTTACCACCTGAAGCCATTACTGATTTAGGTGCTTTTACTCCCATCGCATACAAGGCAATATCAATTTCATGAACACCCCAGTCGGTCATCAAGCCACCTGCATAATCCCAGAACCAGCGAAAATTAAAGTGAAAACGATTCTGGTTAAAGTCGCGCTTTGGCGCTGGACCTAACCACATTGTATAATCTACACCAGCTGGTGCCGCACTATTAGCAACCGTTGGTACTGGTTTCATCCAACCTTGGTAGGCCCAGCACTTAACCAGGCGAATCTGTCCTAATTTACCAGATTTTACATAATCGATTGCTTCGGCATATTGCGATCCGGAACGTTGCCATTGACCAACCTGTACTATTTTTCCATATTTTTGTTGCGCTTTGACCATGATTTGACATTCTTCAATGGTATTGGCAATTGGTTTTTCGACATACACATGCTTACCTGCTGAAACAGCATCCACCATATTCAGGCAATGCCAATGATCAGGAGTGCCAATAATGACTACGTCAATATTTGGGTCTTCTAGCAGTTTTCGATAATCTTTGTATTGCTTTGGACGCTTGCCACGAAGTTTAAATACATCTTCTGTTCGTTGATCAAGTACACTTTGATCAACATCTGCCAGCGCCACACAATTTACCTGAGGAAGTTTTAGATGTGCATTCATATTTGACCAGCCCATCCCTTTGCAGCCAATCAGACCGAAATTGATTTGATCTGAGGCTTTTATTGTTCGGGTAAATGTGCCAAAATCTGAAGCACTTAGCAGGTGTGGTAAGCTAATACCTGCTCCAATGAGCATGGTGTTCTGGATGAATTTTCTTCTGGTATTGTGCATAGTTATTTTGTTTAAATTCTAATGTAGGCTTTTGAATAAGTTCAAATATTTCTTCCATCCTAAATTTAGAAAAAAAATAACAAGAAATAGCGCGGCTCTTAGAATTGTAATAAACTTGATAATCAATTATTCATTTGACTGTTCAGGTCAATTAGAATTGTGATGAAATAATAATTCTGGAAAATTTAAGGAGCTTCAGGGTGTTCCATTTTTTTTGCAATCAAATGCCATTCGTTGTCATTGGGTACTAGAATTGCAAGCGGATTAAATTTTTGACAGTACAGAGGTTATCACTCTTTCTGTAAAAACAAACAATTAAGGCTTTAGAATCATGTGAAGCCTTAATTGTTTGTGGAGAATATCGGATTATCCACAAAAATTCATAAGTCATTGTATTACAGTTAATTATATTATTTATAAAAATAAAGGTGCTATAAAAGTGCTAATTTATATGATTGATCCCTATTTTTGTAAAATCAATATTTAGGAATGAACAAATATTCAACCCCCAAATTATATAGAGGAAAGGCCATATTGTCTATTCCAAAGGGCAGTTCAAAGTTAAAAGAACTAGCCAAAAACAAGTGGTATGTGAATTATA
>NZ_JBIKSU010000089.1:0-6424 GCF_044348475.1 Daejeonella sp. | reverse complement strand
CTGGTCGTAAATCAATCCTATTTAACTCCGTAACTATATTCTTTGTCTTGCCAGTAAAATGGCCATCGCTATTGAGAAGATGTTGTTCAAGAATTTCATCGCCAGGAAACTCTATATAATAGTCGGAGTATTGATCCTGCTCAAAAAATGGAATATTGAACGCCGGATGAGCCCCAATTGAAAAATACATGGTATGATTATCATGATTAATAACCTGGTAGAGTACGCGAAGTTCTGAATCATGAAGCTCATAAATTACCTCAAAAGCAAATTTGAATGGGAATACAGCAAGTGTAGATTCCGAATAATTTAGGAGTAATTTAGCTCTTGTACGTGTAGATTCAAGTAGTATAAATTCAGAGTGACGAGCAAAACCATGTCGTTTTAAAGGATATTTTTTACCATCAACCATGATTTGATTACCAATACATGATCCCACAATAGGAAACAAATTCGGAGCATGAAATCCCCAAACAGCAGGATCTGCCTGCCATAAATGCTCCAGTCCATTAAGCTTATTGAATAGGGAACTTAATTCAGCTCCTTTAAAATTTATAATAACCTTTAAGAAATCGTTTTCAATACGTATCATTCTAGGAATAAATTTAGAATCATAGAATAAGAAGGCCCCAAGTATTTGAGGGCATTACTATCAAAATAGCTGATTATATAAAGAAAATTAAGCCTTGCGCTTTACCCAGACCTTCTTCTTACCGTTCCTATTATTACCACCTGTTGAAGGCCTTTTGGTTGCAGGGCTATAAACCGGACCTTCACCTAACTCGTCAGGCAAAGTCATGCGAGGAATTTCTTTTCCGATCAGATTTTCAATAAATGAAAATCTTCGCTGGTCTTTTTCATTAACAAAAGTAACGGCAGTTCCGGTTGTTTCAGCTCTTGCTGTTCTTCCAATTCTGTGGATATAATCTTCAGGATCAGGTGGCACATCGAAATTAATAACTAAACTAATTCCTTCCACATCAATTCCTCTACTTAAAACATCGGTACCAATAATAACAGGCAAAACCCTGCTTTTAAATGCTCTTAATACTGTTTCTCGTTGTTCTTGTTCCAAATCAGAGTGGAATGCTTCAGATTTGATCCCTTCTCTGCGTAACGTTCGGTTCAGATCTTTAACCGTTTCTTTTCGGGAACAGAAAATTAAAACACTTTTATAATCTCCACCTTTTAATAAGGTACTGATGAGTTTTACTTTTTGATTATCGTAAACCATAAAAACCTGCTGAGAAATACCGGCTGCAGGTTGTGAAAGTGCAATATTAATCTGTTCAGGATCTTTTAATATCGTATTTGCCAGAGTTCTGATTTTTGGAGGCATAGTAGCCGAAAAAAGCAATGTTTGACGTTCTTTGGGTAAATTACTGATGATCCTTAAAATATCTTCATAAAAACCCATGTCGAGCATACGGTCGGCTTCATCCAAAACAAGATATTGCAGATGATCTAATTTAATTACTCCAGATGCTAGATGCGCAATTAGCCTTCCTGGTGTAGCAATAACAATATCAACCCCATCCATCATGGCGCGTCGCTGTTGTTCATAGATCATTCCATCACCTCCACCGTAAACTGCAATAGAACTAATTCCTGCAAAATAGGCAAGACCTTCTACCTGTTGATCGATCTGTTGAGCAAGCTCACGTGTGGGAGCAAGAATAAGTGCTTTTGTGTGTTTTTTATCAGAAATACTGATATGCTGTAATACTGGTAATAAATAAGACGCAGTTTTTCCTGTACCTGTTTGTGCGCAGGCGATCAGATCTTTATGTTGAAGTATTAATGGAATTGCCTGTGCTTGTATTGGAGTAGGTTTAACATAACCCATACTCTGCAAACCTTCAAGTAATTGAGGGTCAAAGTTAAAATCGCTAAATGTCAAGTTGTTGAAATAATTTTTAAATAAAATCAAAGGTAGTTAAAACAAAGCACTTTAGTATTTCATTGTTCCTTGTTTAAATTAAAGCTAGACTATAGAAATTAAGACAAAATGTGTTAAACTTCTTGAGTTTTATTATAACTATTAATGTATTTATAAAATTTCAGCCGATTTATTAACACCCATAAATTTCTCAACATTTAAAATGTTTATGGATTTTTTTCCTAGTTTTGAATCCCGTATAATACGATGTTTTTATTGTCTTTAATAGGTTAATAACTGTTATCTCAATAAAAACTATAAGAAATCCTACAGATATCATGACTAAATACATTTTTGTTACGGGCGGCGTTACTTCGTCGTTAGGAAAAGGTATTATTTCCGCTTCTCTTGCAAAACTTCTTCAATCTAGAGGATACCGGGTTACCATACAAAAGTTCGATCCTTATATAAATATTGATCCGGGCACTTTAAACCCCTATGAGCATGGCGAATGTTATGTTACAGAAGATGGCGCTGAGACCGACCTTGATCTTGGTCATTATGAACGTTTTCTGAATGTACCTACCTCACAAGCAAATAACATCACAACCGGTCGAATTTATCAAAATGTAATTAATAAAGAACGCGAAGGTGCTTATCTTGGAAAAACAGTTCAAGTTGTACCTCATATTACTGATGAGATAAAACGCAATATGAAAATATTGGGTGAGACCAAGAAGTTTGATATTATAATTACCGAATTAGGAGGTACTGTTGGTGATATTGAATCTTTACCATTCATAGAAGCTGTACGACAATTGCGTTGGGAGCTTGGGTCAGGAAATTCTTTGGTTATCCATTTAACCTTGGTTCCTTTTCTTGCTGCAGCTGGTGAATTGAAAACAAAACCTACTCAGCATTCTGTAAAAATGCTACTTGAATATGGTATTCAGCCCGATATCTTAGTTTGTCGTACTGAGCATCATATACCCCAAGAATTACGCAAAAAAATTGCGCTATTCTGTAATGTGAACCTAAATGCAGTAATTGAATCTATAGATGCTACAACAATCTATGATGTTCCATTGCTCATGTTAAAAGAGAAACTAGACAAAACTGTTTTAAGCAAACTAAAACTGCCTCAAAAAAATGAGCCAGATCTAGAAAGCTGGAAAGATTTTTTAGGACGTTTAAAAAACCCAACTAATGAAATTACGATTGGGCTGGTTGGAAAATATGTGGAATTACCTGATGCCTATAAATCAATTACTGAAGCTTTTATTCATGCAGGAGCTAAAAATGAATGCAAGGTTAGAGTAAAATGCATTCAATCAGAAAATATTATCAAAGAAAATGTAGCTGAAAAGCTAAAAGGGCTTGATGGTGTACTTGTTGCTCCTGGATTTGGAAGTCGTGGTATTGAGGGTAAAATAGAGGCTATTCAATACGTAAGAGAACATGAAATTCCATTTTTTGGAATTTGCCTTGGAATGCAATGTGCAGTTGTAGAATTCGCACGTAATGTATTGGGATTAAAAGATGCACAAAGTAGTGAGATTGATGGAAATTCCAAAAATCAGGTAATCTCCATGATGGAGGAGCAGAAAAAGATTAAAAACAAAGGTGGCACTATGCGTTTGGGATCTTATACCTGCGATCTGAAAAAAGGCAGTAAAGCGGCTGCAATTTATGGTAAAACCAGAATCACTGAACGCCATCGCCATCGCTATGAATTCAATAATAAGTATTTAGAGCAATTTGAGAAGGCAGGCATGATAGCCTCAGGTATCAATCCTGAAAATAATCTTGTTGAGATTATCGAGTTAAAAAATCATCCTTTTTTTATTGGGGGGCAATTCCACCCGGAATTAAAATCTACAGTTGATAATCCTCATCCACTTTTTGTTAACTTTGTCGCCGCTTCAATTCTTCATTCTAAAAAGAAGTAAAAGCATTACAATAAAACAGATTACTAAACCCAATGGATAGAAATACATTTACGGGTCTATTTTTGATTTTAATCATATTAGTAGGCTCAACTTTTTTAATGCAACCCTCTGATGAAGACATCAAAAGGGAAAAGGCAAAACAAAGTCAAGACTCTATAGCAAGAGTTAAAAAAGCAGAATCACCTGTAATGGTTCAGGACAGTACCAAAACTGTTGTTGTACCCGCCATAGATTCCACATTGATCAAATCAGGACCATTTGGATCTGCACAATCTGGAAGTAACGAGCCAATTGTTCTTGAAAATGAATTACTAAAGGTAAAAATTAGCCCTAAAGGTGGCCGAATAGCATCTGTTGAACTTAAAAAGTTCAAAACCTATCGCCAATTACCTTTGATCATGTTTGAAGGTCAAGGAAATAAATTTGGTTTAATCTTTGGAGCAGCTGGAAAGAATATCAGTACAAATGACCTTTATTTTCAACCTTTAGGTACTTCTGTTAGTGTAGCTAATAATGATTCCGTTTCATTAACCATGCGACTGAATTATTCGGATGGCAAATACATTGATTATATCTACTCTTTAACTGGCGATAGTTATAATGTTGGTTTAACTATTGCAACCAAAGGGATGCAAGATGTGGTTACTCCTACTCAGAAACACTTGACCTTAAACTGGGAAACCATCCTAAAACAAAAAGAGAAAGATCTTGTTAGTGAACAACGTTATTCAAGTACTTACTTTAAACAAGGAGACGAAAGTGTTGATTATTTGAGTCTAACTGAATCAGAAACTAAAACAATAAATGAAGGTAAGATTAAATGGTTTTCTTTTAAACAACATTTCTTTTCAAATGTATTGATCGCAAAAAATAGTTTTGATAAAGGAGAACTGATCGTAAATACTAGCCCCGATTCTAATACTGTAAAAAGTTTTGCTGCTAACATGCAGATTCCTTTTGAAAGACAGGAGGTTACTTCTTATCCAATGGATTTTTATTTTGGACCAAATCAGTTGAATATTCTTGAAAAACAAGGATTTGAAATTGAAAAACAAATAGATCTTGGTTATTGGCCATTAAAGTACATCAATAGATGGATTGTATTGCCTGTTTTTAGCTTTCTTGAACGTTTTGGATGGGGATATGGTTTGATCATTCTTGTTCTAACTGTACTTCTTAAAATGGTTCTTTTACCATTAACATACAAGTCTTACCTATCTATGGCAAAGATGCGTATCCTTAAACCAGAAATGGATGAGATCAAGGGTAAAGTTGGTGAGGATAACCCAACCCTTTTACAACAGGAATATTTAAAACTATATAAGAAAGCAGGTGTAAATCCGCTTGGAGGTTGTTTGCCGATGTTACTTCAACTGCCCATCATCATGGCATTCTTCTTCTTCTTCCCTAATCTATTTGAACTTCGTCAAAAAAGTTTCCTTTGGATGGACGATCTTTCAACCTTTGATGCATTCTTCCAAATGGGATTCAATTTGCCATTCCTTGGCAACCACATTAGTTTAATGTGTATTCTGATGACCATTTCTACGCTTATCTATACTTATTTTAACAATCAGGTATCAGGAGCTACTGGACAGATGAAATACATTGGTTATATCACCCCAATCATTTTCTTTGGAGTATTGAACAGTTACCCATCAGGGCTTAATTATTATTACTTCCTTGCCAATATGATGACGTTTGCTCAACAATATATTATCCGAATGTTTGTGAATGATGATAAGATACATGCACAAATACAGGAGAACAAAAAGAAGCCTCAGTCTGAAAAGAAAAAATCAGGATTTCAGCAAAGAATGGAGGATTACATGAGACAACAGCAACAAAACAAAACTCAACCTGCAAGCTCAAGTAAGAAAAAATTAAAATAATATTTCAATACTAATCCTAAAAAACGCTGGCAGAATTTAAAAAACTGTCAGCGTTTTTTTGCTTTTACTCTGGTATAGTTCTGTTCCATTGTTTGGAATACTAAGTCCTTCTCTCCAAGTTCTTTGATCAAAAATGGAAATTCTCTTTTTCCTCCTCCTTCAAGAAACTCGGTATATCGGATCATTTTTCCATCCATTTTGTAAGTTCCGTGAGATAACTGCTTTCCTCCCCATTCTATAACCAGTTTATTATCTTTAGAAAATAGGATTGCAGGTGCTTGTGCAATTAATTCTTCCTTAGTGAGGCTATCAGGCGGGTTGAAATTTTCGACCGCGATATAGTCCCATCTACCATAAAGTTCATCTGCATCAATTGCATTTGAACAGGAAGCTAAAACAAGCACACTAAAACTGATAAAAAATATATTTATTTTCATTTCCTAATAAGAAAGGATAGTAAATTGAATAAATCGTAATTACAAATTAATGAAGTGGTTAGTTAGTGATTCAAAGTTGTCAAACTTAAGATCATAATCATCAGAGGTGCCAAATCCATAAGTTAATAACACAAATGGGAGCCCTGCTTTTCTAGTTTCAATACTATCTCCATGGGTATCACCAATATAAACCGGACTCTGTAGGTTGTGCTTATCTATCAGGAGTTTAATATTATGATGCTTAGGCATTGAGTTGACACCATGCGC
>NZ_JBIKSU010000031.1:0-23776 GCF_044348475.1 Daejeonella sp. | reverse complement strand
TGGTGATAATATAGAAGGAAGTAAATGGTCAGGTAAATTCATTGATCATTTGAAAAATACAAGTGATCCGCGCTTGCCTGTACTATCTGTTGTTTGGGTTCCAGCAGCTGGTAATACGTATACTCCAAATAATACTCCTGCTACTCAGCGTGGAATGGTTAACGGCAGTATCAACACCAGGCCAACTGATTTTGATACCTATTCCGAGCCATCTTTGCTCTATATTGACAGAGGTTCTCCAATCATAACCATGGGTCCTGCTGAAGCTTATCTAATAATAGCTGAAGCTGCAGCCAGAGGTTGGAGCGTTGGAACAACTGCACAGGCTGCCTATGATAATGGAGTTCGTGCAGCAATGGCTCAATGGGCTTTATGGCCAAGTGTTGCTCCTCATTCAGGTGTGATAACTTCTGCACAGGTTGATGCTTATTTGCTTGCAAATCCTTATCCTGCTGCTGGTACCTTTGCCAAACAGTTAGAGGTCATCTCTACTCAAAAATGGGTTTCACTGCTTGGTGATGATTATGAAGTTTATTCTAACTGGCGTCGTACAAAATACCCTGTATTTAACTATGCTAACTGGACTAACACTGCTGGTCAGAAAGTTACCTATCCAGGTAACGTAACTGCAGGTAAAATGTGGAGAAGATTCTCTTTACCTATTGCAGAACGTAACGTAAATCCAGACAACTACTATGAAGCCATTAAGCGTCAAAATTACTCTGAACAAGAGTTAGACCTTTTACAGGGCAGAATGTGGTGGGATGTGGGTCCTGGTACAGGTCAAAGTAACTAATATGCTATATTACTGAATATGTGTTTGAATAACGTAATTCATTCAGTACATTAGATTTATAAACAACAAGAGGAGATTTTTAATCTCCTCTTGTTGTTTCAACTAAAAAAAAATAAATAATAATACTATGAAACGTAGAGATCTTATTAAATACCTTTCTGTAGCTCCTATTGCAGGTGCGGCAATTGGTACGGGTGTTCCTCAAGCATTAGCGGGAACAGTAGTAACAACAGCAAAGCGCGATGTTATTAAAGAACTTGGTTTGCGAACTTTTATAAATGCTGCGGGTACCTATACTACAATGACTGCATCTTTAATGCACGATGAGGTTGTGGATACCATCCAATCAGCATCAAATCATTTTGTTATGATTAATGAAGTTCAGGATAAAGTTGGTGAAAAAATCGCTGCCATGTGCCATGCAGAATCTGCCATGGTTACTGCAGGTTGCTGGTCAGCTCTAGTTCTGGGTACTGCAGGTGTTTTAACACGCATGGATAGAAAAAAAGTAGCCCTTCTTCCAAATCTTTCAAGTTTTGAAAAGACTGAAGTGATTGTTCAAAAATCTCACAATGTAGGGTATGTACACGCTTTATCTAATACAGGTATGGTTCCGGTTGAAGTGGAAACTGCCGAAGAAATGGAAAGAGCAATTACCAGCAAAACTGCTATGATGTGGTTCCTTAATTCTAGTGGTCCAATGGGAAAAATTAAGCACGAAGAATTTGTTGCCATCGGTAAAAAACATAACATTCCAACAATGATTGATATGGCTGCTGATGTTCCTCCTGTTGAAAACCTTTGGAAATATAATGATTTAGGTTTTGATCTGGTTTGTGTATCGGGTGGGAAAGCACTTTGCGGACCGCAAAGCGCCGGAATCTTGATGGGTAAAAAAGACCTAATTGCTGCAGCGCGCCTTAACGGACCTCCAAATGGTGGTAATATAGGTCGTGGGATGAAAGTTAATAAGGAAGAAATTCTGGGCATGTATGTGGCTTTAGAAAAATATATCAATACTGATCATGCTGCTGAATGGAAAATGTGGGAAGACAGAGTTGCTACTATTGTGGCTGCTGCAAGTAAGGTGAACGGCGTAAGTACTGAAGTTTTTGTTCCTGAAGTTGCTAATCATACTCCATCATTAAAAATTACTTGGGATGCGTCTAAAGTAAAAATTACACCAAAAGAATTACACAAGAAACTACAAGATGGAAGCCCTTCAGTAGAAGTTATGACTGGGCCAGATGCAATCAATATCACCGTATTTATGTTGCAAAATGGTGAAGATAAAATTGTTGCAAAACGTGTTCAAGAAGAGCTTGCTAAGGCAGCTGTTAGTTAGTGAGATATGAGATATGAGATATGAGATGTGAGATGTGAGACCTGAGAAGGTCAAGAAATCAGTTTATTGCTGAATTCGTGCTCATATCTTGTTTCTCATATCTTATTTTTCGCCCAAACCTAATACCAATTTTTATTGTAAACATTATTCTGATTATGAAAAGAATATCCTTTCTGCTTCTTTACAGCCTTTTATTTCTTGGTTCATTTATTCAGGCTCAGACAAAAACATACAGTATCCTGATCAAAGGCGGACATGTTATCGATGCCAAAAACAATATTAATGAAAAAATGGATGTGGCTATTAAGGATGGCAAAATTGCTGCTATAGCTAAAAATATTGATCCTGCACTTGCTTCACAACTTGTGACTGCAGATGGGATGTATGTTACTCCGGGTTTAATTGATTTGCATGCGCACGTTTTTGCCGGAACAGATGACCGCGGGCTGAGTGGTGGTTTTTCTGCCTTAGCACCTGATCCATATACTTTTCGTGCAGGTGTAACCACTGTTGTTGATTGTGGTGGTGCTGGATGGGCTTCATTTGATAAGTTTAAATCCACAATTATTGATAAATCTCGTACCAGAGTACTTTCCTTTTTAAACATTGTTGGCGAAGGCATGAGAGGTGACCCTTATGAGCAGGATATAAACGATATGGATGCTCAAAAAACAGCTGAAAAAGCCTTAGCTAATAAAGATATTGTTGTAGGGTTTAAACTCGCTCATTTTGGAGCAGCAAGTTGGGTGCCTGTTGAAAAGATAGTTGCTGCAGGCAAATTGGCTAATATGCCTGTTATTATTGATTTTGGTGCTGGAAAATTACCAATTGAAGATCTCTTCTTTAAATACCTTAGGCCAGGCGATATCTTCACACATGTGTTTACTGAGCTTGAAATAAGAGACCCAATAGTAGATCTAAAAACCAGACAACTCAGACCCTTTGTTATTCCTGCACAAAAAAGAGGAATTATCTTCGATGTTGGTTTTGGTGGTGGAAGTTTTAACTTTAATCAGGCTATTCCCGCTATCAAGGCTGGGTTTTTACCCAATACCATGGGCACCGATCTTCATACAGGAAGTATGAACGGGGCAATGAAAGATCAGTTGAATGTACTGTCTATATTTCTTTCTATGGGTATGGATATTCCTTCAGTTATTTCTCGTAGTACCTGGGCTCCGGCACAAGCCATTAAGCGTGAAGATCTTGGTAACCTTTCTGTAGGTGCAGGTGCTGATATAGCAATCCTGAATGTACGTAATGGCAAATTCGGGTTTAGAGATATCGCTGGGAATAGAAATGAAGGTAAACAGAAGTTTGAATGTGAAATGACTCTTCGTGCCGGAAAAATAGTTTATGACCTCAATGCGATAGCCAGTAATCCTGAAAAAAGCAGATAATTTTTAATTCATCACTAATCATAGATTGGTTATTATTTTAAGATTTTAAGTAAAAATGCGATGAGAAAAACCTCAATTTTATTTTTGTCTATGCTATGCCTGATACTTGCCGATGCAAACGCTCAGGATACAGCTCCAATGTACACTACTATTATCAAAGGAGGCAGAGTGATCGATGCCAAAAACAATATCAATGACCTTCTAGATGTAGCCATTAAAAATGGCAAAATTGCTAAAGTTGGTAAAAACATTGATCCTGCACTTGGCCAGCAGATAGTAAATGCTACGGGTATGTATGTTACTCCCGGTTTGATTGATGTTCATGCGCATGTTTTTTGGGGAGTTGAACCTGATCACTATCTGAGCAATGGGAACGTTGGCGTTACAGCAGATGGATTTAGTTTTCGCTCTGGTGTAACCACTCTTGTAGATTGTGGCGGTGCTGGTTACAAGTCGTTTGATACGTTTAAAAGAAATATTATTGATAAATCTCAAACCCGGGTTTTATCCTTTCTGAATATTGTAGGCGAAGGAATGAGAGGTGGTGAATATGAGCAAGATGTAAGTGATATGGATGTAAAGCTTGCAGCAAAAGCTGCAATCGATAATAAAGAATATGTGGTAGGGTTTAAACTTGCGCATTTTACCAATCCTGATTGGGCTCCAGTTAAGAAGATCGTAGCTGCTGGTAATCTTGCCAATATGCCAGTAATCATTGATTTTGGTGGTGGTAAACTTCCAATTGAAGATCTCTTTTTTAAATACCTCAGGCCCGGTGATATTTATACCCATGTTTTTACTGAATTGGAAAGAAGAGATCCAATCGTAGATCTTCAAACCAGAAAACTCAGACCCTTTGTAATCCCCGCACAAAAAAGAGGAATTGTTTTTGATGTTGGATTTGGTGGCGGAAGCTTTAATTTTAATCAGGCTATCCCAGCAATTCAAGCAGGATTTCTTCCTGATTTATTGGGTACCGACCTTCACACTGGAAGTATGAATGGAGCAATGAAAGATCAATTAAATGTTTTATCTATTCATTTGGCCATGGGAATGGATATACCTTCTGTTATTGCTCGCAGCACCTGGGCTCCCGCAAAAGCTATAAAACGCCTAGAACTTGGGCATCTTTCTGAAGGTGCAATCGCTGATATCGCAATCATAAGCGTTCGACAGGGAAAATTTGGCTTCAGAGATATTGCTGGAAACAGACAAGAAGGCACCCAAAAATTAGAGTGTGAAATGACGATTAAAGACGGAAAGGTTATGTATGATCTAAATGCCATTGCTCAATCTAAGGTTAAAAAATAACGAGGTATTGTTGCAGGCTATTTAGGCTCGGTTTCCTAAATTGTAACGTATACATGATTTTATAATTTATTTGACTTAAGCTGTGTTAAATGGAATATTTATACTTGAATAATGCTTTACCTGTATAATATTAACACAAACTAATCGATATGATTCAGATATTTTCAGTTTTTTCTAAGCCATTCATGAATTTATTTAATCTTAATCGCAAGTTTTTTTCGATCTGTAGTTTTCTGCTCTTTTTATTTTTCTCTTTTCATTCTTATTCTCAAAAGCGGCCTAATATTCTTCTGATCATGACTGATGATCAGGGTATTGGCGATGTAGGGCTTCATAATAACGATATTCTGAAAACTCCCAATATGGATGCAATTGCAAATCAGGGTGCTGAAATGCGGCAGTTTATTGTGAATTTTAATTGTTCTCCTACTAGAGCCAGCATGCTTACAGGAAGAGATAATTACAGAACTGGTGTAGTAGGCGTTACAGAGACCTCGCATCTTATGAAATCAACAGAGCTTACCATCGCAAAAGTACTCTCTGATGCGGGTTATAGTACCGGAATTTTTGGAAAGTGGCACCTTGGCGATTCTTATCCAATGAGGCCCTCCGATAAGGGCTTTCAGGAAACCTTGATTCATAAAGGCGGAGGAATTGGTCAGGCATCCGACCCTCCTGGAAACTCCTATTTCAATCCAATTTTAGAGCATAATAATGTCAAGAAGGTTTTTGAAGGATATTGTGATGATATTTTTGCAGATGCAACCATTAACTTCATAGATAAAAATAAAGACAAGCCATTTTTTGCCTATTATGCAACAAATCTCCCTCATTTTCCATTAATAGTTAGCGATAAATGGGCAGATCCTTATCGCAAGATGGGTCTTCATGAACTCAATGCACTAACCTATGGCATGATTGCCAATGTGGATGCTAACATTGGTCGTTTGCTAGCTAAATTAAAAGAATTAGGAATCGAAGACAATACCATCGTAATCTTTATGTCTGATAATGGTCCAAGAACTAAACGAACAAAAAATGACCTCTATCCAGATCGTTTTGTAATGAATCTACGCGGTACAAAAACGAGTGTTTATGAAAATGGAATACGCGCTCCATTTTTTATTAAATGGCCTGGTAAGATAACTAAAGGAGTAAAATATACCAATCTGGCAGCGCATATTGATGTAATGCCTACACTTCTTGAAGCCTGTAATGTACCAATACCTAAATCTTTGAAACTGGATGGAATATCATTATTGCCCTTACTGACTAGTAAATTGAAGAGCATTCCAGAACGTGAAATATTCATTCAGGGTCATGCTGGTTCTGAACCATACAAGTATTTTCATTTTACAGTGCGAGGTCAGCGCTATAAACTTATATCTCCCAATGACGATCCATATGGAAACATTATTCGGCCTGGCATTGCAGCAGCTGATATGAAAAAACTTTTAGCTTCTTTAGAGTTATACGATATTGAGAAAGACCCTAGTGAAATTGAAAATATAGCTAAACAACACCCCGATATTGTTAAAAATATGCTTTCTCGATATGAAAACTGGTTCGATCAGGCTATGAAAGATCGTGGAAGTGATTGGCCTCAGCGTATCTATATTGGCACTAAATTTCAGCCCAATGTTCAATTATCAAGGTTTGATTGGGGTGGTCAGGGTTCAACAGGTGAGCAAACCACACGAATGGGTTATTGGGAAGTGTTTAGCAGCCCCGGTCAATATAATATTAGCCTACGTTATCAAAAAGCAACAAAATCTGGTTTTGCATATTTAAAATATCGTGGGGTAGAAAAGAAAATTGCAATTTCGGTGGGTAATACGGTTTCTAAGTTTGATGCTATCGAATTACCCGAAGGCCCGGGTAAATTTGAAGCATTTATCAAATTAGATGACCAAGATATTGGTGTACAGTATGTTGACGTAGAACGTATAAACTAATTTTTGTTTTTATTATATCAAATTATGCAAAGAAGACGATTTCTTGAATCTGCATTTCTGGGTTCGGCAGCCATGCTAATTGGTTTTCCAACCAGGAGTGCACAAGCAGCATCAACTATTAAGATCACTAAAATTAGATATTATGCGGCTCCTAACTATAATAAACCTCTTTTTAACCAGGCTCGAGGTATTGTTGAAATTGAAACTAATACAGGGATAATCGGCATTGGTGAGGGTGGTTCAAAAGACATGATCGAGCAATGTGCTCAGATGATGATCGGTGAAGATCCTTTTCGTATTGAGCATATCTGGCAATATCTATACAGAGGGATGTTTTATCCTCCGGGAAGAGAGAAATTGCATGCATTAGGCGCCCTTGAAATGGCTCTATGGGATATTAAGGGTAAAGTCTTAAATGTTCCTGTATATGAGCTCCTGGGTGGATCAACCAGAGAATTTATAGAATGTTACGCCACCGGTTTCAGGCCATCTAAAGCAAAAACTGAAGAAGAAAGAGCAACCGATTGTCTTAAAGCTGGCTTTAGGTCATATCGGATTGGACCAACAGGTGGCAATGGTGATCTTCCTTTTGATTTCTTTGAAAATGCCGATAAAACCATAGATTTTAGTAAGAGAATTGATCAAGCAGTAGGAGGTAAGGGTAATTGGGCAATCGATCTACATACCCGTTTTGATACTCCCGAAGCTGTGAAAATCTGTTCAGCATTAGAAGAATTAAGCCCATATTTTGTAGAAGATGCAATCAGATCTGAAAATCCAGGTGTTTACAGAACGTTCAGGCAAGCTACCAAAGTGCCTCTTGCAGTAGGTGAACAATTTGGCGATCGCTGGGATATTAATGAATTAATTGAACAACATCTCATAGATTATTCTAGGGTAACATTGCCTAATTGTGGTGGAATAACAGAATTAAAAAAGATTGCCTCATTGTGTGAGACCCATTATATAGGCATGATTCCACACTTTACAGGCCCTTTATCAACAGCAGCCTTAGTACATGTTTTGGGTTCAAGCAGCCCTTCAAGAGTAATGATGGAAATAGCTGGAGGTGAGGTAGAAAGACCAGCGTATTTCAATGATGATTACCTGAATTTTTCAAAAGGTAAATTGTATTTAAATCCTGAACCTGGGTTAGGTGTGAAATTTAATCCCAAAAAGGCAGATTTTATCATGGAGATTACCGAAAAAACTAAGTTTCCACATCCAGTTTTGAAGAGTCCAGATGGGGCAATTCACAATTGGTAATTTTTAGTAGATTCATTTATTTACGATGTTTATATGATTATTTCCATAAAAAATCACATTTTTAAACTTCCGGAACCTATTAAAATCCGATTCATCTTGAGAACTATATTTTATTTTTAAAACATCAGAATTTGAAAACCAGATCAATACTATTTTTCGTGATTTTCCTGACTTCCAGCTGTGGATTTCTATGGTCAGGCTGCAGTGCAAGTAAAAAAACTGCACTTGCTATTACCGGCGATAAAGATGCTTCTGCTATGGCAGAGTTTATTTATAATCCTGCAGATTCAAGATTAAAAGACAGAAAATTTGAACAGGTTCCTGCGGTTGCTGCAAGTGCAGATGGAAAGCAGGTTTTTGTGGCCTGGTATTCAGGTGGAGCTGCGCCTGGACCAGGTAATTATGTGACCTTATCGCTTAGTCAGGATTTAGGAAAATCTTGGATGAATGATCAGCTTGCTATTTATCCAACAGATAAGGCCTATCGCTTATTTGATCCCACAATTTGGAGAGATAATAAAGGGAAAATTAATTTATTCTATGGAAGTGCAAAAAATAACTTGATCTGGGACGGCTTTGGTGGTGTTAATGCGATAGAAATTAAATGGGATGGAAAGAAAATCTCTAATTCTCAGCCTATCCGAATAAGTGACGGAGTAATGAGTAATAAGCCTGTTTATTTATCTTCAAAAAAGCAGACACTTTTCCCCGTTTATATTGATAAGCCAATCCTTGGAACAAAGTCTGAAAAATCATTCCCTCAACATGGGGTGTTTGTTTATTCTAAAACGGGCAATAATCTACCATTGAGTTTTTATGCTTCAATTTATATTGATGAAGAATTAAGGATCCATGATGAACCACAACTTGTAGAAATTTCTGAAAATGGAGAATATCTTGCAATGTTGAGAACTACCAAAGGAATTTATTATACAAAAAGTAATGATTTTGGGAAAACCTGGACTAAAATACAGCCTTTTACAGCTTCTGGACCAACAACATCCAGTAGATTTTATTTAGGTAAACTTTCATCCGGTAATTTATTGTTGGTCAGTAATAATAGCACTACACGAAATAAAATGTCTGCTTTTCTTTCTAAAGATGGTGGAAAAACGTGGCCTCATAAATTACTACTTGATGAACGCGAAAATGTATCTTATCCAGATGCAGATCAAACTAATGATGGTACTATTCATGTTGTTTTTGATCGTGAAAGAACTGGTGCTAAAGATATTTTGTATTGCAGATTTACAGAAAATGATATTCTGAATGGTAATGCATCAGCTGTCTTTAAAAACAGAGTCAATAAGTAAAATTTTGAATGAAGAATTGATACGTTAATGGATAAAAATATTTTATGTTGTGATTGGGGTACAACTTCATTCAGATTAAGGCTTGTTGAAAGACAGAATTATGAGGTTCTTGCTGAATATTTAACTAAAGACGGTGTTGCAGGTACATTCAGAAACTGGAAAGAACAAGATGAGATTAATCGTTTTGATTTTTATGCAGAAATTTTAAAAAATAGCATTAAAGAATTAGCAAAAAAGACATCATTTATTTTGGATACTATTCCTGTCATTGTATCTGGAATGGCATCTTCTTCAATTGGAATGGAAGAACTTCCGTATGCAGAACTTCCGTTTGAGAGTAATGGAAGTCAAGCTTCTGTTAAGGTATTCAAAGATTTTAATGGCAAGAATGCTCCCTTGGTATTAGTTTCTGGACTTAAAAGTCATGAAGATGTGATGCGTGGAGAGGAGGCGCAGCTAATGGGTCTTCTCAAATTAAATGAGATCTCTATTCAGGCTTCAGAAAAAATTGTTTTTGTTTTTCCAGGAACACATTCAAAACACATTACTGTTAAAAATCGTTTTGTAATTGATTTTCAGACATTTATGACTGGTGAAATCTATAATATTCTTACTGAACATAGTATCTTGAAAGACTCCGTTTTAAGCGGTTCTGGTACCGTATTGATGCAACCGGATGAAATCAAAGCCTTTTTAAAAGGAGTTGAAATTTCGGGTACATCGGCACTTTTACATAGCTTGTTTACTGTTCGAACCGGACAGCTATTTGGCCAATTCACAAAACAGCAAAATTCATTTTACTTGAGTGGTTTATTAATTGGCTCAGAACTTAGGCAGCTAAAAGATGAAAATTATGACCGTTTGGTAATATGTAGTGGAAAGCATCTGTATGAACATTATAAACGTGCAGCTGAAGCTATTTCCTTGAAATTCAATACAACGTATATTCAGCCTGAACTACTAGATAAAGCAACAATAGCAGGTCAGGTACAAATTTTTAATGCAACTCAAACAACTTCAAATGAATAATCAAGAGTTTTCCTGGAACGAATTTTCAAAAGTTCCGATTGTTGGAATTATCAGGAATTTAAGTTTTGAAACTATCGAAAAAATTCTTCCAATTTATGTTTCTGCAGGCTTTACAACAATTGAAATAACCATGAATACTCAGGCTGCAGAAGAAATTATTCGTTTTGCCGCTGATAAATATAAGGGGCAGTTAAATGTTGGAGCAGGTACGGTTTGTAATACAGAAGAATTGGATCTGGCTATCCGAGCTGGTTCTCAGTTTATTGTGACCCCAATCCTTGATCCTGATGTTGTTCGAGCCTGTGTCAGTAAAAATATACCCGTATTTCCTGGAGCATATACTCCCACAGAAATTTATCAGGCATGGAAACTAGGGGCAAGCATGGTTAAGGTTTATCCTGCAACAAGCCTTGGCCCAGAATACATAAAGGATGTGAAAGCACCTTTAAATAAGATCAAGCTAATGCCTACTGGCGGAATAAATCTAGATAATATTCAAACATTTATTAAAGCTGGTGCTGATGGACTAGGTATTGGAAGTCAGCTTTTTGATAAAACACTCATCAAAGATCAAAACTGGGAAGGACTGGAATTGCATTTTAAGCAATATGTGTCAAAACTTAATTCATAAATCAAAAAACGAATCTCATAACTCTTAATACAATGACATCTCCAAAAGGAAAAAATTATCGCTGGTTAATAGTAACGCTATTATTTCTGGGCACAGTAATTAATTATCTGGATCGGCAGATTATTGGTTTATTGAAACCAACGCTTGAATTGGAGTTCAATTGGACAGAAACAGATTTCGGTAAGATTATGTCTGCATTTTCATTTGCCTATGCAATTGGATTATTGGTTTCTGGTCGGTTTATCGATAAAGTTGGAACAAAGCTTGGATATTCTGTTGCAGTAGTAGTTTGGAGCCTGGCTGGTATGGGGCATGCATTGGCAAAATCTGTTGCTGGTTTTGGGATTGCAAGATTGTCATTAGGTATAGGTGAGGCAGGTAATTTTCCTGCAGCAATGAAAGCTGTTTCAGAATGGTTTCCCAAAAAGGAAAGAGCACTTGCAACAGGTATTTTTAACTCAGGAACAGCCATTGGAGTAGTAGTAGCACTAATTATTGTTCCAATTATCATGCAGAATTATGGCTGGCATGAAGTTTTTTGGATAACCGGAGCAATGGGCTTTATTTGGTTGATTTTCTGGCTATGGCTTTATGAAATTCCAAGTAAGCAAAAAAGGTTGAGTGCTGAAGAACTTGCATATATTGAAAGTGATCATGATGATCATTCTGACCAGGTTCAGAGTACCACAAAAATTTCATGGGCTAAATTATTTACGTTTCCTCAAACATGGGCTTTTGTAACAGGTAAATTCTTGATCGATCCAATTTTTTGGTTTTTTCTATTCTGGTTGCCTTCTTATTTTTCGTCAACATTTAATCTAGATTTGAAAGTAATTAGTCCTGAATTGATGCTGATTTATGGTGCTACAACAATTGGTAGTATTGCAGGAGGATATTTCTCTTCCCAATTGATTAATAGAGGCTGGCCTACATTAAAAGCAAGAAAAGGAGTTTTACTCCTATTTGCAATTCTTGAACTTGGAATTATGATAGCTATAGCGCAGTTCGTAACCGATAAGTGGGTGGCCGTAGGATTGATAAGTTTGGCTGTAGCTGTTCATCAGGCATGGGCAACTAATATTTTTACATTGGCTTCTGATATGTTTCCAAAAGATGTGGTGAGCTCAGTGGTAGGAATCGGTGGAATGACCGGAGCAATCGGCGGAATCCTTTTCCCAATATTTGTAGGTTATTTACTGGATGTTTATAAAACGGCTAATAACCTGACTGGAGGATATAATTTAATATTCACTATTTGCGGCATTACATATTTAGTAGCATGGACCATTATACATCTGTTAACCAGAAAATCTCAGGAAGTTGTTGTTGATTAATGAGGTATGAGGTATGAGGTATGAGGTCTGAGGTATGAGGTCTGAAGTCTGCGGTATGAAGTATTGGGTTTAAGTTTTTAGGTGTTGGAATTAAAATTGGGAGAATAGGATATAATAAATTAATGTCTAGTCAATGTCTTTATTGCTTGATCTTTATTTAAATAATCAAATTTCAAACGAACGGGGATTTAGTCTTGATTCCTGGCTCTTGGTTCTTGATTCAAAATTAATACTGAATATTAACATGAACAGATAATTGTCTGACATATCAAATATAACTCTAAATGAATATCATGAGAAAATCATTTAAAACAGACTGCAAATTTATGATGATCCTTTTCGGATTGTTTATCGCACCATTTTTCACACCTCAGGCAAAAGCGCAGCTCTATAATTTTACTGAAGAGCAAATGATAAGTTTTACTGGAAAAAATCCTTATTCTAGGTTTCCAGGCGGTAGGCCGATGATTCCGGCTGCTATTTTGGATACCCTACGTAAAATGGATATTCAGGTTGTTGAAGCAATTGGCTCAATACCTAAAGAATATGCAAATCAGTATGAGGATGGATGGAAATCAATTGTTCCAGGAAAGAAGCTCATTGGTCGAGCATTCACTGTCCAGTTTATGCCTTCTCGTCCTGACTTGGTTGCAGGAATGCAAAGTGAAGCAGATAAAAATAATTTTACCGGACTGAACAACAGGACGACCATTGACATGCTTCAAAAAGACGACCTGGTGATTGTCGATTTATATGGAAAGGTACAGGGTGGTACCTATGTTGGAGATAAACTTTCTTACTATATCTGGAAAACAACAGGAACAGGTTTAATTGTAGACGGTGGAATCTATTTAACCGAGAATATTGCTCAAAGCGGCATGCAGGCTTTTTATCGGGGTACTTATCCCGGAGCCTTGAGTAATGCAACAGTATCTGGCATAAACGTGCCTATTCGTATAGGTAAAGCAGTTATTATGCCTGGCGATCTGATTATTGGTGATCAAGATGGCATTTTAGCCATTCCACCACAGTTTGTGCCAAATCTTATCGCAAATGTTGTTAAAGATCGACGTCGTGATGTGTGGATGAAAAAAGCATTTGACCTAGGTAAATATAAATCTAGTGATATCTATGGTCGCCCAAAGGACCCTAAATTATTGAAACAGTTTGAAGATTATCTTAACACTGGCGATTCCAAATTGTTACCTAATTAAATAGCAGAACTATTTTTAGCATTCAAAATGCTTTCTTATACCAATATATGAAGGTCTTTAATATCATTTTTTGTGTTCTTTTTATTGTTTCTGCAGGATTACAATACAATGATCCTGATCCTTATATATGGATACCAATTTATTTAATTGGTGCTGCAATTTCTTTTCAAGCTTTTAGAGTGAAGTATTATCCAGTATTTACACTACTGCTTTCTGCTTTGTTTATAATCTATGACCTGTACTTATTCTTTGATAAGTTTGGTGTGCTGAGCTGGTTGAATGAGCACAATGCTGAGAATATTGCTGCAAGTATGAAAGCATCTGCACCCTGGATTGAAGAAACCAGAGAGTTTTTTGGACTACTTATCTTAATCATTGTTTTGATGATCAATTATTTCGTGTCCCAAAAATCTGTTGTTAAATAGAATTAATATGGATTGTCAATCAAATCAACAGAAAGTTCATTTTTTAATTTATAAGTCGTTTCAATTATTTCATTTTTAATTGATTGCTTAACAAGGTAGACAAAGAAGGTAAGTTCTATTAGATTCTTTCTCTTTCATATTTTTGATAAACTTCAATTCTTGGATGCTTTTGAAAATAGCCTTTGCAATGGGGCGGTGTATCTACTTTAAAAATTCCTCAATTATTACTTATTAATAGGTAATAAATGTCTTATACTATAAGGTATAAATCATAAGCCAATAGTAATCTGATTCTATAATTTAAAGAGCCTAGCAAGAATCTAATTATCGCGTTCAAAAAATCATTTTTTTATAGGACTGAGCTATTTTCTGCCGTTTTTTGGCTGTGTTTCAGTTAAAAAACTTTTCAACATTTTTTTAACTGGCAGTTATTTTTTAAATATTTTTAAATTAATTAATTGTAAATCAATTAGTTATATGTTTGACTCATTGTAATATTATTGATGGAATATTATTTTATTAAAGTTTAGGAAACTAAATAAATTATTTATTTTAGAAGGTCTGATTGATTGGATATGCTATGTAGTATTTTCAATCATGATGAGTTTATTCTTATAACTTAAAATTCATTTAAAAAAAAAGAATTATGATGAGAAAAATTTACAAACTAGTCGTACTACTAGTATTATGTCAAACCTATGTGTTTGCGCAGAATATTAGTGTTACCGGTAAGGTTACCGACTCTGACAATTTACCACTACCTGCTGTAAGCATTAAGGTTAGTGGTTCAACTCAGGGAACAAGCACAGATGCTAATGGTAGTTTTACAATCTCGGTTCCATCTAATGGATCGCTGGTATTCAGCTACATTGGATTTGCAAGCCAAACTGTTGCAGTAAATGGAAGAACTACATTAAATGTTCGTCTTGAAACTGATGCAAAACAACTTGAAGGAGTAATTGTTACTGCTTTGGGTATTACAAAAGACCAGAAGGTCTTAAGTTATGCGACTCAAAAAGTCAACACTGACAATTTTCAAAAAGCCAGAGAATTAAACATTGGTAAATCTTTGATCGGTCGTGTTGCAGGTCTTGATGTAGCAGGAACTTCTTCTGGTTTAGGTGGTTCAACTCGTGTTGTACTTAGAGGTGACCGTTCTATCACTGGTAACAATGGTGCTTTGATCGTTGTTGACGGTGTACCAATGGATAACTCAAACTATAGCCCGGGTACTGGTAACGGTGGTCGTGACGGTGGTGATGGTTTATCAAGTATTAACCCTGATAACATTGAATCAATGACTGTACTAAGAGGTGCTTCTGCAACTGCTCTTTACGGTTCACGTGCTGCAAACGGTGCATTATTGATCAATACCAAAAAAGGAAGTTCACAAAAAGGTTCTGGTGTTTCTTTGAATAGCTCTTCTCAATTAGAGTCTATGATGGAACTTTACAATTTCCAAAATGAGTATGGTCAAGGTGCTGGAGGTGTTTATAACAGAGCACAAGAAGGTTCTTGGGGTCCAAAAATGACTGGTCAATCAGTTGCTTTATGGGGTAACGATCCTGCTGATGCTGGTAAAGTTTACAACATGACTCCTCAGCCAAACAACTACAGAGATTTCTATTCTGTAGGAAATCAGTTGTCTAACACGTTAGCATTTTCTGGTGGTACTGAAAAGGCTCAAACCTATTTCGCGTATACTAGAGTAGATGCAACTGGTATTATTGATAACAACAAAATGAAAAGAAATAACCTTAACTTACGTCTTACTGGTAAAGTAAGCCCTAAGTTATCTTATGATTCAAAGGTTACTTACTTGAAACAAGATATCGATAACAGACAATACACTGGTGAGGCTTATCAGAATAACCAACGTCACATCCTTCGTATTCCTCGTAACATTTCTTTAGCTCAGGCTGGAAAATACGATTACATCGATCCATCTTCTGGTAAATTACGTCAGAACTACTGGAATCCAGGATCTAACGGTGGTGAAAATCCATTCTGGACCAAAAATCGTGTAATTTCTGATGATATCAGAGACCGTGTAATGGGATTTGGTTCATTAACTTATCAAGTTACTCCAGCATTAAGCTTAATGGCTCGTGCAGGTATGGATAAGACTGTTGACAGATTTGAAGGTAAATGGTATAATGATACCTATACTATTGCTGATTTTGGTAATTACCAAACTGAAAATAGAGATGTATTAGAAACCAACTTCGACTTAATCGGTATTTTCAAGAAGAATATTCTTGAAGAATTGACTGTAGATGCAACCTTTGGTGCTTCACTTCAGCACGTAAATAGATACTCTCAATCAACCAATGCTGGTGGATTAAACAGAGATAACCTATTTATTCCTTCAAATGGTCGTGGTCCAACAGATGGTCGTGCTATCGTTGATACAGAAAAGCAAGGTGTATTTGCTACCGCAGATTTCACTTACAAAAATGCGATTACTATTTCTGGATCAGTTCGTAATGACTGGTCATCTACCTTACCAAAAGCAAATCAGTCTTACTTATTTGGTTCAGGAGGTTTCTCTGCAATCCTTTCAAACATCTTTACTTTACCTAGTGCAGTTTCTTTCGCTAAATTTAGAGGGTCTTATGCTACTACTGGTAACGATGCGAATCCATACTTGACTACTCAGTTTTATAATTTTGCTGCTGGTGGTGCTGCTGGTTTTATTTCTAGAAATGGTGTTAAGCCTTTCCCTGATCTTAAACCAGAGTTAACAACTGCTAAAGAATTAGGTTTAGAAGCTAAATTCTTTAACGATCGTTTTGGTTTTGATTTAGGAGTATATACCTCTGATTCTAAAAACCAGTTATTCACAGTTTCTCTTCCTCCAGCTTCTGGATGGAGTTCTGAGTATGTTAACGCCGGTTTAGTAAACAATAAAGGTGTTGAATTAACTTTAAATGGATCTCCAATTGCTAAAGGATCTTTCCGTTGGAATGTTGACTTGAACTTTGCTAGAAATGTTAACAAATTGGTTGAATTATCTCCTAGTTTGAAAACGTTAGCTTTAACTCAAGATTTCATGGTATTCCAGCGTGCAGTTGAAGGTGAGCCATTAGGTCAAATGTACAGTAGAGGTTATCAGCGTGATGCTAGCGGTAATGTTATAGTTGGAACTAACGGTTTACCGTTAATTACTCCTGGTACTACTGTTGACATTGGTAACTCTCGTCCAGACTGGACTGGTGGTTTAAACAACACGATTAACTACAAGAATTTTAGCATCAGTGCTTTAATTACTGCTCGTGTAGGTGGTAATGTAACTTCATTCACTAATGCGATTATCTATTCTGATGGTCAGGTTGAAGAAACATTGGCAGGAAGACAATTATTTACTTTCCCAGGTGTTACAGCTGCAGGTGGTACTAATACAGTATCTACAACTGCTGAAAACTATTGGAAATTCGTAGGTGGTCGTAATACTCCAGTTGGTGAAGTTTGGTCTTATTCTGCTACAAACGTTCGTTTACGTGAGGCATCTATAAGCTATGCATTACCAAAGAATTTATTTAAGAAAGCACCATTCCAAGCTGGATCTGTAGCTTTAGTAGGTCGTAACTTATTCTTTATTATGAATAAAGCTAAAGGTTTCGATCCTGAGTCTACTGCAGGTGCAACTAACACTTCTGTAGGTCAGGAAGGCTTTTCTTTACCTTCAACCCGTCAGATTGGTTTGAACTTGAATTTATCGTTTTAATTAATAAAAATTAATAATTATGAAAAAATATAAATTATATATTATTGCTTCAAGTTTAGCCTTGTTTACAGCAATTGGTATTTCTTCTTGTACCGACAAGTTTGAGGAGTATAATACTGATACAAGTAGATTAACAGAGCTTGATGCATCAGCTGTAGGTAATGCATTTGCTGCCTCTCAGCATAGAGGTGTTATGTTCTCTTGGCAGTTATTTAATAGTTTGTTTGGAGATTTACAGGCACAGTATTATGGTAATATCGCCCAAAACTTTCCATCAGATCGTAACGTGATGGTGGGTAACTGGTTAAATGGTGCATGGAATGGTTTTTATAACCAAACTCCTGCATTATTAGGTGTATTAGAAAATACTGCACCAGGTGGTAAAGCTGCTAATCCAGCTGTGTTTGCTATTGCAAATATTTGGAAGGTTCGTATGTATCAGCCAATGACTGATTACTGGGGTCCAATTCCTTATTCTGCTGTAGGTAATGGTAAAAAAACAGTTGATTATGATGCTCAAGATGTTATTTACAAAGACTTCTTGACTACATTAACTAAGTCAACTGCTGATCTTCAAGCCTTTAAAGGAAAAAATGTTCTTGGTAACAATGACCTTATTTATGGTGGTGATGTAGATCAGTGGATCAGATTTGCAAATACTTTACGTTTACGTATAGCTATTCGTATATCTGGTGTAGAACCAGCATTAGCTAAAACAAATGCAGAAGCTGCAGTATTAGGCGGATTAATGGAAACAAACGCTCACGATGCTTACATCAAAACTACAGCTAACAACATCAATAGCATGAACCAGGCAACTGCTTGGAACGAGTTTCGTATGAGTGCTGCTATGGAGTCAGTATTAACTGGTTACGAGGATCCTCGTATTACTAAGATGTATGCTCCAATTTCAGGTACAACTTCAACTTACAAAGGTATCCGTAATGGATTTACTCAAGTTGAGTTAGGTTTACCAGCTAATGAGAACACTAAACTTTCTAACGTGAATGATCGCTTTACTCCAGCTAATCAAAACACGAATCCATTTGAAGTTATTATGTCAGCTGAAGCTTGGTTCTTAAGAGCAGAAGGCGTATTATTAGGATGGAACATGGGTGGTGGTACTGCAAAAACGTATTATGAGAAAGGTATCGAAACATCAATGAAGCAGTGGGGTATCGCAGATGCTGCAGCAATTGCTGCTTATACTGCAAGTGCTAAAACTCCAGTTGCTGTAACAGGTGCTGTAGTTTCACCGGCATTATCTGATATTCCGGTTGCATTTTCTGCAGATGCTGCTAAGCAAAAAGAGCAAATTATCACTCAAAAGTGGATTGCTTTATGGCCAAATGGTGTTGAAGCTTGGACTGAATATCGTCGTACAGGATTCCCTAAACTTTATCCAAGAATGAACTCTGAGAGTTTATTTGTAACTAAAGATCAGGTTGTTCGTCGTGTACCATACGTAATTGGTGAAGCTCAAACAAATGCTGCTGGTGTTGCAACAGGTGTTGCAAAACTTGGTGGTGCTGATAATGAGTCTACCCGTTTATGGTGGAATAAATAATCAGATAGCTATATCTTTAAAAAGCCTTCCCGATGTATATCGGGAAGGCTTTTTTTTTGTTTATTCTATTCTATTTTTAAATGAATAGGAGGCAGTTCACATTCCTAGTTAGAATCTTTTATTTTTTTTAATCTATTAAATTGTTGAATGATTGGTTAATCATACTAATTTGACTGTTTAATCTTAAATAGATGGGTTTAATTTTGATCTAATTTTTTATATTTAATGATTGAATTGATATTTTTTCAACAAAGAATTTGAACAAAATATTTGCCATTTCAGACTCATGTATTTAATCGTTATTTTATTGATAAATATTGATTTTGTTTTGAAATATTCAGTTTAATTAAGCCGCTCAAAATGTATTTATCAAAAAGCTATTTTATTTATAATCACATGCTTAGAAACTTATTTTTTGTTTTCTTTTTTAGTTTAGTAATTACCGGTTGTGGAAGTAGTGATGATAAACTTTTTACGCTCTTAGATAAAGGCGAAACCGATATTGACTTTAGAAATATGCTGGCAGAAGGCGATGAATTAAATGTAATGAACTATTCATATTTCTATAATGGTGCAGGTGTTTCTGTTGGCGATATCAATAATGATGGCCTCCAGGATATCTTTTTTACAGGTAATATGGTTAAAAACCGACTTTTTCTAAATAAAGGGAATTTTAAATTTGAAAATATAACAGATAAAAGTGGTGTAGCATTATTGCAGGGTTGGTGTACAGGTGCTACTATGGTGGATATTAACGGTGATGGAAACCTAGATATCTATGTTTGTCGTTCGGCAGATATCGATCCGGCCCGAAGAAAAAACTTATTATTTATCAATAATGGAGATCTCACGTTTACAGAAAAGGCCGAAGAATATGGCCTAGCAGATCAGGGTTATTCTACACAGGCCTCCTTTTTTGATTATGATAAAGATGGAGATTTGGATATGTTCTTGATCAATCATTCCTTACAGAAATACAGTACAGGTGTTCAGGAAAATGTAGCTTTAAGAAAAGAGCAAAATCCGAATTTTGCAAATAAGCTGTATCGGAATGATAATGGTTATTATAAAGATATCAGTGCTGAAGCAGGCATAACTTCTAATGTACTTACATTTGGTCTGGGTGTGGCAGTTTCAGACATTAATGCGGATAGCTGGCCAGATATTTATGTATCTAATGATTTTAATGAGCCTGATTATTTATTCATGAATAATGGTAATGGAACATTTACGGATAAGCTTATAGAGAATATAGATCAGATTTCCATGTATTCTATGGGTTCTGATATTGCTGATTTTAATAATGATGCTTTGCCTGATTTGGTAACGCTCGATATGCTTCCAGAAGATAATAAAACTCAAAAGATGCATTCCGGCTCTGAAAATTTTGATAAAATGCAATTTCTGTTTGAAAAGGGCTTTTATTATCAATTTAGCAGGAACATGCTTCAAAAAAATAATGGAGATGGAACTTTTTCTGAGATTGGACAGTTGGCAGGAATTTCTAATACAGACTGGAGTTGGTCTGCTCTTTTCTCAGATTTAGATAATGATGGCAATAAAGATCTTTTTGTAACCAATGGTTATGTAAAAGATTATACTGATATGGATTTTTTAAAATTCACAATGGATCAAACCATTAAATCAAGGCAAGAAGGTAAAGAAACGACAGTAAAGGATTATATCGAAAAAATGCCAACTATTCGGATGCCTAATTATGCTTTTCATAATAAAGGAAACGATCGGTTTGAAAATAATAACAAAGAATGGGGGCTTGATCAGTCGGGTATTTCTGCTGGAGCTGCTTATGCAGATCTTGATAATGATGGCGATATGGACTTAATTGTTAGTAATACCAATGATTATGCAGGAATTTACAAGAATAATACTGAAATTTTTACCAAAAATTCTTTTTTGAAAGTTCAGTTAAAAGGTGACAAAAACAATTCTTTTGGTATTGGGGCTAAGGTTATAGCCTACGCTAAGGGTAAAAAATATTTTCAGGAACAAATTCCTGTTCGTGGATTTCAATCTTCTGTTGATCCTATATTGAATTTTGGTTTGGGAAGTACTAAGGTGCTTGATTCTTTGGTGGTTATTTGGCCAAATGATAACAAGCAAAAATTAACCAATGTAAAGGTAAACCAAACACTAACCCTTGATTTAAAGAATGCTGGTGTAGCTCCAGTTTATATTCCTTATCCTGTTTCGGAAACCTATTTTAAAAGTTCATCATCAATAAAGTATACGCATAAAGAGAATCTGTTCAACGATTTTACAATTCAAACGTTATTGCCTAATTATTTGTCGAGACAAGGCCCATGCATGGCCAAAGCTGATATAAATGGAGATGGAATTGAGGATCTTTTTATTGGTGGAGCAGCCGGACAGGCAGGTACTTTGTTTATTCAGAACTCTGGGGGCCAATTTATTGCAAAGACATCATCAGCTCTTGATGCTGATGCACAATCTGAAGATACAGCAGCTGAATTTCTTGATTGTGATCAGGATGGTGATATGGATTTATATGTTGCTAGTGGAGGTTATGAATTTGCACCAGATAATAAGTTATTACAAGACCGCCTTTATGTTAATGATGGAAAAGGGAATTTTTCAAGAAAAGTTTCTGCTCTTCCAACCATGCTAATCAGTACTGGAACCGTAAAAGCATCAGATATAGATGCTGATGGCGATATCGATTTGTTTGTTGGTGGTCGTTTACTGCCTGGAATGTACCCAAGTGCTCCTGAAAGTAAAATTCTTCTTAATGATGGTAAAGGGAATTATTCGGATGGCACAAAGAGTGTGGCTCCTGCAATTAAAAATTTGGGTATGATAACTGATGCTATTTGGCTTGATTTAAATAAAGACAAAAAGCAAGACTTAATTATTGTGGGAGAGTGGATGCCTATTAAGGTATATCTAAACCAAAATGGGAAATTAACAGATGCTTCGTCTACGTATATAAAATTCGGATCTACAGGTTGGTGGAATCGCATTTATGCAGAGGATATGGATAATGATGGTGATAAAGACCTGGTTATTGGGAATTTGGGTTTGAATGCACAGTTCAAAGCAAGTGAAAAGGAACCATTAACTATTTACTTTAAAGATTTTGATGAAAATGGTTCTATTGATCCAATTTTCTGTTATTATATCGATGGTGTTTCTTATCCTGCGGCATCTAGAGATGACCTTGCAGATCAGCTGCCGGTTATAAAGAAGAATTTCTTAGAATATCATAAATACGCAAATGCAACAATAACAGACCTATTTAAAGCTGATCAGTTAAAAGATGCAAAAATCCTGAAAGCTGAAATTCTTGAAACAATTTATCTTGAAAATACAGGTAATTCATTTAAATTAATTCACCTGCCAACAGAGGTACAATATGCTCCTGTATACGGAATAGCGTCATTGGATGCTAATGGTGACGGTAAAAAGGACTTGTTATTTGCTGGTAATAATTCATGGACTAGAATCAAGTTTGGACAATATACTGCAAGTAATGGTACCTTGGTTACGGGCACAGGACAAGGTAATTATACCTACGTTCCTCAATGGAAAAGCGGTTTAAATATTCGCGGTAATGTAAGAAGCCTGATGTCAGTTAGTTCAGGTAAAAAGTTTGGCACCCAGTTTGTTTTTGGTATCAATAACGCTGAATCACGTTTAATTAAAATTAAATGATCTTGTAAGTTTAACTAGGATTGATTTTGTTTTAATTAAATAATTTGTTGATTATTAATACTTTAACATTTAGTTTAATTTAATAATTGTAATGATAAATAGAAATTTTGTTTTTTTAATTTTTGGTATCTGTTCTTTATTGATGATCTCCTTTAAATCGGGATATCTTCAAAAAGAACCCTGGAAAGCACCTGCATCGGCTGATTCTATTAAGAGTCCAATTGCATTTTCTCCTCAGGTAATCAGAGAGGGTGAAAAGCTTTATAATATGCTTTGCGTTACTTGCCATGGCCAGAATGGTTTAGGTGACGGTCAACCTGGAAGGTTTAAAATTGAACCAGCAAATTTTCATAATAAGGTAGTTACAGATCAGAAAGATGGTGCTATATTCTGGAAACTAAGTAATGGAAAAGGTAATATGCCTGCCTATGCCACTGCCTTATCTGAAGAAAAACGATGGCAGTTGATTGCGTATATTCGTCAATTTGCTAAGCAAGATCTGAGTGCTTTTTCAAAAGCGGTGCCCGTAAAGAATTATAAGATCAACAAATCTACACCTAGCCCTTATTTTCCTTTACCACAAAAAATTACTAATGCTACGGCATCCGAAGAGTTTGTATTCATGGTTGATACTGTTGCTAAAGGTCTAAAAAGAGCCTGGAGTATCGCTTTTTTGCCAGATCAAACACTATTAATTGCTGAAAGAAGCGGAAAGATATTACGGTTTAAAAATGGTAAACGAATTGATACGCTATCGGGTAATATTCCGAAAA
>NZ_JBIKSU010000088.1:0-6620 GCF_044348475.1 Daejeonella sp. | reverse complement strand
GATGAATGCTCTTGCTGATGGTGCTGATATTGTGGTTGCTACTCCAGATCGTGCAAGAGCAATCTATTTGAAATTGGGATTGAATTTGAACAAGATCATGATGTTCATTGTAGATGATGCTGCAGAAATAGTGAAACGTGGTATGCAATTACCTGTTGCTGAGCTTGCCAGAAGTATTGTTAAATGTCAACATTTAATTTTTACCGATGTTTTTCATGATAAACTGAATCTATTGACCAGTCAGTTTATGAATCAGGCAACAACTTTTGAAATTGATAACCTTGGAGAGCAAAAGCTGGAAACCATCGAACAAATTCTTTACAAGGTTCCTGATTTTAAAACTAAAGTCAACCTGCTTAACCTTTTATTAAAAGACAAAGAGGTATTTACTAAGGTACTTGTATTTGTTAATACCAGACTAACTGCCGAAAAGGTATTTAAAAGTCTGTTTAAGTACCTTGATAAAGAAATATCAATCTATAAACCTTTGTTTTTTGACCATCCTGGTTTTGACTTGATCGATGATTTTAGGCATTCTGAAGATACACGAATTTTACTTGTAGCAGATGATCTTAAAGAATCGTTTAACCTAAATGACATTCCATTTATTTTCCATTTGGAGATGCCGATTGAAATGGAAAGCTTTATCGGCAGAATCGTAAAAAACCCTTCTGCAGATAGCAGCGATACACTAGCTATTAGTTTTGCAACTGACCTGGAACTATCAATGGTAAAAAAGATTGAGCAGGCTATTGGCCTCCCAATTCCATTAGCTGAATTACCCCTTGGTCTTGTGATTGAAAAGGACAAACCGAAGAAAATTACTAAAGCTGAAGTTCAGGACACTGAATCAGGTTCAGCATTTCATGCCAAAAAACAGAGCAACATGAAGGATTACAATTACAGCTCAAGAGAAAAGGCAAAAATGAAATTCAAAAACAGATAATTGCAATTTGATTGGATCAATGAAACGAACGAAATTTTTTATTTTATTAGTCATCATAGCCAGTTTTTTTGCTGAAGTTAGAGCTGCTCATCCACCAAAAAGAATCCTACTCTTTTATAAAACTGCAGCATATAAACATTTGTCAATTCCATCTGGAATAGCAGCCATATCCAAATTAGGTGCGCAGAATAAATTTCAGGTTGACACCAGTTCAAATGCATCTGTTTTTACCAAAGAAACTCTTAAAAAGTACAATGCTGTTGTCTTTTTAAGCACATCAGGCGATATGCTGGATAGTGTTCAACAGCTAAATTTTGAAAATTATATTCATTCTGGTGGTGGATTTATGGGGATTCATGGTGCTTCAGCTGGCGAGTATGCTTGGCCATGGTATGGTAAGCTGCTTGGTGCAGTTTTTAATGGGCATCCAGCACAACAACAGGCAGTATTTAAGGTTGTTGATTCAAAACATCCTTCTACCCGACATCTTCCTCTATCTTGGACCATAAAAGAAGAACTGTATAATTTCAAAAATATCAATCCTGCTATTCATGTCTTACTAACAGTAGATGAGTCAAGTTATAAAGGTGGCACAAATGGAGCGTATCATCCTATGGCTTGGTATCATAAATTTGAAGGTGGACGAGCATTTTATACGGCTTTAGGTCATGCCGATGAAAAATATATGGATCCGTTTTTTTTGCAGCATATCCTTAACGGTATTCGATATGCTATGGGCAGATAATTCAATTTTATTTACGAGTTAAATGAAGGATATTTGACCAATATTCCTTATTAAGAGTTTAAGATTAAGTATACCTTGTCATTAATAATTAACACGAATGAAAAAGCGTAAGATTGCAATAGCTATAACAGGGGCAAGTGGTTCTATATATGCGAAGGTTTTATTTGATAAATTAACACTATTGAAAGATCAGATCGCTGATCTTGGAATCGTTATGTCGGATAATGCTAAAGATGTTTGGCACCATGAACTTGGTAATAGTTCTTTTAACGGATACGGATTCAAGTTTTTCGACAAAAGAGATTTTACTGCACCTTTTGCATCGGGTTCTGCTGGTTTTGATACGTTGATCGTTTGTCCATGCTCTATGGGTACATTAGGTCGAATTGCTGGTGGTATTTCGGATGACTTGATCAGCCGTGCTGCCGATGTAGTTTTAAAGGAGAGACGAAAATTGATTTTAGTGGTAAGAGAAAGTCCTTATAATTTGATTCATATTACTAATATGAAGACAGTTACTGAAGCTGGTGGTATAATTTGTCCGGCAACTCCTTCATTTTACAGTTTACCTCAAAGTATTGAAGAAGTAGCTGAAACAGTTGTGAACAGAGTGATTGATCTGGCTGGCTTTAATCATGATTCCTATCGCTGGGGAGATCAGTAATAGACCTGATTCAATTGCTGATGTGTTTTATTAAGCATTTCAGGCACATTTCTTATCTTTGCCAATATCATGAGTAAAAAGGTAGCATTTTATACATTGGGCTGTAAGCTCAACTTTTCTGAAAGCTCAGCAATTGGACGTCAATTTAATGATGCTGGTTTTGAAACTGTAGCCTTTACAGATCAGGCAGATGTATACCTTATTAATACATGCTCTGTCACGGACCATGCCGATAAAAAATGCCGGAAAGTAGTAAAAGAAGCATTGAAGCATTCGCCAAATGCTTATATCGCTGTGGTTGGCTGCTATGCTCAGTTGAAACCCAAAGAGATATCTGAAATTCCCGGTGTTGATATTGTACTCGGTGCTGCAGAGAAATTCATGATCATCGATTATATTACTGACCTCACAAAACAGGAAAAAGCGCTAATCTTTAATCAGGATATTTCAGAAGCAAAGAATTTTATCTCTTCCTATTCTTTTGGTGAAAGAACTAGAACTTTTTTAAAAGTTCAGGATGGATGTGATTATACTTGTTCATTTTGCACCATTCCATTAGCTAGAGGAGCCAGCAGGAGTGATACTATACCACATGTTATTGAGCAAGCAAATGAAATTGTAACATCTGGCGTAAAAGAAATAGTACTCACAGGGGTAAATCTTGGCGATTTTGGCATTAGAGATGGTATTCGTGAAAATAAATTCCTTGATCTGGTTCAAGCTCTTGACCAAGTAGACGGAATTGATCGAATCCGGATATCTTCTATTGAACCAAACCTGCTTGCAGATGAGATTATTGAATTTGTATCTCAATCCAATAAATTTGTGCCTCATTTTCATATTCCTTTGCAATCAGGATGTAATAAGGTTCTTGCACTTATGCGCCGGCGTTACAAAAGAGAAGTTTACGCTGAAAGAGTTGCAAAAATTAAAACCCTGATGCCTGATTGTTGTATTGGTGTAGACGTAATTGTAGGCTTCCCAGGTGAAACTCAAGAAGATTTTCTTGACACATACAATTTTTTAAATGAGCTGGATGTTTCCTATCTGCATGTTTTTACCTATTCGGAGCGTGAAAATACAGCTGCTGCAGAAATGAAAGGAGCAGTACCAGGTGCTTTGCGAGCAGAACGGAGTAAAATGCTTCATATTTTATCTGAAAAAAAACGTCGTGCATTTTATCAGACTCAGGTTGGAAAGTCAAGCCAGGTACTCTTCGAGGCCGATCATAAGAATGGGTTCATGCATGGCTTTAGCCGCAATTATGTGAAAGTTAAAGCCCCTTACGACCCACTACTTATAAATGACATCAAACAAGTCAAGTTCGAAAATATTGCTTCAGATGGTGATATGGAAATATCAGAACTTGTTGAAAACCTTGTTCATTAAAACCTTTCAGTCTTTATCCTATTATTCCCTTCTATTTTATAGATTAGCACAATAAATCCTTTCAGATTAAACTAAGTATATGTTCCCAACTATTACACACCTGATTGAATATTTAACAGGTTTACATATTCCTTTACCGATACAAACATTTGGTTTTTTTGTAGCTATTGCATTTGCTGCAGGTTATTGGGCACTTTCTCAGGAGTTTAAGAGAAAAGAGAAATTGGGGCTTGTTCGTCCCTTTACTAGGGATGTTAAAATTGGTGAGCCTATTTCTATGCAGGATTTAGCTTTAAATGCAATATTCGGTTTTTTTGTTGGGTATAAACTTCTTGATGGACTGCTAAACTATACCGCTTTTGTAGCCAATCCACAAGCATTTATTCTTTCAAGCAGAGGTAGCTTTTTGGGAGGATTGATATTTGGAGCTTTATTTATTTACTGGGCCTATGCCGAGAATAAAAAAGAAAGGCTAAGTCAACCCAAAATTATTAAAGAAACGGTACACCCTTACCAGATCATGGGCACATTATTGATGTGGGCAGCAATCTGGGGTTTTTTGGGCGCTAAATTATTTCACAATTTTGAATATTGGGATGATTTTGTGAAAGATCCAATTGGTGGCTTATTATCTTTTAGCGGCTTAACTTTTTACGGCGGTTTGATAATGGGAGGAGGGGCAGTGCTTTACCAGTCAAATAAATATGGGATCAAATGGATTCATATGTTAGATATTGCTGGTCCGGGTATGATGCTAGCCTATGCCGTTGGCCGTATTGGCTGTCAGCTTTCAGGTGATGGTGATTGGGGCATTGTTAATCTTGCAATAAAACCTACCTGGTTAAGTTGGGCTCCAGATTGGGTTTGGTCTTTTAAATACCCACATAATGTAGTAGGAGAAGGCATTCCAATACCAGGATGTATCGGGCCTTTTTGTAATGAATTACCATTGCCAGTATTTCCAACGCCATTTTATGAAGTTTTAATGGGGCTGGCTATTTTTGCCTTGCTTTGGGGCTTCAGAGATAAAATAAAAGTACCGGGTTTAATGTGGTCTAGCTATCTAGTTTTTAATGGAATAGAACGCTTTCTAATTGAATCAATTCGTGTTAATTCAAAATATCACGCGCTTGGTTTAAGTTTTACTCAAGCAGAACTCATTGCTACAATTCTGATTATTTTAGGGATAACGGGTATATTTTGGTCTCTAAAAAATGGAAATAAATACGCCGCTGCCTGATTTATGAACCTTTCTAAACTTACCACCGATGTAATTTCTTTAGCATTAGAAGTTGGTGATTTTATTCGTAACGAAGCACTTGTTTTTGATCGTGAACGTGTTGAATACAAGGGATTACACGATATGGTTTCTTATGTCGATAAAACAGCTGAAGAAAGACTGGTTAAGGCACTTTCTATCTTATTGCCAGAAGCAGGATTCGTTACCGAAGAAAAAACTAGCACTGTAAAGGGCGAACAATACAACTGGATAATTGATCCCTTAGATGGGACAACCAATTTTATCCATGGAATACCAACTTTCTCTGTCAGTATTGCTCTTCAATGTGATAATGAGCTTGTGCTAGGAGTGGTTTATGAAATTAATAGAGATGAATGCTTTTCGGCATGGAAAAACGGCGGTGCTTATCTGAATAATAAACGCATTTCAGTATCTAAAGCGCCAACAATTGAAAATACATTATTGGCAACTGGTTTCCCTTTTCATGATTTTGCAAATATGGAACCTTATCTTAATGTTTTAAGAGTTCTTATGCAAAAGTGCCATGGAATTCGCAGAATTGGATCTGCTGCAATTGATCTTGCCTATGTAGCAAGTGGAAGATTTGATGGATACTTTGAATTTAATTTGAATGCTTATGATGTTGCTGCGGGTATAGTTCTGGTCCGTGAAGCTGGCGGACACATTTTCGATTTCAAGGGAGGTGATCAATGCATTTCAAGAAGAGAAATAATTGCAACTAATGGCCATATTTCTGAAGAATTGGTCAAAGTAATCAAGCTATATTTTAAATAATTTTATATTATTGTTATTCAAAAACTGATCGAATATGTCAATCATTAAAAAAATTCTAATCGCGCTCTTAGGAGTTTTAATTTTCATTCAATTCATTAAGCCAGTTAAAAATCAGTCTGATGCAGTAACTCCTAATGATATTTTTGCAAATTTTCAAACTGCAGATAGCACCAAACAATTGATCCGTACAGCCTGTTATGACTGCCACTCAAACAATACAGTTTATCCATGGTATGCAGAAATACAACCCATATCCTGGTGGCTAGCAGATCATGTTAAGGAAGGTAAATCTGAATTGAATTTCTCTGAATTTGCTAGTTATAAACCTAAAAAAGCTGATCATAAACTTGAAGAAGTAATTGAAATGATTCAAGAGGGTGAAATGCCATTGAAATCCTATACATTAATACATGGCAATGCAAAATTATCAGATGAGCAAAAAACAGCCATAATAACATGGGCAGAAGGATTAAGATCTCAGATTCAACCCAATATCAAGTGATTTAGTTATCAGACATCAGACCTCAGACAACTGATAACAGACAACTGATAACTATTTTTTGAGTATTGAGTATTGAGTATAGCGTATTGAGATAGATTCTGCTTCATTTCGAAACAGCACCTCAGACTTCAGACTTCATATCTCAGACAACAGATAACAGACAACTGATAACTATTTTTTGAGTAATGAGTATTGAGTATAGCGTATTGAGATAGATTCTGCTTCATTTCAAAACAGCACCTCATACCTCATACCTCAGACTTCAGACAACAGATAACAGACAACTGATAACTATTTTTTGAGTAATGAGTATTGAGTATAGCGTATTGAGATAGATTC
>NZ_JBIKSU010000029.1:0-24487 GCF_044348475.1 Daejeonella sp. | reverse complement strand
ATAGGAAGGAATTTGTCAGAAATATGCTTAGTGGAATGGCTTCTCATTTTAATACTAATTTTAGTGAACTTATTGCCTTGTTTGCTGCAGGACTTAAATTAGGGTCGCCTGAACTAAAGAATATTGACTCTCTTCAGAATATTATTTTTGAATTATTTGTAGAGTCAGTGTCTGTCCCTCAAAAAGAGGCTTTAGTAAATAATGAAATTATTAAGAAAGATCTGTTTAAGCTTTCTTATGATCTTGATCTCCTTAGATATTACCTGACTTTTGGAAGCTTTCCTTGGTGGAGCTCTTACCTTGATCAACAATCATTAGAAAAGATTTTAACAGAGATGCTAACTATTCAGCCCAAAACGATGGCTGTTATGCTCCATAATGTTGGAAAACAACAATACAGCAGGAAACTATTAATAAAAACCTTTAGTGAGGAAATTTTACTTTCGATTGTTAATTTACTAGAACCAGATCAAACCGAATTTATTTCTGACTATATAGCTGAAGCTAAAGAAATTAATAAGAGGGATTCAAAACTCAAGGTTCAAAGTCAGGATCTAACTGAAGCTGTATGGGAGTTTGTTTTTGAGTATTTACTGGTAGACAGGGGATCAATGTTCAACCAGCAGATGTTTCTTGAAAGCAATATTCGGAATTTAGCAAACCGTTTCAATACAAATTATACTGACATATTGGTTTTTCTTGTTCAAAGTATTAGAGGCAGGCATCAGGCAAGTGGTAGGCATATTTCACTTATTCAAGATTTAAATAAACTTTATAATCTTCTAATAAAAGATCCAAAATCGAGTTTTTTAAATCTAGATGAAAAGACCATTGATTATAAGGTTCCAGAGCTTGCAGAAGCTAAAGGTTTGAGAGATGTTCTTTATTATTGGTTAAAAATGGGTCATTTCCCATGGTGGGCAGGAAAGTTTGCTAAGTTAGGTGCGTCTAAATTATTAGAACAATTAATTAGAGAATCGCCTACTGATGCTTTACTATTCTTTAAGTTTAGTGGTAAAAGTCTGACTAGCCAAAGAAGGATGCTAAATCAAATTCCTGCTACAATACTTTTTAAGCTTTTTCGAAATTTGCCTCATGGAAATAAGGCCGTAAGGTATACTGAAAATATCATTTTACTATTTTCTGAAAGTCCTTTTTTTCAATCTTTAGAGCGAAAAAATCTGGAGCCTATTGCTTTAGCTTCTTTATGGAATATGTACATAACAAATTATTATGAAAGTTTTAAAGCTGGAGATTTTTTAAAATTATTGATTTTAAACCTTTCAATATCCTCTGATTTATCATTAAAAAATATCGTTTCCTTTCTTAACAATTTGGCACTTGATAATTCAGTCAGGACTCAGTTAAAAAAGATTTTTCGAAATTTAGAAAATAATATTTTTCAATCTAACACTTATCTTTCGAATACTCAATTACCTATTTGGACTGAACATCCCAATATTGATATGATATTGACTCATCAGTTAAGATCTGAAAGTATAAAAGATAGTTTGATAACCCCAGATAATGTCTTTGATGAAGCAACATTTATTTTACGTTATTTTCTTCAGTTCAGTAAATTACCTGAAAAATATATACAAAATACAACTGTTTCAGTCAATTCTTTTTTAAAACATCTCCTTGTTTTTCTACAAAAAAACAGTCCTTCTAAACTTGATCTTATTTTAAATTCTGAGAAGTATGCAGCAGAAAATCTATTCCGTTTACATGATATCTTCCAGCAATCAAGTTCTATTGAAGAGAATAATCTGAAGAACTTGTTGACGACAAATATTGAGAGGAATATTTTATTATTTATTCGTCAAAAGGGAGGGATCAGTATAAGTGAAAAAAGTCTAATTCAGTTTATTGAAAAATTAACGAAAGACATACTCGGTGCTGATAGTATAAACAGCATTTTCAGATTATTATTAAAGTATCCATCAGTAAGTGTCCATTTCGCAAATTTTTTGAAAGAATCGAATGTTTATGATTTATTAAATTATGAGCATAAAAAAAATGACACCCTTACCCAAGAGATAAAAAATCTTAACATCTGGTTAACTAGTCTACTTACAGACTGGCTTGACAGGGAAAGATTTGAGTTTTTTATTAGAAGTTTCAATCTTCTGATAGTTGGAGGAATTGTAGAAGTTGGAAACATTAATTCTTATTTTAAACAGTTTCTAGATTTTCTTGCCGATAGTAATTATCAGTTAATGCTTAAACTTATTTCTTCTGTTAGTACATCAATAAATACAATTGATGAATCAGGTCGCTCAACAATCGTACAGATTCCTGAGATTAGTAAATTAGTTTCCCACTACAAAAAAATGGAAGAAGTGATGGCTGATCTAAATACTGATCTTGAAAAATCAGAAAAATCCTTATTTGAGAAGTTGTTAAATACAGATATTAATAAACTAAAAGAAAGGGAGCAAATACAATTAAAAGAGGAATTTAAAGAGCAACAACAAATAGAAAAAAAGAAATCTACAGATGAAATTTTATCTGATAAGGATTCCATTTATATTCATAATGCAGGTCTTGTTATTTTACATCCATTTTTGAGCACCTATTTTAACCGGCTTAATATGTTTGAAAATGGAGATTTCAAAACAGATGAACTAAGGCACCGGGCTGTCCATTTGTTACAATACCTTGCATTTGGAACTCAAAGTAATGAGGAATATGAATTGGTTCTAAACAAAATTCTTTGTAATATACCTATTGATGAGCCTGTCAGTGCGGGTATAGAAATGACAGAAAATGAAATAGCTGTTTCTGCAGAGCTTTTAAATGCTATACTAGTGCAATGGGACAAACTTAAGAATACCTCGCCTGAAAGCTTTCAGTCTTCGTTCCTTCAAAGAGATGGGGCTTTATCAAGAATTGAAGAAAACTGGAATCTTAAAGTGGAAAGTAGGGGTTATGATGTATTATTGAATACTTTACCATGGGGATTGGGAATGATTAAAACTTCATGGATGCCTGAATTTATATATGTAGAATGGATTTAACGCCTTTAAAATCAAATGCCGAAGTGTTAGCAAAAGAAATGCGATGGCTTGCCCTTGTAATAGACACTCGAATGAAATTATATTTTTCACAAGATTCAGAATATACGGATATCTATACTATTCCTTTACCTGAACTTGTAGCCGACGATTCTGTTTATAGTAATATTGTTGATTATTATCACATGACCTTCGATGAGAGAATAATCCTTGCTCTAGCACTTGCACCGCATATTCAGCCGCATTTATTGGATATTTTTTTTATTAAAAACTCAACTTACGACCGTGGTTTTACAGAAATAGGGGGTATAAAGGGACAAAATCATGGAGGTTTTATCCCTACCGGCGAAACAGCAGCCTTTATTATTGCTGGTCTTGACCTTGAAAAGAGATTTAATCTGATTAATATTTTTCGTGAAGATCATTTTTTCAGAAAATTTAAAATACTGGATCTGGTTCATACGCAGCCAAATGAGCCTTTTTTAAGTGGTGTTATAACTATGGCACCTGAATATTTGAGTTATTTCACAAGTGGCCTTACACATAAACCTGATTATGGTATTAATTTCCCTGCTAAATTAATAACTACAAATCTTGACTGGAGCGATCTTGTGCTTGAGGAGAATATCCTTACCGAGGTTAATGAAATAAAAGACTGGATAGATTACGGTCCTACATTAATGAATGACTGGGGGATGAATAAGAAGATTAAACCCGGTTTTCGTACCTTATTTTATGGCCCGCCTGGAACAGGTAAAACATTGACAGCTAGTCTTTTAGGAAAATCATCTGGATTAGATGTTTATCGTATAGATCTTTCAATGGTAGTTTCTAAATTTATTGGTGAAACGGAAAAGAATCTGGCCAATGTATTTGATCAGGCGGAAAACAAGAATTGGATTCTATTTTTTGATGAAGCTGATGCCTTATTTGGTAAACGTACCCAAACTAGTAGCTCCAATGATCGGCATGCAAATCAAGAAGTTTCCTATCTTTTACAACGCGTAGAAGATTTTCCGGGTGTAGTAATTCTGGCAACCAATCTTAAAGCCAATCTTGATGATGCGTTTTCGCGCCGGTTTCAGTCAATGATTTATTTTCCAATTCCGGGTCCTGAGCAACGTAAACGTCTGTGGAAACAAGTATTTTCAGAAGAAAGTACTTTAGAGAAAGATTTTGACCTTGATGAAATAGCGATAAAATATGAATTGGCAGGAGGAGCGATAATTAATGTCAGTAGGTATAGTTCTATGAAGGCTCTTAAAAGGGGTAGCAATATAATTTTAAAGAAAGATATCATTGAGGGTATTCGTAAAGAATTCGGTAAAGAAGGAAAAATTGTTTAAAATGGATTTTGTCGATAGATCAATTATATATCGTTTTCATCAGGAACGTATTCAGATGTTTGGCGAAGGTACCATTGGTGCACTAGGTTGGAAATCTGAAGAAAACCAGATCATCCGATTTGAAATTTTATCCCAAATAGGGGATATGACTGGATTGTCAGTTCTTGATTTGGGTTGTGGACATGGTGATTTGTGCGGGTACTTAAGAAAAAAGTATTCGGATATACGTTATGCCGGAATTGATCAGATGGAAGAGTTATTGGATATTGCAACCGCCAGATATGGTTCATTGCCAGATACCATTTTCTACCTTGGAGATTGCTGGTCGGCAGATTTACCCAATATGGACTATGTATTAGCTTCAGGGTTGCTAGCCTATAAAAATAGCAGAACTGACTTTATATTCAGTATGATTGACCGCTTATTTGCTTCATGCAGGTTGGGTACAGGCTTTAATCTGTTGAAAAATGTTCATGACCCTGAAGGAATACTCGTAAATCATAATCCACAAGAAATTCTTAATTATTGTCGCCAACTCAGTCCAAAAGTTGTTTTAAGAGAAGGATATACGGATGATGATTTTACAATATTTATCTATCACTGATAAATAAAGAAAAGTTGAACAGGGTTAATATTCCAAATTTTTGACCATTAATTTATTATTAGTCACTTATTTTTTTTAAAGCATCAGCAATGGACAGTGTTCCATTATTAGTTTCTATAATCAATTCTTTAAAACTCATCATTGAATTCAAGAATAGAGAAAAAATATCTACAAAACTACTTTTTGATGGTGTATCAACACGAGAAATTGGATAGACATATTTAAAACCAAACTCAGACAATTCATTTATAAAAAAAGAACCAATGGCGCAGCGATTATTCAATTCATTAACTAATAACAAGAGATCTTCTTTACGTTCAGTGACAATTTTGTTAATAACTAAAGAATATAATTGAAATAATCTTATGTCTTCAAATTGATTTTCTGCAATAGGAACATACATGATATTTACTGAATCTTGTTTAGTTGTAATTGCAACTAATATGTTATGTGGAATTTCCACTGATGACTCTAAGATAGTTGATGCAACGTCTATTTGTTCTAAATAACCCTTCAATTCATTCAATAATTGTTGATCTTTTAGATTCAATAATTCTTTATTCATAATAGTTTTTTTAAATATTATCGTCCAGTCTTCATTGACTCAACGATATGTTTCACCTGATCAGCAAATGATCCATTAAGAGCGTAAACAGTACCTAAATTTGCACCAGTTGATTTCAACATTTTTTCTGCCGTATCAACTTTTGTTTCACTGTTTTCTTTTGTGATCGGCTCTGAAATTGACTGTAGATACTTATATAAAGTTTTGGTATGATTTACATATTCATGATGCTTTGCTTGAGTTGACCTATCACTATCACCTCCAGAAATATATCCATCTCTAGCTAAACCCTGAATAGCTTTAGCAGCAGAGTTAGCTCCTTCAATAGCAGATGCAGTTCCAAGCAATACACTTGCTGAGATTCCACCATCAGCAGGGAACGTGGCTGTTATTGAACCTATTAAGCTAATTAAACCTGTAAAGACATTGCGTGAACTGTGAACTCGTCTTTTTTCATTAATCTCCTGCATCTTGCTAGCAAACTCATAATTTTGGATAGCCGGGATTAGTTTATCGATATCAACTTGAGCTCTATTTATACCATATTTACTCGCAAAAATATCTTTTCCTTTAGGACCTAGTGGCGTATTTAGTTCTTCAAATATTCCCGGTTTTAATCGAACGTAGTCTGTTTTCCCCCAAAATATAAAGGTTGCCTTTCCTCTCGATTCAGTTCCAAAAAGTTTAGGCATATCTTCAGGATTTTTTCCTAGTACGCTTCGAAGTTCAGACCCGAAGTTATTAGCAAGTATTGTCATTTCTGCTTCAGCTTGCTCTGCAATATAATTAGTATAACATTCTTTAATAACCTGACAGGCTGAAATAGCAATTCCTAAGCCTGGTATCATTCTGGTAATTTCTGGAGGAACAGTACTGCTGAGGTAACTCATGATACTAGACGCTGCTTGTGACCCAGCTTGCAAGGCACTCAATACAGCAATAGCAACCTCACTTGTTCCAACCAGTGCAGAACCTTCACCTGAGGCAGTATCATAGGCTTTTTTGATAGCCATAACACTTTTCACCAAACTAGTGATAGAACTACCTATACCTGCAGTTATATCTCCTGCAGCTTTAGCAATTCCGTCACTACCAATTTTTCCAGTTAATTTTCCAGCTGCTGTTGTTACTCCGCCTGCCGCACCAGTAATGGCAGTACCTAAGCTCAAATTATCTGTTTTATTGTCTTTAATTTGTTCCCAGACATTATCACTGAGAACCGCAGTAGCGTTTTTAACCATACCTATTATGCCACCGTACTTTGTTGCAAAAGCGGCATCTTCTTCAGGTGTAAGTTGCGCAACTGATGATTGATCTTCTTTAAGTTGAAAAGTAGAATTTAATTGGTCACTTTTACTGAGATTTGCAGCTTTTGCACCCATAACATCCGCTTCATTTTCCAAGCCTGCATCATCATTTACAGCTACGCCAGTTTTCATTTGCAGAGTTGGCTGAACACGCCCTTGTTTTTGCTGTGCCACATGCCAGGCTTCATGAGGCAGATGTTTTTCCTGACCCGGAGCAATGTGAATATCAGTTCCCTGTGCATAAGCATAGGCTTTAAGCTGTGCTGGTTTTGAAGAGTTAAAATGTACCTTTACATCATCCATTGAATAACCTGAAAGGCTCTCTACACCTGTTTTTAGGTTATCTGGTAATCCTGTTTTATTCGATTTTTCTGAAACCTCTTGCCTTTGAACTGGATTAATGGGTTCATTACCTGAACTAATTTCTTTTAATTGAACAGCGGATTTCTGTTTAGAATCAAATTTCCCCTGAATGGGTTCTTCTTCTTCTACTTTTTGTATCGTATTGAATTTTCCTTGTATAGGTTCTTCTTCTTGTTCTACCTTTTGAAGAGTGCCAAATTTCCCCTGAATAGGTTCTTCTTCCTCCATAAGTTGAGCAGGTATCTTTTTCATTTGTAATTCCTCTTCTACTCCCTGCCTTTGCAAAGCTGGGACAGCCTGAAATGAAAATGCATTTCTCAAACCCACCGTTTCTGAAACGGAGCTGCTGCTGGAATTCTTTTTTTGAATATTCTTCTTTTGATAAGACATGATCTGAAATTTGAGACCTTAACTCAACTAATAATACGGGATTAATAGTTTTAAAATTATAAAAAAATTAGATAATTGCAATATAAATTCTATTCAATAGTCTGTTAAGGATCTCTTTGACAAAGGGCATAAGGTGATGATGATCGAATCTAAAAAGGATATTTAATTGATCGCATTAAAGTGTTAGTTGGATTGATTATTATTGGTAATCTTTCAGGAGGTATAGTCAGCACTAATACAGATTTAATAATTGATAAAATCTGTATTATTTCTAAAAAAAATTGATCAGTAATACACGGAAATTGCTAACAAATTATTAGGTATCTGCCCAAACAAAGAGGCTAAGAATACCTTCTCGAATTGAAATGATAAATGGTAGGTAATAAATAATTTGTCAGTTTAGCATTATTTGACTTTTTAAAAGTCTTATTCAAATCTTTTTTTACTAGCTTATATTGAAATAAAGGATATTGCATCTTGAACTGACAAATAATAGTCATCTGTTTGGGGTAGTCCATCACATGATGCTTCAAGGGCAGGAATTACCCAAGCTATTTTAAGCTTTTTAAGTATTTCAACAGCGCGAAGATTCCTGGTTTTAGTCTCAAGTTGAAGAGAAAGAAATATTTCAGCCCAATACCTGTCGTGGCCCTTTACTCCTTGGATCAAATATAAATCAAAAGGATTTTTTAGATCAAAAAATGAATCTCTTACTTGTTTACGAAAATTATCAGGGCCATTCCGAACATAGTGTAAATTTAATTCATTAGAACTTGAGCCTTTCCTTAAAGAATTAAAAATCTGTTGTGCTTCCCAGGCTCCTTTCATCCAAAGTGGTTTTAAATCTGCCAATAACAAGATATTGATGGCGTAAAGGGGTGATTCTGGAATTGTCATACCTTCTTGGTTTATTGTTAGGGCCTGCAGACCAAATCTTTCAATAAGTGCATCCATAGCCATTGATCTGACATACGGGTGAGGGTCTTCCAACGAACTTAAAAGAGCATTTTCAACTTTTTCGCCAGGTACAGTAGACAGATCCAGCACAGACGCAAAACGTGATAACATGGTACCTTGTGATATGCTTGAAAGCAGTCCTTCATTCGAACCACCCAATTTAATTAGGGCGCGGTTAGCACATAAGCGAACCCATTCATTAGTATTATGTGTTTGTGACTTTATTATATCTAAAAATCGCTTATCACCAAGATCGCCTAAGGTCATTAACGCTCGAGGGTTGCCCATTTCAGCTGCATTTATAAGAGCATTAATTGCTATATTTTTTTCATTACCAGACAAATTTTCCCAAAATGAAAGATCAAATCTTTCTTCAAAAGGTATGATTTTATCAATTCCACTTAAAAAATTGTTTAAAAAATCCATGCTTAATTCAAATTAATAAAAAAAATATTTTTGAGCCTTATTATATTTCGAGCTCAATTGAACAATTAGGTGCTTTATGTGTTATTATATTTTATGGTAATGGGGGAGTAGCTGGAAGTTTATTAAATTCTTCATCTGCAATTCTATTTGACTCTTTCCAATCATGTCCTACATACCAAGCTCCAGGAACCCCATTCGGACTAAAAACACCATAGTTAACTTTTCTTGTTCCTTTGCTAATACTTGCAACTGCATAGAAGGTACATACTTCTTCTAGTGATTTACCAATTCCAGCAACGCCTTTTTCAATTGCTTTAGATTCGACCATACCAAAAACATTGCTTTTATCAGTTTGGCCACCTGCGCAAATAAGAACCTCTTTTGTTTTTCCAGTTGTTGCATTTACAACTATTTGATTGGCTACTGCTTGTGCATATGCCCGAGACAATGCGCCCCAAAGCTGAACATCCCATCCATTTGCGTGTGCATCCAATGAAGGCATACCATCAAATAAAGCTCCAATTCCAGAGGTATCTAAGGTAAGGTCAGATTTTTTTTCAGCAAATTCCCTTCCTTCAGGTTTTGAATAGAACCCAAATGAATCGGCTTTTGCAAATTGTGTTTGATTAATGGACATTAACGTGTCCATAACCGTGTTAAACTGACCCATTGAATCAAGGAAATTATCTGAACCCATATCAACCTGTTTAAGATCCTCATCTTTAACAATTTGATTTCCATCTTTATCTTTTTGTGCATAGGCAGGATTTCCCACCTTTTTTTCCATTTTATCTTTACTTGCAATAAGACCATTACAGATATCTGCCCAGATTTTTTCAGGTCCTGTAACTTTATCAAATGTAGGTGGAGGCGCATATATAGCAAATAATGAAGCTATTCGTGCCTGAAAAGTTGGATACATCGGATGATTAAAAGGATTTGCCACTGCTTGATCACCTCCGGCTTTCATTATCTCGTCCTTAGCAGTAGGTTTATTTACAGGATGCTGGTTTACTAAATCTAATTGCGTTCTTTCTAACTGAGCCACTACCAGCGTTGAAGCACTTTTTTTAGCTTGAATAGTATGGTCATTGGTCGAATTTAAGGTTGTTATTCCTAGGGATAACGCATTTTGCCCCATAACATCTGCTTCATTTTCTAAGCCTGCTTCATCATTAACAGGTACGCCAGTTTTCATTTGCAGAGTTGGCTGAACACGCCCTTGTTTTTGCTGTGCCACATGCCAGGCTTCATGAGGTAGATGTTTTTCCTGACCTGGAGCAATGTGAATATCAGTTCCTTGTGCATAAGCATAGGCTTGAAGTTGCGCTGGTTTTGAAGAGTTATAATGTACCTTAACGTCATCCATTGAATAACCTGAAAGGTTCTCTACACCTGATTTCAGATTATCTGGCATCCCTGTTTTATTCGATTTTTCTGAAATTTCTTGCCTTTGAACTGGATTAATGGGTTCATTATCCGAACTCATGTCTTTTAATTGAACAGCTGAATTTTGTTTGACATTAAATTTTCCTTGAATAGCTTCTTCTTCATTCATGAGCTGAACAGGTACTTTATTTTTCATTTGTAATTCCTCTTCAGCACCCTGCATTTGTAAGGTCGAGACAGCTGGAAAAGAAATGCCATTTCTCGAAGTCTGGGCTTCAGAAACAGAGTTGTTGCCAGAATTTGTTTGTTGAATATTCTTATTTTGATAAGACATCATCTAAAAATTGAGACCTTTATTCAGCTAATAAACAAGGTTAATAGCCTTAAAAATATAAAAAAATAACTAATGTAACATACTTTATACGCTTTAGCGTGTATATGATGTTCTCTATACCCATAATTTGTTTATTAAATTTCATCAATATTATATTTCATTAAAACCATAGGTTTTTGCATTTTTGAGTAAATTTCAAACTATGAGTTCACATTCAAACAGCAAACTGGAAAAAATTAAGTTTATACTCATTTTTTTGTCTGTTCTGCTTGTATTTATTCTGGGGATTCTTGGTTTTAAGGAGACAACTGGAGCAGATTTTAATTTTTTTGCTGCTGTTTATTCTACAATATGCCTGTTTCTTATGGGCAATGCAGATCCGGTGCCCGGAAGTATCTTTCTTTTAATAGCACAATACCTTGCTGCAATATTATTCGGACTAGGAGTATTTTCATTGGTATTTGATCAGGTTCAAAACGCATTTGTTATTATCAGGATCCGATTTACTTATAAAGATCATATTGTTCTATTTTCACTTAACGAAATAGGTAATAAGCTTGCTAAAGAACTTTTGGACAAAGGTCATAAGGTTGTGATAGTTGAGGCAGACAAGGAGAATAATTGTATTTATCAGGTAAAAGAGTTAGGAGGATTGATCATTATTGGTAGTGGTTCAGATGGTAACATAATTAATAATGCGGGTTTGGCAATGGCTAAAACCTGTATTATTTGCGGTAACTCTGATCAGGAGAATATGGAAATTGCTAACGAAGTATTATTTTTTCGCCAAAAAAAGCAAGCGCAAGATTCTTTAAAAATATTATTACATATTTCTGATAATAATAATATCAATATTTTAAAAGACTATTTAGATATACATAATCAGGATGAAGATTATGATCTTGAGACCTTTAATGTTTCTCAGCTTGCAGCACGCATGATCTATGATATATACCCCCCTCACGAATATCTTAATTCAGAAAATCACGAAGAAAATGCAATTGCAATTATTGGATATAATCAGGCTGCTGAAGATTTTCTATTAGAAAACATTATTCTAAGCCATTATCCCGAATTAAATAATCTTAAGGTTTACCTAGTTGATAAGGATGCAGATACTTATTACAATGAATTTAATTTTAAGTATCCATTCCAAACAGAATTTATTGATTTGGTTCCTATTAAATTGTTGAATGGTAGTTTTTATGCCAATTTTGCCTGGCATAAAAAAGATATAGAAAAATTGAGTAAAGTGAAAGTTGTTTATATGTTTGGAAATAGTGACTCTGAATTACTTACGAGTTCTGCAAATCTTCGCCAGTTTTTGTATAACCAAACTCTTAGCATTTCTCAGATTCCTATTATACTTTGTTTGCCAGAAGATGCAGGGATAACCGAACTTCTTGACGCCAACAGAGATACTAAAACAAATGCAAGTTTTGTATTCAGCAAGCGTCTAAATATTCAGCTTTTTCACCGAATTACAGATACCTGCACTACCCGAAATTTACTTGAGCAAACTGAGCTTATTGACAAGTTGTCAAAAATCATAAATTATTATTATTCAATTAAGTATGAATTCTCATCTGAATTAAAAGAACATTGGAATGTGGATAATACAGATGCCTTGATCAATGAACTTGAAGGTATATTACATGAGATGCCAAATAAAGATGAAATTATTACTAATCGAACTATTCAAACTCAATTAATTAAGCAACTCTCTGAAAAAACTGGTATTCATTATAATTCACTCTTTTCTCGCTTATCAGTAGAAAAAAGATGGAATATTTTAACTCAGCGGAAAAAAGATTCAAACCGTTATGCTGCAAGACAACTTTCTTTAAAATTTAGCTCACTTAAACGAATTGGTTGCGATCCGTTGACTATTGAGAATATAACCCGTTTTTATGCTCGCTTGGCTCCAATGGAACATAAGCGCTGGAGTGCTGAAAAGATGGTTTTTAATTATAAATATGGCCCATTGGTTTCTGACAAAGCCGAACGCTATGTATTAAAAGACGTTTTGAAAATTCACGATCAGCTAATTGCCTATGAAAAATTAACTGAAGTAGAGAAAGAAAAAGATCTAAACCTCTTTCTTTTATTGCCTTTATTAAGTCAAATTTATAAGTCAAACTGAGCTGTTACCCATGCACTTCCCAACAGATATATTCATTAGTTACGCTCATATAGATGACGAGTCACTGATTCAGAATCAAAAAGGTTGGATCTCTGAATTTCATCGTGCACTTGATATACGACTTGCCCAGTTATTAGGAAGGAGGCCGGTTATTTGGCGAGACGATTCTTTACAGGGAAACCATGTTTTTGATAAACAGATCGTTGATCAGTTTTCAAAAGTTGCAATCATGATCTCTATTATTACGCCACGATATGTAAAATCAGACTGGTGTATTAAGGAGGTGGATGAATTTTATACTTCAAGCCAAACTAATATTGGATTTACTGTAAGTAATAAAGCACGGATTTTTAAAGTCATTAAAACACCTGTTCGCATTGAACAGCATCCTGAGAAGATTTCTGGCGTTTTGGGATACGAATTTTACGCAGCAGATCCTAATACCGGACGGGTGAAGGAACTTTCTCAAGCTTTTGGTAATGAAACAGAACGACTTTACTGGGAAAAACTAGATGATCTAGCACATGATATCAGCTCATTTTTGGAAAGTCTTGAAATTCCTCAATCAAGCTCAGGTACTGTGGCTAATTTTTCTCCTTCAGCCGTAGATGTCACTAAAAAAGTATTTCTTGCAGAATCTAGCTATGATACTCAGGATTTTAGAGATAGCCTAAAACGTGAACTTCAGGGATATGGCTACCATATTCTTCCCGATAAACAATTACCTCTTATTGCAACACCTTTAAATGAAAGCCTGATTTCTAATCTCAGTGAAGCGGTTTTAAGTATTCACCTTCTTGGTGAAAACTATGGTATTGTTCCTGAAGGGGCACAGAGGTCTATAGTGGAGATTCAGAATGAAGTAGCTGCATCTTATAGTGTTGCAAATTCAATTCCACGATTTATATGGATACCTGAAGGATGTGAACCTATTGATGAAAGGCAGATCAATTTTGTTAATAGATTGAATTCAGGAAAAGAAGGAATTGCAGGAGCTGATTTGGTTCAGGGTTCATTAGAAGATTTCAAGGGTGTTGTAATCGACAAACTGAATTCAATGAAAAAAGACATTAAGAATGAAGAGGTGCAAGTCGAGGTCAATGATGATTCATCCAAAACGATCTATTTGATTTGCGATTTATCGGATATTGATGAAATCAGGCCCTTAGAGGATTTTTTATTTGATAATGGCTATGAGGTAGTGATTCCTATTTTTGAAGGCGATGAATCTGGAATCAGGGAAGATCATATTGAAAACCTAAAAACCTGTTCTGCAGCTATTATATTCTTCAGTAATGCAAATGAGCTATGGTTAAGGTCAAAAACTCGTGATTTTCTTAAAATAAATGGCTATGGCAGAGCTAAACCTCTAGCTTTTAAAGCAATTTATATTGCTCCACCTGATAGTATGGCTAAACAAAGGTTCAGAACACTAGATGCAGAAGTTATAAATGCACTAAATGGACTGCCAGAAGATAAATTAAAAAGCTTATTGTCCAAAATATAATCAAACGGATCTATGTTAGATGATATAATACAAAATCCCTTCCCGGGACTTAGGGCATTCGAAGAAGAAGAAGATATCCTGTTTTTTGGACGTGAGAAACAGGTTGATGAACTTCTTAAAAAGCTGCGAACACAACGTTTTTTAACTGTAATTGGATCATCTGGTAGCGGAAAGTCTTCTCTCGTTAAATCAGGTTTGATCCCTTCATTGCATAGCGGTTTAATGTCGGGAGTAAGTTCTAACTGGAAGATTTGCTCATTAAGACCAGGTATAAATCCTATTTATAATCTTGCCTGTTCTTTATCTCAAAATGGAATTTTATATGATTATGAATCGCCAGATGATGAGCAGTTGTATTCTTCTATTAATGAAAGTATACTTAGAAGAAGCAATTTTGGACTTATAGATGCATTTACCCAGTCAGGAATAGATCCCAAAAATAATCTGCTTATTCTTGTTGACCAATTTGAAGAATTATTTCGCTTTATAAAATTCGAGAAAGAGGCTAGAGAAGGTAAGCGAGATTCGGTAGCCTTTATCAATCTACTATTAAAAGCTACCGAACAGCGTGAATTGCCAATTTATGTTGTTTTTACTATGCGCTCTGATTTTTTGGGTGACTGCACCGAATTCAGAGGATTACCTGAAGCAATAAATGAAGGGCAGTATCTAGTGCCTAGAATGACTCGTGAAGAGCGCAGGGATGCTATTGTAGGACCAGTAGGAGTAGGTGGAGCTAGTATAAGTCCGCGATTACTAAACCAACTTCTGAATGATGTTGGAGATAATCCAGATCAGCTCCCAATCCTTCAACACGCTTTAATGCGTACATGGGATGCTTATAAAAAGAACAATCCCGAGCCTTATTCAGAAAAGGAAATCGATCTTGATGACTATAATGAAATAGGAACTATGGAGCGTGCCTTGTCTCAGCATGCTGAAGAAGCTTATGCCGAGTTAGAAACACCTGAATTAAAACAAATCTGCGAATCGATTTTCAGAGCCCTTACCGAGCGTGGAGCTGATGCGAGAGGAATTAGACGTCCAAGCAAGCTTATCGAACTTTGCCAGCTTTCTAATGCAAATGCAGAACAAGTTATACATGTAATCGAAATTTTTAGAAAAAAAGGCAGAGGATTTTTGATGCCATCTGTTGGAATTCCGATAACTGAAGATTCAATTATTGATATTTCTCATGAAAGTATTATGCGGGTTTGGGAACGCCTAATGCTATGGGTTGATGAAGAAAATCAATCTGCATCAATTTATCTACGTTTATGCGATGCAGCTGATTTGTATGAATCTGGCAAGGGAGGCCTGCTGAGAGATCCTGAATTACAGGTTTCATGGAAATGGAAGGAAGAAAATTTACCTAATGCTGTTTGGGCATCACGATATAATGATCTATTTGATAAAGCGATACTTTACCTTGAACATAGTAAAGAGCATAATGACAAGGAATTGCTTTTTAAAGAAAGGATGCAGAAGAAGCGATTAAGAACAGCAAGGATAATTTCAATCATTGCTATACTAATAGCTTTTGGTGTTTTACTACTTGCAATTAATATGTTCCAACTTAGGAATATTGCTACCAAACAAACTATTCTGGCAAAGAAGGAAAGTGACGAAGCAAAAAGACAAGGTAAAATCGCAGATAATCAAAAAATTATCGCCCAACAAAGTCAAGCCGAAGCTGAGGAAAGTGCTAGACAGGCACTGATTCAAAGAGGTATTGCTGTTACTGAACAAGAAAATGCGAAAAAAAGCGAAAAAAATGCATTGTTGCAAAAGCTTATTGCAGAACAACAAAAAGTCTATGCAGAACGTCAGAAGGTAATTGCAGATCAGAATGCACAAATAGCAATACAGCAGCAGGGTATTGCTGAAACTCAGACTAAGCGAGCCATAAGTAATGAAAAGATTGCAAAAGATCAGACTTCAATATCGTCAAGGTTGAAGGATATTGCTCAAGCAAGAAATCTGGCTTACGAAGCAATGATGCTTTTAAATGATAATAAACAGGAGGAAAGCAAGAAAAATAGTATTAATGCGTATAAACTTAATGCAGAAAATAAAGGCCCACTCCAGAATAGCGATATTTATATTGCTCTGCATTTTAATTGGATTGGATCCATTCAGAATAATAATCAATTTTCTAAACACAAATTTGCTGTTAGAGGCATTGCGCAAGGCCCAACAAGTAATCACCTCATATCTGTAGACGAAGCTGGGATGATTTATATTTTGAAAGCTGTAAATGGTATTCTTGAGCCACTTACTTCTTTTGACTTAAAGGATGAAGCCCGTTCGGTGAGTACTTCTCCTGATGGTTCAAAAGCTCTTGTGGTAACTTCTACAGGTAATGGAATTTTACTTGACCTTGATAAAGAAGGTAATTCAATCAAGGTAAGCACCCGTTTTAAATTTAGCGGAATTGCAAAGCTTGCTGTCTTTAAATCTGATTCTGATTTTACGATACTCACGAATAAAGGCCTAGGTTTTTATCGTGCAGGAAATGAGATAGAACAAATCAGGTTTACACCGGGTAATTTTTCAACAGTTAGCTATAGCCGTAGTGGCAAATTCTACGTGGCAGTAGCTAATAAGGTTTCTGTGTATAGTAATTCCGATAATATATCTGAAAACCCAGAATCAGTAATTAGCCTAAATTCTAGAATTACAAGCCTTGTAATTAGTCCTTCTGGTGATTATTTAGCAGCCGGAACCTATGATGGTGGAATCTATCTGCGTAATCTTCAAACTAGCAAAGCAGCAATCAGCTTTACGCCACATGCTTCTTCGGTAAATGATTTAAAATTTAAATCAGTTAACGGGAATCTTCAATTAGCTTCTGTGAGTAGCGATCAAACAATTAAGATTATGGATGTGAATTCAATTATGGTATCTAACAACACTGAAGATATCATCACATTGAGAGGTCATAATAAATGGGTCTATAGTTTAATGTATTCGCCTGATGGAAAATTCCTTTACACAGCCAGTGAAGATAAGAGGATAATTGGATGGCATACTTCAATGAGTGGTATTTATAAATCTTTAACCTCAGATAAAAACTAATTATGATAAATAAATTACGTTTAAGGCTGTTATTGATATTCACAATTTTGATCATTAGTAAAGCTAATGCACAGGAATGTGGTTTAAATGCATTAAATGACGCTGAGGGCCAGTATAATATTGGTAAATTTTATGAAAGTATAGCTAGAATAAATTCATGTATTTCATCAAAAGGCTTTACTTATAGTGAAAAAGTTCAAGCTTTTAGGCTGTTGTCTATGTCATATCTAGCTTTAGATTCTATTGAAAAAGCAGACGAAAGTATAGAGCGACTCTTGCTATTAAAAGATAATTTCGAAGCAGATACAAGGGATCCGGATCGGTTCAGATTACAAGTAATATACCTTAGGCAACAAATGCGTTCTAAATTAACCTCCTCTGTATCCAAAAAAGCGGAAAGTATAGAACTTGCACCTGCTACCATTCAAATCATCACCTATGAAGATATTTTGAACCGTGGTTATACCGATTTGGAGCAACTTTTTCATGACTTACCAGGATTCGATATATCTAGGAATTCAGGATTGTCTTATTCAGATATGTACCAGAGGGGATACCGGACTGCTGCTAACACCGATCGAACACTTTTACTCGTAGACGGAGTAGAAGATAATGAAATGTGGTCAAATTCAGCCTTTATAAGTCGTCAGTATGCTTTAAGCAATATCAAAAGAGTTGAGATTATTTATGGTCCGGCATCTACAATCTATGGAGCTAATGCATTTTTGGGAGTGATTAATATCATTACAAAGAATGAAGAGGATTATTTTAAACAGGAGAGAGCATTGAATGGTAATGAGAAAACTTCCAAATTTGGTGTTACTGGACACGGTGCCATGGGATCTTTAAATACAAGATTAGGAGATGTAACAGTTTCAGGAACGGGTAGAGACATGTTCTTTGCAGTAACAGGCAGAGCTTATCAATCAGATGAACATGATCTGTCATCTTTCGCCGATTGGGATAATAAATGGTCGGCTGATGAATTTGGTCCTAACCGTTATCAAAATATCCTTACTCAGGATTATACCAGTTCAAAAGAAGCTTCTTATTTGGCAAGTGATCCAAGTAGAAAGTATTTTACAGTGAATGCCGATAAGACTAAAATCCTACCAACAGCAGCAGCAATTTTCAGGGCCGATTCACTAGATCAGGCCATTTATAAAAAAGGCTATAATGGGATAGGAACCCAGTATTCTGATGAAGCAAAAAATTATTATTTATCTGCGAAACTTCGTGTTGGTGACTTTAAATTTGGATTAGAATATCAAAAATGGTCTGAAGGAGTTGCCCCAATCTATATAGACAGGTATTATGCTGTCAGCAAAGAACTCACTCACTGGGAAGTTCGTCAGCAATATTTTTACATGAGATACGATAAGAGTTTATCTGAACGGTTATCTTTTTCCAATTTTTCATATTTCCGTACGAGTGATTTTGGAAAAGAATCAGTCATAACACGTTTTTATAGCTTTGCAAATGCCGGTATTGCCTTTCAGGATTTAATTAGTGGGCGTAATCCTTATTTTCTACCTTCTTATTTCTCACAACAATCAAAACAGTTCAGGTCTGAGACAAAAATAAACTATGTACTTAATGAGAAAATGGATTTTAACCTTGGCGTTGAATTAAGGAATGGTCTTTTACAAGGCGACTATGTCAACTCGACTATTGAAGATCCTATAACCACTGGAACTTCAGCCAATGGCATTAAAGGTGGAAATTATTATTCCATCATGGATGTAGGTGTTTTCGGGCAGTTAAGCTATCAGGATAGAGCAAGAAAGCTGAACATTAGTGCTGCCGGCAGAATGGATAATAATAAGATTAATAGTATTTATGGTTATGGAACTGTGTTTAATCCAAGATTGTCTGTAGTTTATTACCCTGGCAAGTTCATATTTAAATCCATTTATTCAGAAGCCTTCCTAGACGCTTCAGTCTATAATAAATTTTCAACATCATCGGCCCGATTAGTTAATAATCCTTTGCTAGAACCTGAGCGTGTAAAAAATCTAGAATTTTCGGCCCGTTTTACCCCCTTTAATCAAACATACTTTGAAGTTTCCTATTTTAACGCTTCATACAACAATACCCTCGGAACTGTTAATGTCGATACTTTAGGAGTAAAAACCACTCAATTTAGAGCAATAGGAAAATCTCATATTCAAGGTATACAGTTTGCCAGTGAAACAAAACTAGTTGAAAAATTATCGCTCTTCACAAATTTTACGGTTCTTGATCCAACCAGAATTTCTGCTGGCACAAGTGGAAGCCAAAGTGTAAGGATTGGCGATATTTCTAATTTCTCGGTTAATGCAGGTGTAAATGCTAAATTCATGAAGAATAAACTAAACCTGAATTTAAGGGCAAATTTCGTTGGCGATAAGCCTACAGGAGCAACTACCTCCATTAGTGGTAGCCCATTTAGCGAAACTCCGGGATACACACTTATACACAGTGTGGTGAGTTATAATCTTAACAAGATATTTATGCTCCAATTAATTGCTAATAATCTTTTAGATCTTGATTATGTATCACCTGGTGTCAGGGCGGCTAGTGGTGTCCAAAGTTCCAGAATCCCACAACCGGGACGAACGCTTACTGCACGTATTGTAGCTAATATAGGTAGGTAGTATGACTATTTTCAAGGGTTTATCGGGTGTTTTAAATCTTCGGCCTGAAGAACAGAAATCGTTCAGATTACTCTTCCTTTTGTCATTGATTACCGGTATTGGTCTTTCTTATTATTTTGTTGCTGTAAACACCTTTTTAATTCAAAAAGCAAGTGTATCTAACCTGCCTTATGCTTATATTATTTCAGGACTAGGAGGGGTGTTGCTGATCAAGATTTACCAGCAGCGTCAGCATAAAAGAGGGATAATTAATAGTTACAAGGAAAGTGTTATTGCCTTTTTTTTGATAGCTGTTTGTGTCTTTTTTGCTTTTATTAATCTTGGAGACAATCTGTCTTATGCTGTTTATCTTGCCTATTTGGGCTTTTTATTCAATATGCCCTTCACGATCATATTCGCTTTAAGTTTTTCGGGCATTTGTTCCCGACTATACAATATGTCACAAAGCAAGCGCTTACTTGCACTTGTTGGAACAGGTGAGATCATGGCTTCTATTATCGGTTATCTGACAGCACCATTAATAAGTAAGTTAACCGGAAGTCCTAATTATTTGTTACTCCTTGCTGCTGCCTGTATACTTCCTGCTTTAATACCAATTTATTGGCTTGCCTTAACTAATCATGAAAAACTAAGCCATATTATGGCATCAAAAACAGCACTTAAAAAGCTAAATTTATCATTTTTCCGAAATGAAAGGTTTTATCTGCTGATTGCGATAGTTTCTGTTTTCTCAGTTTCTGCAATTTATTTTGTAGACTATTCTTACCTCATTACGGTAAGATTCATGTCAGTATATAGCGGTATTGAAATTGCGACTATTCTTGGATTTTTCTTTAGTATAGTAAAGGTTGGTGAGCTGGTGTTTTCTTTTCTGTCTGGTCATTTTTTAAGTACTAAGGGAGTAAAATTTTCAATATTGCTTTTACCAGTTTTACTAACCGCTTGTTTTGTTTTTGCCCTTAGCAGCAGTCTATTATTTAGAGACGAACCTATCTATATTCTCTCTTTCATTTTCCTAGCTAAATTTGCTGAAAGGGTAATTAGAAAAGCAATTTCCACTCCCGCAATAAAGGTTCTGTACCAAGTTACGGGCCCAGATCGATTAAGAATTGAAGCCACCATTGAAGGTGTACTCAATCAAGTAGCTACAGTGATTTCTGGTTTGTTACTTCTTTTATTTTCAGGTCTTTTTGTAGGTGTTGAACCTTTATTATTCTTGACCATTATCTCAAGCGTTTGCTTGGTATTATTTTTAGTTTGGACCATCTTAAGCTTGCAATTGCATGAAAAATATAAAAAGAAAATATGGGACTATCTAACTAAAGTCAGATTAGATACAAGTATAAAAAGAAAAGAAAGCCAGGAAATTAATTATCAAGATTTTAGCAATAATCTTGGTTCATTAGATCATAAACCTTTATCTGATACATTAAAAAGAGCCTTAAATTCAATTGCTGAATTCAGAGAAACAGGAGATATAAATCAATTAAAGACCTATTCGCCAGGAGCTTTAAGTCAAATCGAATCAGACAACAAAGATCTTTTTATTCGCAAGATTACATCTTCCTACTACTCTACAGATAATTTCTTTCATAGGCTTCTAGTAATTAATTTTTTAAGAGCTGGTGCACAACCGATATCAACGAAAATAGTAAAGGAAATTGCAGAAATATCAGATCTGAACCTAAAGTATGAACTTTTATCAGCGTATAATCTCGACCCCAAAAAGCTAGAAACATCTGATATTTTTTATTTTGAAAATCTTTGTGAAAAATATAGTAATGAACTAATTCTTGCAATGTCTGCGCAGTTTGATTTGCAAGGAATTGACGATTCTGAATTACAATCGGAGCTGAAATTATATACTGATATGCTAATCAAAATTTTATTTGAGGTGCTAAAAGTATTGTATGATCGCTCAGCAATTCAGGTAATTTATGAGATTATAACTAATGAAGATAATCAGGACATGGAAAACAGGCTTTTTGCTCTTGAGTTATTGGACAATACCTTAAATGATGAATTAAAGAAGAGGCTAATACCCATTTTTGAGCCTGCGTCATTTGATCAGAAAATTCACGGACTTCAGAAATTTGTTCCTGTTCAGTCAGAAAGTAAAGAGAAAATGCTAAAGGAACTATTGATGAAAGATTTTAACCTTGTTAATCCAAGCCTTAAAGAAGCATGCCTGATTGCATATTATAAACTCACAAAAGATGATTCTGTACTTAAAGCCTTCGTTACCAGTAAAATCAGTAATCTACAATCAAAAGCCTCGGAACTACTAAAAAATGATGATCGAAGTTTAAAAGTTATAATGATTTCAGAATTTAAAAAAACATACAAACTTAGTTCATTGCAGTGTTCTTACCTATTTAATCAAGCTGTCTATACTGCTAGTACAAAAACAAATAAATCTAGGTCTGTTATGAAAGTCAAAATTGATAATTCTTATTCAGTTAAGATGGGACATGAACATGAAAGTTTGATTGTTGATACGTATGCTCTTGCCCTTTTTATTGATAAGAATCAATCCGGGGCATAACCAATCATCAGAAAACGGTCAGCATTTTCTTCTTTTAGATTGAATCGTTGAAAAACATCCATGCCAAGGTTTTCTGTGGCCTTTATTAACCTTTGTTGCTCACTAAATGAATAGGTTGTGTTTTCTGCTACAGAACGTAAAATAAATGGATGCTGTTGATCGATTAATATTCCTTTAAATTTTTCGGCTATTATCTTTTGTGCTATTTTTTCACCGGCTTGATCAAAATTTCCGTTCATATCGGGCTGTACATCGGATACATATTTGTTAAACCAATAATATACAATAGGAGTGGCTGTTGTCCACCATAACAAAAATTTTTGGTTGTCTTGCTTTTCTCTTTTTCGACAATCCTCCATAAATTTAAAATAGAGTGACTTACCTAATCCCATTCCTTTCAAATCATCTCTGCAACCACTTAATCCAAGATAATAAGTGTCCTCGTCATTAACCTTTTCGAAATTGATCATGAAAAATGCAAGTAGATCATTATTCTGGGTATTAGTAATTATATAAATATCTTGATTATGCGCTATCTCACGTTCAATAAGTTGGATATTCGTAATATAACTGGCGTTTGTGAGATCAAGTATCTGGGAAACCAAATACGTATCTGATTTGAAATTTGTGCGTAGTTGAATTGATGAAATATGTTCCATTTACGATTTTAAATATAAATAAATTGAACAGAATAAATAAATAAATAACTCTCTAAAACCAGTTTCATGTATTTTTTTTTATAAAATAAACTAATTCAGTATTCCTTAAATGTTAAAAAAATTGCGAAAGTCACGAATAAATAAGGTTTAAAAACCACAAAGCATTTTCTGATTAAAGCCAAAAAGACTTTAGTTTGTCGGGATGGCAGGATTAGCTACGCTGATCCTGAATTGGGGGGCCGTTACAAATATAAGCCTTACGCTTCTCGTGCCTCGAAGCTATTGAATTGCTTAATCCAAAACGTGATTGAATGTGTGGCAGGATTAGCTGCGCTGATCCTGAATTGGGGGGCCGTTACAAATATAAGCCTTACGCTTCTCGTGCCTCGAAGCTGGGCTTTGTTGTTTTTACTCCGCTTTTTATCCGCATAGGGCGGATAAGGCTGCGTTAAAACAACAAAGCCCTTTCTGCTTTCAGCAGAAAAGGCTTTGTTTGTCGGGGTGGCAGGATTCGAACCTACGACCTCCTGGTCCCAAACCAGGCGCGATACCGGGCTACGCTACACCCCGAAAACTAACAATGATTGCGAATGCTTTTCAATTGTTGATGGAGTGCAAAGATAGACTTTTCATGATTTTTGACAAATATATTTGAAAATAAATTGAAGATATTTTCATGATCGTGATTGAAATAAGTATAAAGTGCTGTTCAGTGAGATAAAGTATAATTATTAAAATTTAAAACCTTTTTATTATCTATTAATTTAAAAATTATTTTCACTGATAAATAGAAAATGGCATAATTGACATATTTTAAATTAGATTTTCATAAAAATAGCTATCACCACATGCTATTATTTTAATACTCAATAAACAAAATAATAAATTGACATTTAGCAGATTATATTAGCTCTTTTAGAGATTATTTTTGTCCCATAATTAAAATATAAAGTATAATCTTATGAGAAAATTAAGACTGTTTGCCATTGTGGCATTATTTGCATTCACAGCATGCAACAGTAGTACAGAAAAATCTGAATCTACAACGGAGGATACCCTGTCTAAGGCAGCTGCACCTGAGTTAGTTGAAAAAGAAATTTCAATTACAATTAATGCAGGTGATGATATGATGTATGATCTTGCAGAAATTAAAGTCAAGGCAGGTCAAACTGTAAAATTAACTTTGAATCATACTGGTAAACTTCCAAAAGAATCTATGGG
>NZ_JBIKSU010000086.1:0-6838 GCF_044348475.1 Daejeonella sp. | reverse complement strand
TTCTAGCTGAAAGATCATTCGCTCTGCATCTGTTAATGGCCTACTTACGGTTCCTAGATCTGCAAACTTTCCTGTTTGAACTCCATCAAAGGTTATCCCAAGCTTATTATTGAAGAATTTTTGCATGTTCGGAATGATACCAAATACACCAATCGATCCGGTGATCGTATTGGGCTGTGCAAAGATCGAATCTGCTGCACAAGCAATATAATATCCTCCTGAAGCCGCAAGATCACCCATAGATACTATTACTGGCTTTGATTTTTTTGCGAGTACAGTTTCACGCCAAATAACATCAGATGCCAAAGCACTTCCCCCTGGAGAATTTACTCTAAGTACAATAGCCTTTACTTTATCATCCATACGGGCTTTTCTAATTGCTCTAGAAATTCTTTCTGAACCAATAGTTTCATCATCACCTTCGCCACTCATTATTTCGCCATTAGCATAAATTAAAGCTATTCTGTTCTGCGAAGATTCTTCTTTTTCATCTTCTGCGGGTGCATATTCTTCGAGGCTTACTGATTTAATTTCTTTCTTTTTATCAATTTTAGTTAGTTTTTTAAGTTCGTCAAGAACCTCGTCCTTATACATAAGTCCGTCAACCATTTTATAGGTTAAAGCATCTTTTGGAGCTCTAATCTGGGCATTGTCAGCTATAGAAAACAATGTGTTTTTTGGAATTTTTCTGCTTTTAGAAATCTCTGAAAGGAAATGATCGTACATTGAACCTAAGAAACTATTAACCTGCTGCTTATTTGGCTCACTCATTTTATCAAGAATAAATGGCTCTACAGCGCTTTTATAGGTCCCAACTTTAATGATTTGTGCTTCAATATCTAGTTTGTCTAGCGCCCCTTTAAAAAACATAATCTCTGAGCTTAGCCCACGAAAATCGATCATGCCTTCAGGATTAAGGTATATTTTATCGGCAGCAGTTGCCAGGTAATAGGCACCTTGCGAATATACTTCGCTATAGGCGATTATAAATTTTCCACTTTTCTTGAAATCGACCAATGCATTTCTGATTTCTTCCATAGTTGCCATGCCTGATTCAATTGAAGAAGCATCAAGATAAATTCCTCTGATATGGTCATCTGATTTTGCATCTTTAATACCTTGAAGAATTTCGTTTAATCCTAATTTTTTCTTGTTTTCAATCCCAAAAAGACTTAATTCAGCAAAGGGGTTTTTGTCTGTTCTTTCTTTGATTGGATAATCAAGACTAACATGCAGTACACTATTTGAAGCTACGCTTACTTTCCCATCGCTTCCAGCTGTTGATACTATCGCTGTTAACAAAACTATCATTAGCAATAAAACTGCAAAAAATGATAAAATGAAGCCTAACATTGAGGCAAAAACAAATTTGAAAAATTCTTTCATATAAGAGGTAAATACTTTATCTATGCAACCTAACAAATATATAGATTTTGTTTTTGGCAATTTGTTACTCAGGCTTTTAAAATTTTATGTACACAACCTATATTTTGCTTGGCAGTAATCTTGGCGACTGCAGAAAATATCTTTCTGATGCAATTTTAGAAATTGAATGCAAGCTTGGAACGATCAGTTCAAAATCATCCTTGTATCAAACAGCCTCTTGGGGTAATCTTGATCAGCCCGATTTTATAAACCAGGTTATCGAATTAAAAACAAGCCTAAGTCCTGCAGATCTACTCAAAGCTATTTTGAAGATAGAAAATGTTTTAGGTCGTCAACGGCTCAAAAAGTGGGGTTCTAGAACAATTGATATTGATATTCTTTTGTATGAAGATCAAATTGTAAACACTGCTGATCTTGTAATACCACATCCTTATTTATCGGTCAGGAGATTTAGCCTGATGCCATTAAGTGAAATTGCGCCAAATTTGGTTCATCCCATTTCAAGGAAAAACATTACTGAGCTGTTGAATGAATTGACAGATAACTTGTTTGTGAAAAAGTTATCTTAGAATAAAATTAGATCTATTTAATATGTCTGAGCAATTAAAAAACAATAGCGCTGATTTTAATCTTGATCTTTCTTATCTCCAGGATGTAGCAAATGGCAGTAATGAATTCATGATTGAGATGATTCAGTTGTTTCTTGATCAGACTCCAGCTTATTTTGAGCAGTTAGACCAATTAATTAACGATTTAAACTGGCCTGATGTTGCAGAAATTTCTCATAAAATAAAGCCATCTCTTACATTTATGGGAATTGAGACGGCCAGGGATAGTATGGCTGAAATAGAACAAAACGCTCGAAATCTTAAAAATTTAGAAACAATTCAACCAGCATTCAAACTTCTTAAGGAAATGAGTGTGGAACTTTTTCTCAAATTAGCTCAAATCAAATCTGATCTTGAAAAGAGGGTATAAATTGCCTTTTTTGCTGTATACTTTATAAATGATGGGGGGGTTAATAATCAACTAGTTGTTAGTCCTTGGTATTAATGTGTTTCAGACCAGATTCAGTTTACGTTCTGAATTGGATAAATGAAATTAAGAAATACAAGCATAGTATGATTGGAATAGCTGCAAATTGAAATAGTAGCAGTAAAATCAGCGATGAAGCAATTAAGGTATAGCGAAGTAAATTATCCGAAAACTTTAATGATTTAAATTTCAAAGAGATCAGCGGAATTTCTGAAACAAGTAATAAGCCCATTCCCAAACTGAAAATGAATAAAAAATACGGATTCATGATATAATTCATGAAAAAACTAGTGTTTTTATCCATTATTATAGGAAAAGAAGCAATTAATAAGGAATTTGCTGGGGTGGGGAGGCCTATAAAATTTTCAGTTTGCCTGGTATCAATATTAAATTTTGCCAGCCTTAGGGCAGAGAATACAGCGATTAAAAAAGCTGAATAATTTAAAAAGGTGCTATATGGCGCTGTTTGTGGCGATAAAAGAAAAATATGATAAATGATAACTGAGGGTAAAACCCCGAAACTAACCATATCTGCAAGCGAATCTAACTGTTTTCCAATTTCAGAATATGCTTTTAACCACCTGGCAAGCATTCCATCAAGAAAATCAAGCACAGCTGAAATCAATATAGCATAAGATGCAAAATGCAATTCACCATTGAATGCAAACACAATACCCAAACAGCCGCTAAACAAATTTAGACAGGTAACTGTATTGGGGATATGTTGTTTCATCAGAGAGGTATTATCTGTAAAAGGTTTTTTGTTAGTACGCTAATTAATTCAATTCATTAGGAATTCATTGATATCAGGAACTCTTCATTGGTTTTTGTGCCTCGCATTTGAGATTGCAGGAACTCCATAGATTCCTGTGAATTCATATCTGCCAGGTGATTTCTCAAAATCCAGATACGCTGAAGGGTATCTTTATCAAGAAGTAGGTCATCGCGTCGCGTACTTGAAGCTGTCAAATCAATAGCAGGGAATATACGTTTGTTAGATAGTTTTCTATCCAATTGTAATTCCATGTTGCCAGTTCCTTTAAATTCTTCAAAGATCACTTCATCCATTTTAGAACCTGTTTCTGTTAGTGCAGTTGCCAAAATGGTTAATGAACCACCATCTTCAATATTTCTTGCTGCACCAAAGAAACGTTTTGGTTTGTGCAAGGCGTTAGCATCTACACCACCAGACAGTATTTTTCCAGAAGCAGGTGCAACAGTATTGTATGCACGTGCCAGACGGGTAATTGAATCAAGCAGGATAACTACATCATGCCCGCATTCAACCATTCTTTTTGCTTTTTCGAGTACAATATTTGCAATTTTAACATGACGCTCGGCAGGTTCATCAAAAGTTGATGAAACAACCTCTGCACGAACACTTCTAGCCATATCAGTAACCTCCTCAGGACGTTCATCAATTAGCAATATGATCAGGTATACTTCAGGATGATTTTTAGCGATTGCATTTGCTACATCTTTTAAAAGCATAGTTTTACCTGTTTTTGGCTGAGCTACGATCAAACCTCGTTGCCCTTTACCAATTGGAGTAAACAGATCGATTATTCTTGTAGAATGGTTCGCTGTATCCACAAACAGATTTAATTTTTCTGTTGGGAAAAGTGGAGTGAGGTAGTCAAATGGAACTCTGTCTCGAACTTCAGCAGGTATGCGGCCATTGATGGCTTCAACGCGAACAAGTGGGAAATATTTTTCACCCTCTTTGGGCGGGCGAATACTTCCTCTAACCGTATCACCAGTCTTAAGTCCGAATAGTTTTATTTGTGATTGTGATACGTAAATATCATCAGGAGAAGATAGGTAATTGTAATCTGAGGATCTTAAAAATCCATAACCATCGGGCATAATCTCCAAAATTCCTTCATTAACGATCACATTGTCGAAATCCATGTTAATTGCAGGGGTTTCCTGTGTTCTTGAATTTTGTTTAGGATTGTTAGGATTGGGTCTACGTTCAAATTTCTTTGACTCAGTAGATTCAGCATTTGGTTTTGCTTCAGCACCCACAAGAGGAATTTCTGATGGTATTTCAGGAATATCAGTTTCGATCACTGTTTCAATAATAGGAGCTTCATCATCTTCTGGGAAATCAAATGTCCTCGTATTGTTTAATGGAACCTCTTGGTGCTGTTGACTGTCACTTCCTGATTTGGTGCTGCGCAGCCGCTTTCGCGGTTTATCACTAGCATCATTTACTTCAGAGCCATTAGCCTCATTTACAGAGTTATCGCTTACGAGTGGAATTTCGGCATTTTCAAGGATTCTGGTAATTAGATCCTGTTTACGCAAGGTATCAGTATCTTCTATACCAAGAGTTTGAGCAATTTCACGTAGCTCCGAAACGAGCTTATCGTTCAATTTATTACTATCCAGCATTAAATATGGTTTATGTTTTATGGGATTTTAGTTCAATAAATTTATCCTGGAGAGCGACAACACAAAAATTAATGCAATTAATTGATACAAAAGAATTATTGTGATTTCCTGAATTCAGGGATAAAATGAGATTATGACACAATTCTATGCAATAAAAAGAAAAAAACAAAATTTTAATTCTTTTTTTAAGTCTAAGAAGCCATCTTTATTTATTTTCGTGCATATTATGCAGTTATAATGAATAGAAAGCAACTTATTGAACAAATAAAAATCAAGAAATCTTTCCTCTGTGTTGGGCTTGATACCGATATTGAGCTGATTCCCAAATTTCTTCTCAACTTTAAAGACCCGGTATTGGAATTTAATAAGCGGATTATTGATGCAACCCATGATCTTTGTGTTGCCTATAAACCCAATAGTGCATTTTATGAGAGCAGAGGAATTGCTGGTTGGAAGAGTTTAATTGATACCTCAAATTATATTCCCGATACCTGCCTTGGTATTATTGATGCAAAGCGTGGCGACATCGGAAACACCTCATCCATGTATGCTAAAGCATTTTTTGATCATGCTTCGTCAGGAATGAACTTTGATGCCATTACCATCGCTCCTTATATGGGAAGTGATTCTGTGAAGCCATTTCTGGCATTTGAAGATAAATGGGTAATCTTATTGGCGCTTACTTCAAATGAAGGTGGAAAAGATTTTCAATTTATCGATACCGATCATGGTCGTTTATTTGAAGATGTGATACAAAAAGCAAATTCTTGGGCCGGTAACGATAGAATGATGTATGTTGTTGGCGCAACAAGGGCTGAAGAATTCTTGAATATCCGTAAATATGCACCAGATCATTTCTTACTGGTTCCTGGTGTTGGGGCGCAGGGAGGAAGCTTGCAGGAGGTTTGTAAATATGGCTTGTCGGCTAGCTGCGGGCTATTAGTTAACTCATCCAGATCGATTATTTTTGCTTCTTCAGGAGAAGATTTTGCAGAACGTGCCAGAGAAGAAGCAAAAAAACTACAATCTGAAATGGCATTAATACTAGATGGTATTGGATTTTAATTTCAGTAAATGCAGGATATACTCATGCGTTTTTACTAAAAAAGAGTTATCCTGATCAAAAAAAATTCTATCTTGTAAATAGGAATAAAAATATTAGCTAATAATAATGCTTCAACAGTTTCTAACCTTTTTTGAAAAACGATCATTTGGTGTGTGTGCATACCTCGGAGAGCGTTTTAATATTTCAATATCTAAGATTAGGTTATTTTTTATTTACTCCTCTTTTCTTGCCGTAGGCTTTCCTTTAATTGTTTATTTTTTAGCCGCAATTGTTCTGGATGTGCGGCATTATATAAAACGAATTAGAGCCAGAGTTTGGGATTTCTAAAAGAAAACAAGTTTTTTGGGTAAAAGGTAATTGGTAGGTAGCTAAATCCATGAACAGGAAAACTTATATCAATCTTAAACAAATCGTCCAATCACTGAACCTCCGTTCACCTCTCTTCCGCATTGACTGGTGCGGCAATTACTTAATTAGCCAACCCACTGACCTTCATAGCAGCAGGCGCAGCGGCGGCATTTATTCGGTGTAGTTTATTGTTTTTTAAAGGCACTCATGGTCTCGTCGTACCGCCTCGGCTTGGTCCTTTTCTGCTGCAGGAAAAGGACTAAGCCCCCGCGGCTATGAGCGGAATGAAATTAGGTATGCTTGGTAACACCAAGCACTTTCCTATGGCTCTCGACACTAAAATTAAAAACCACCCCCTTTTATTCCCCCGCCAGCGGTGGACACTGGATGCCTAAAGAAAATTTGATTTAAATATTAAATTTCAAGCTTTTTTCGAAATCTCTTTATCCGTTATGCAGTCACCCACAGCTATGAGCCGGAGCAGTTTTATATAGTTTACTTAGCTAACTCCAATTACAGGAAAACTCATATCAATCTCAAACAAATCGTCCATTCACTGCACCTCCGTTCACCTCTCTTCCGCATTGACTGGTGCGGCAATTACTT
>NZ_JBIKSU010000085.1:0-6978 GCF_044348475.1 Daejeonella sp. | reverse complement strand
TGGTAAAAGGGGTAATATCATTGTTTTTGGTGATGATTACGATACGATCGATGGTACTTGTATCCGAGATTATATCCATGTAGTTGACCTTGCAAAGGCGCATGTTGCCGCGTTAAAGAAATTAGAAGCTGAGCCAGAACAATTTGATATTTACAATATTGGCACCGGTCGCGGAAATTCTGTTTTAGAAGTAATCCATGCCTTTGAAAAGGCAACCGGCCAGAAATTGAATTATTCTATTGGTCCAAGAAGACCTGGTGATATTATTAGGATCTTTGGTGATGTAACTAAAGCTGAGCGTGATCTTTCATGGAAAGCTGAGCTGGGTTTATTGGATATGATGAGCTCTGCATGGGAATGGGAGAAATATATAAAACAGAATCCTCTTTAAATAGTGTAAAGTACTTTGTGGAGCACATGTTCCCTTAATAAAAAATCTATCTTAGAAATGAAGAAAATTTTGATTACCGGTGGAGCAGGTTTTATTGGCTCTCATGTTATTAGGCGATTTGTAAATAACTACCCCAATTACCAGATTATTAACCTTGATAAGTTAACCTATGCCGGAAATCTTCTTAACCTGAAGGATATTGAGCAAAGTCCTAACTATAAATTTATAAAAGGCGACATCGTTGATGCGGCATTCATTGATCAATTATTTTCTGAAGAGCAGATCGACTCAGTGATACACCTTGCAGCTGAATCACATGTCGATAGATCAATAAGTAATCCTTTAGAGTTTGTTATGACCAATGTTCTTGGTACGGTAAACCTACTAAATGCAGCTCGTCATCAATGGAAAAACGCATATAGCAATCATCGCTTCTATCATGTTTCTACAGACGAAGTTTATGGAAGTCTTGGAGAAACAGGTTTATTTACTGAAGAAACAGCCTATGATCCCCATAGCCCTTATTCAGCTTCTAAAGCTAGTTCTGATCATTTTGTTAGATCCTACCATGATACATACGGGATCGATGCTGTGATTTCTAATTGTTCTAATAACTATGGATCTTTTCATTTTCCTGAAAAGCTGATTCCACTTTCTATTAATAACATTAAAAATAATCTTCCTATTCCGGTTTATGGGAAAGGCGAAAATATTCGTGACTGGTTATGGGTAGAAGATCATGCCCGTGCAATTGACTTGATTTTTCATCAAGCTCCTGCTGGAAGCACCTACAATATTGGAGGGCATAACGAGTGGACAAATATTGATCTGATTCGGTTATTGTGTAAAATTATGGATCAAAAATTAGGAAGAGAACCTGGTTCATCAGCAAAACTCATCACTTTCGTAACCGATCGTGCCGGGCACGACCTTAGATATGCAATTGATTCGTCAAAACTTCAAGCAGATCTGGGATGGAAGCCAAGCCTACAATTTGAAGAAGGGCTTGAAAAAACTGTTGAATGGTTTTTAAATAATGAAGAGTGGCTTCAAAGTGTTACCTCTGGCAATTATCAATCTTATTATAATGATCAGTACGGAAAGAGATAAAACGTTAAATTCCCCTTTCAGCTTTCCCCTTTCCCCTTTTAGCTTTCTGCTTTAACCTTTTAGCTTTCAGCTTTTAGCTTTTAGGTTTCCCCTTTCAGCTTTTAGCTTTCCCCTTTCAGCTTTCCCCTTTCACTCATACCTAAGTGAATCCACAGGATCCAACTTAGATGCCTTAACAGCAGGGTAAAGCCCAGACATTAAGCCTACGCCAATACATAGGGTTAATCCAAGGATAGTCCAGACCCAGGGCATAATGAATGATCCACCCATCACCATGGAGAGTAAATTGCCAATGAGGATTCCTAGAATTACTCCTGTGATGCCTCCCATTAAACAAATAACAATTGCCTCAATCAAAAATTGTCTGCGAATAACCAAAGGTGTTGCACCAATAGCCTTGCGTATTCCAATTTCACGGGTTCGCTCTGTTACTGAAACGATCATGATATTCATGAGGGCAATTGCAGCTCCAATAAGTGTGATAGCCCCAATAACAATTCCTCCAATTCGAACAAATTTCAGGTTTTCAACCAGTGTCTGAGCAATAGCATCACTTTTTGTTATCTCAAAATTATTTTCATCAGATATTTTTAAATTTCTGACATTTCTGAACAAGGCCGTTGCCTCGCCAATTGCATATTCCATTTGTGCTGGATCATCACTCATTACAGAAATGGTGTAAGATGGATTTGCGATGGTCATCACCTGCTTAGCACGAAGTAAAGGAATTATACAGACCTTATCGCCGCCAAAACCAACACTCGAGCCTTTTGCTGCTAATAGTCCTACAATCCTGAATTTATTATTCCCAATACTGATTGTTCTGTTGATTGGATCTGCATTAGGAAAGAGTCGGGTCTTAATTTCATCGCCTATAATTACAACGCTAGTTCCATATTCAAGTTCCGACTGAGAAAAATTTCTGCCAGTAGCTATTTTGTATCCTGCCGACATTAAATAATTTTCGTCTGCGCCGAGTACAGAAATATTCGGGTTGGTCTTTTCATTTCCATATTTTGCAGTTCCGCCAAATGTAGCAAAGGTATTTACGGATATGGTTGCAGGGAAGTCAAAATTGCTTTTAAATGCAGTAGCCTGTCTATAATCTATTGATTTATATCTTTTGGGTCTCTGGCCACTTCCTCCAATCCGAATTCCGATACCCCTGTTTCTGATGGTAAAGGAATTGGCTCCCATACTTGAGAATGTATTATTTAATGATCCCTCAATCGCATCAATAGAAGTTAAAATGCCAACCAATGCGGTTATACCAATTGCTATAATGATTGCAGTTAAAAATGTCCGAAGCTTATTGCCCTTCACAGATTGCATAGCAACCTTGACATTCTCAGAATAACTCATTGTTCCCGCCATAGTATAAATATAAAAAGTCCTGCTAGTTTGACAGCAGGACTTTATAAAATGTTACAAAAATATATTTTAAACTGAGAATGATGTGCCACAACCGCAGGTGCTGCTGGCATTCGGGTTGCTGAAAGTAAATCCACGTGCATTTAATCCATCCTTGAAATCAACTTCCATACCAGCTAAATATAAACCATGCGCCTTGTGCATAAAGACAGTGATCTCATCAATACTATATTCTTGATCGCCATCTTTTTTCTGATCAAAACCTAAAATATAATTCATGCCTGCACAACCGCCACCCTCAACTCCCAAACGTAATCCGTAATCTGACCCTAGTTCCTGCTGCTGAATAAGTTTTTTTATTTCTTTCTTTGCCCCATCCGTTAAAGTAACCGGTGCTGTAAGATTTGCAATTTCTGTGCTCATATTTCTTTTAAAATCTTATCGCAAATATACATGAAATTGCTCACTTTTGTTTTGATCTACAGCTTTTTGACCATCTGTTAACAATTGCAGCATCATGAATGATATTACATTTTTGTTTGATATAATTAAATATACATTTTCAGGACTCTTAGTATTCTTTGCCGCCTGGTATTTTGTGAAGCCATTGCTAATGCAAAATCTTGACGTTCAAAGGCTGGAATTAAAGAAAGCCGAACACATACATATCCTTCCATTAAGGCTACAGGCTTATGAGCGTACAGTATTATTCTTAGAAAGGATCAATCCTTCAAATTTACTTGTTCGTTTACATGTGCCTGGTATGAGCGCTATTGAAATGCACAAACTTGTCATAACTGAAATTCGTGCTGAATATCAGCACAATATCTCTCAGCAGATTTACGTGACTGAAATGTCTTGGGCTGTGGTAAAAAGGATCAAAGAACAGACTATTGGAATCATCGGTAGCGCTGCAAATGCTTTGCCGGCCCAAGCTAGTTCGATTGATTTAAGTAAATCGGTTCTCAATCATCTGGCTAATCTGGAAACCGAAAACCCATATGACCTTGCGCTGAGCATTGTTAAAAAAGATATTCAGTCTTTATTTTAATCAAATGAGTGAAAAAAAAATTAAAACGAGTTCAGGAATTGAAATAAAGGAAGTCTATACAGATTCTAAAAGTCTTGAATTGCCCGGCGAGTTTCCATTTACTCGTGGAATTCAAAAGGATATGTATCGGGGCCGAATGTGGACTATGCGGCAGTATGCAGGGTTTTCAACTGCTTTTGAATCAAATAAACGATATCATTATTTGCTTTCACAGGGCACAACCGGCTTATCGGTGGCCTTTGACCTTCCTACGCAGATCGGCTACGACTCAGACCATGAAATGTCTGAGGGTGAAGTTGGAAAAGTTGGTGTGGCAATTGATTCGCTTATGGATATGGAGATTCTTTTTGATGGGATTGATCTAAGTAAAGTAACTAGCTCAATGACCATTAATGCTACTGCACCAATTTTATTGGCCATGTATATTTGCCTGGCAAGAAAACAAGGTGCCGATCTAAAACAAATTTCAGGGACAATTCAGAATGATATTTTGAAGGAATATGCTGCTCGCGGAACGTATATTTATCCACCTAAAGCATCCATGCAACTTATTACAGACGTTTTTGAATTCTGTAGTAAAGAACTTCCAAAATGGAATACCATTTCGATATCCGGCTATCATATTCGGGAGGCAGGGTCAACGGCGGTGCAAGAACTCGCTTTTACATTAGCGAATGGCAAGGCCTATCTTCAGGCAGCTATAGACAAAGGTTTGGATATTGATGTTTTTGCCAAACGGCTGTCATTCTTTTTTAACTGCCACAATAATTTCTTTGAGGAAATAGCAAAATTTCGTGCTGCCAGAAGAATGTGGGCACAACTTACAAAAAGTCTGGGTGCAACTGATCCTGCTGCACAGAAATTGCGTTTTCATACCCAAACAGGAGGCTCAACATTAACAGCTCAACAGCCTCTTAATAATGTAATCAGGGTAACTAATCAGGCAATGGCAGCCGTGTTGGGAGGAACACAATCCTTACATACCAATGGCTTTGATGAAGCACTTTCATTACCCACTGAGGCGGCAGCCAAAGTGGCCTTAAGAACACAGCAAATCATTGCATTCGAAAGTGGGGTTGCTGATACTGTCGATCCACTGGCAGGCTCTTTTTTTGTAGAATCTTTAACTGATGAAATTGAAGCAGCTGCATGGAAATATATCGAAATTATTGACGCAAAAGGGGGTTCAGTAGCGGCAATTGAAGAAGGGTATATTCAGAATGAGATTGCTAATTCGGCTTATCAGTATCAAAAAGACATTGAAAGTGCAGAAGCTACCTTGGTGGGAGTAAATAAATATGTAGATGCTGAAGGGTTAAAACCCGAAGTTTTCCGTGTAGATGATTCTATCCGCAAAGTACAGATTGATAAACTGATCAGCCTTAAGGCCAAAAGAGACGGCTTGGCTGTTGATAAAGCTTTGCAAGCCTTAAGCGATTCTGTACAAAATGGCTTGAATACAATGCCCTATATTATAGCTGCAGTTGAGGTATATGCTACATTAGGCGAGATTGCTGATACTTTTAGAAAAGAATTTGGCGAATATTAAGGCCTAAATTATCTAATGGCTTCGTATACTTTTGGTTGTTGTTATTAAATCTAGCTAGTTTACAAGCATCATCTTTTAGTTGAATTAGCTTTTTTAATCTTAATCACTAAAACTGAACGATTTTTCAAATAAGTTCTTGTTTTGTTATCATTCAATTTATTATTGAATACTAATGATGTGGGATATTCTTTTTGTATAGGCTACGTTGAAATAGATGTTAGAACTGAAGCATCTCTTTTAACCTGTTGTAGATTAAAAATACTAGCGATCATTTTTCTTTTCAACCATGAATTTTAGAATGCTTTCGGGATAATTCAACAGTTAAAATGGCATTAAATAATTGGAATAGTATAGAAAATTAAATTTTGTTTATGAAATCAGTTTTTTTTGCAAGATTCAAACAATTATTCGGAAATTTTCATCCTCTCAAAATAACAATGCCCTTTAAATATTTATGTGCATAAATACTTTAAATTCTGTCAATTTTGGCGTAAATTGTGCACTATTCTAATCAAAATCATGCAAAATAATTGCTTTTTTATCATAACAGTTGAATCATTAAAAAATAAGTTATTCTCCTGATAAACAATTAGTTGTAACTAATTTCAAATTATAATTTTTTAATCAATTTTTTTTCCGATAATTGATTCTCCAAAGAGTTACCAACATTTCTTTCGGCACCCATTATAAATCAGGTTATTAGTAAAATTATATGGAAAAAACTTCTACACATGTATGGAATAGCTGTCTTCAGATTATTAAGGATAATATCCCGGCTCAGAGTTTCAAAACCTGGTTTGAGCCTATTAAAGCCTTACGTCTTGAGGGTAATGTTCTTACCATACAGGTGCCGAGTTTATTTTTTTACGAATGGCTTGAAGAACACTATGTTGGCCTACTCAGAAAAACAGTAAAAAAGCAGTTGGGTGAAGATGGCAGGCTTGAGTACAATATTGTTGTAGAAAAGTCTTCAACCAGTATTCCCTACACAACCAATATGCCATCCAATGGTAATGGTGCTGAGGGTAAAAACCAGTCTATGCCAATGCCAATTTCCCTGAACAAGGATATAAAAAATCCTTTTGTAATTCCGGGTCTTAAAAAATTGCAGGTTGATCCTCAGTTAAATCAGAATTATACTTTTGAAAACTTTATTGAAGGTGATTGCAATCGGTTAGCACGATCAGCTGGTTATGCAGTTGCAGGAAAGCCAGGAGGCACTTCATTTAATCCGTTGATGATTTATGGTGGGGTTGGATTAGGTAAAACTCACCTTGTACAGGCAATTGGAAATGAAATTAAACGTACCCTGACAGATAAATTGGTGCTTTATGTTTCTTGTGAGAAATTTACACAGCAATTTGTTGACGCTTTAAAGAATAATAATATTAATGATTTTGTAAATTTCTATCAGGCAATGGATGTTTTGATTATGGACGACGTTCATAATTTTGCCGGCAAAGAAAAAACTCAAGATATTTTCTTCCATATTTTCAACCACCTGCA
>NZ_JBIKSU010000084.1:0-6984 GCF_044348475.1 Daejeonella sp. | reverse complement strand
CTTTGGGCTTTCAGCTTACTAAACCCTTGCCCATGCCAAATTCAGCACACGCTTTGCATTTGCAATAACGATATCTGCATCTTCATCTCCAAAAGGCTTGATCTCAAAACTGACCACCGGAGGGGTCTGCGTGTTCAGAAAGCCAATATTTAATAATACCCTGAGATAATCTACAACTTCATCTACATCATTTTCACCATTTGGGAACCCGAAGCGGGGATGAACATCGCCATATGCCGCCATTTCAGGATCCTTGACTACACAATTTCCGATATGCGCATGAACAATGTAATCTTTTACAGGTAGTAAAGATTCTTCAATTGTTTCATGGATCAAAGGAATATGACTTAAATCAACCATCAAGCCAAAATGATCATGGCTTTTTCGAATCTCTTTTGCATAACGCAGTGCAAGATCGGCCGGACCGATTAGGCTTTTTTTATCTACATCATAATCAAAAACCTCTAATGCAATTCTCATATCGCCTTTACTTTTTGCATATCGGCAAATTTCATTGGTAGAATTAACCAGAGCTTGAAAAGCTTCTTCTTTTCGGCTTTCTTCATAGTTGCCACTCAAAAAAGCAAAACTTTTTGCACCTAACTCATAAGCCTCGTCAATTCCGGCCATTAAATTTTCTAAGGCCTTTTGGCGTTCCTGTTCAACTAAATGATTAATGTTTAACCCGGTGGTTAATAATCTTGGCTGAGCACCATAAGCGATGGTCATATGCGATGTTTCAAGCATTTTTTTTACTGCTATTCTCTGCTCAGTGTCTTTAATCGTTGTGATCTCAATGGCACTAAAATAGTCATCTACAGCAATCTTTCGAATGGTTTCAAGCACCGGACCTTCTCCCTTGATTGTTGCAGGGAAAGCCATAAAGTGGACCAAACCAACTTTCATGTATTTATAGATTGATTCGTTCATTTTTTGATAGAATATTGAAAATTATTATTTCTTAAAACTTTCTCTGATTAAACTGATCAGCTCAAGCGCTCTTTTAGACTCGGCTGTTAACTGAGCATATCGCTTATTTTCAATCACGTCTTTAGTGATCATTTTACTGCCTCCAACTGCGCAAACCCCAACTTTAAACCAGCTTCTAAGATTTTCTTCGTTAAGTTCAATGCCGCCTGTAGGTAAAAAAACAATGTCTTGAAAAAGCGCCTGCACTGCTTCAATATAAGATGGACCTAAGGTATTAGCTGGGAATAGCTTAACGATCTTTGCCCCGCAAGTTTCGGCTCGAATGATTTCACTCGGAGTCATGCAACCAGGAACACAAAGAAGATCATTCTTATCAGACAATTCAATCACGGACTCCAAAATTCCTGGACATACCAAAAATTCTGCGCCTTCATCAATATACGTTTGGGCAGATTCCACAGTTTTTATTGTACCAATACCTAATCGCATTCCGGGCAACTCGGCATCACATACTTTACGCATTTCGCGGAAATTTTTTAAGGCGCGATCACCGCGATCTGCATATTCAGTAGTTCTAATTCCTCCTGCATACATTGCCCTCATCAAATCAATACTAACTTCAGCATCAGCCGAATAGTACAATGGCACAATTCCCTGTTCTTTTATAAGCCTTGAAAGCTCTATTTTTAAATTCATCTTTTAAAATTATAGCTTATAGCCTTGTCGAGCAAGCAATTTCCACTTGCCATGCTTTTTCTGCCAAACCAATATGTTTCCAAATTTTAAATCTAGAGGAGTTCCTTTATTTACAGCCTTAGCAGTTACAATATGTCTTACAATTGCATTTTTACCTGCCATTGTAATTTTCTGATCAAAGGGTTCAATACTTTTAAAAAATGTAGGTCCATTCACTACTCCTGCAATAAATGCCTTCTGATCCTGAATTAAACCAGCAGAATGCCCATAGCTTAATTCGTCGCAAGTGAGGGCCTTTAAAGTAAGACTATCTGTATTAATGATGGCATTATTAATAGCGATGACCAGCTTTGCTATTTGTGTTTCTTTTTTGGATTGAGCCCGTACATTCAGACTAATCACTGTAAGTAGAGTTAAAATTTTAAAGTACTTGAGCATGATTATTTATTTTTATAGTTTATTAATTACATCCTTATCATCGCTATCTGCAATGGGCTTCCCTTTCCAGTAAGATGCCAGAATAGAACCGGTAATGTTCATCATCGGGCCAAAGATCATTGGCGCAAGCCCGACGGTTCCAAGCTTACCCATTCCATAGGCCAGGCCTTTTGAAAGACCAGCATTCTGCATCCCCACATTAATTGCAATAGTTCTCGAATCTTTTTCACTCATTTTAAACAAACGAGCAAACCAATATCCTATGGTATAGCCCATGAGATTATGGACCAAAACTAATAGAATAAGAAGTGGCCCAACCGTTAATAGACTTTCACGACCCACGGCGGTAACAATAATAATGATAAATGCGATACCAAACATGGATACGATGGGCATTACTGCATTGATCCACTTCATTTTATCTTTCAGGAGTTCATTCGTTACCATAGCGAGTGTGACCGGCAAAATAACCATCTTCATAATGTCCCACATCATATCAAATACATTGATCTCAATGAATGAACCTCCTAATAACTTCATTAACAGGGGTGTCAAGAATGGAGCCAATAAGGTTGCTATTGAAGTAAGTGTAATGGATAGGGCAAGATTAGCCTTTGCCAGATATGAAATAACGTTGGCTGCAACAGCATTCGGTGCACATCCGATCAGAATCATCCCTGCTGCAATCTCAGGAGTAAAACCACTGATGTTTGCCAATCCAAACCCAAGTAATGGCATGATCATAAAATGGCTTGAAACACCTACAAGAACCCCTTTCGGAGATTTAAATACGCCAATGAAATCTCTGTAGCTCATAGTTATACCCATTCCAAACATGATTAACTGAATCAGGGGAGTGATCAAGCCAGATAATTTATAGCCATTGATTTCAAGAAAATAGTGCGGAAAGATCATTGCTGTAGAAACTACACCGAAAATCATTACAGGATAGGCAAATCCTTTTAAAGCTGATGCACCACGAATTCCGATGGCAACAGATATAAGTGATGCGATCAGAAAGGGCTCGGCATCAGTAGATCTGTTGAGCAGATATAAGCTAAGTGCAGCGAGCATACATATAATGCCAATTCCCAATACGATTTTAAAAACAGGTTTCATCCGATTTAATTTAAGGGGGAATATTACCAGGTTCTTTTTAACATGAACTGATCAAGCTGAGCGCGACTAATCTTTTTTTCTTTTGGATTTTTTTCTAGCCACTTCATATATTCTGCTCTGATTTCTTCGCTCCATTGTGTATCAACCTGCCCCGCTTTATACACCCCATTTTTAATCATTTCATGACCAAAACGATCTTTTGAAGCAATGAATTCTGCAGTTGAAATAACCTGTTCAGCCAAATGTGCAGGTATAAATACAACCCCGGCACGGCCAGCAATGACTAGATCTCCGGGTAAAACAATAGCTTGCCCAATTGTAACCGGAGTATTCAAACCCATCAACACAACACCCTGCAAAAACTGAGGCGCAAAATCTCTCACAAAGGCATTAAATCCTTTAATCTCGGCCAATCCATCCACGTCGCGGGCAAATCCATCAAATATTACTCCATTTCCTGAGTTTTTATAAATTACATTTCCAAGGTTATCACCCATCAGTGACCCTACTCTGCCTTCATTATCAGCAACATACACATCGCCTTTGGTAAGCATATTGATAGGCCAGTGCAAATGCCTGCCTTGTTTGCCTTCTGCGGCGGCACGATCTACGATATTTTTCTCAACATCAGGACGAATAGGCATATAAAAAGCCGTTAAAGCCCTTCCAATAACCTTTTCATCTTCATGCAATATTTTCCAATTTCGTTCGTATTGATACAGATAGCCTTCATTATTTAATATTTGCCAGGCCTCTTCAATCCCAATAGATTTTGCACGGTTCAACAACTCGTCAGGTATACGTGGCCGACCATCCTCAAAACGTTCACCTTTCCAGGCAGAAGTTAAAAAAATCAATTCCTCTTTAGGAATAGCTTGAGCGAACAACGATGTTAAGGGCAATATCAGCAAGCACAAGGAAAGCAATAACTGGAAACTATATCTCATGTGTGTAATAATAAGTATTATCTATGTGGCGATTAGGATTTAATTTGATATGGTTCAATTCAAACTCAAGACTTTCCAGGAAATTTCCATATACCGAGGGCATTTTTTCCCATAATTAGGTCTAGATCGTCATCCGTATAAAAATTACAGTATTTATCCATGAATTCCAGTTCTTTATCCATTGGCAATTCCCATCTTGGAAAAGGATAACCGGTACCCCAAATAATCTGCTTGGCTCCAAACTCTTCATAAATGGCCTTGTAAAACGGCAAGGTATCTTCATAGGGATACTTTTTAATCTCTGACATTTCATAAGGCTCTGAATTACTTATCCAAACATTGGAGAAACGGCTAAGCTTAAACATTTTTTTAAATTCAGGCCAGCAATCTGCAGCTTTCAGATCAGGTTTGCCAGCATGGTCAACTACAATTTTCACACCCGGAAAGCGCTCTGCCATATCCTCTAACATTGGCATCTGGTGGGGAACAATATAATAGTTGAAGCAAAGCCCTAATTTTTCTGCTTCCTTCCAAAGAGGATAATGTTCTGGAGAGTTTAACCAGGTTTCTTTGGGGTGATAAATCGGGCTGAATCGCATTCCCTGAAAGCCATGCTCATTTACCCAATATCTGAGATTATCCACTATTTTGGGATCATGCGGATTCAATAAACCATGGGCAACAAAATGATTGGGATAAGTTTTAACACAATGAGCCTTATAAGAATTATCCCATCCATAATAACGCGGATTTATTAATACCCCATAGGTTATGTTGAAATCCTTCATCTGCTTCACCTGGTTTTCAATTGGAGCCTCAATGGCCACTTTTAGATTTGGATTCTCAGGATGTTTAAAAGGGAATCTTGGATCAAAATTCCAGGTCTCAACATGAGTATCAATAATCAGGCGCTTTTTGAAGCTTTTACCAGAATTTGAAGCCAAAACAGATGCAATCGGATTTAAAGCACTGAGTAAGGGCACTGCTGCAATTCCCTTTAGTATATCTCTACGTTTCATGTTAAAATGGTTTAATAGTTATCAAACATTTCTGATTAGGTGGCTAAAGGCTGACCTCCCGGAATCATGACTTTTTGACGCGGAAGTTTAGTTTTATTTCGCTTTGCTGTAAATTTTGCTGTTAGGTATTCACCCATATGAATATCTCCAGATATGGTATCACCACTTACTTTTCCGGAAAAAAGGTAAATGATAATATTTCCAACTATAGGGATTGTACTCTTAATCTTCACTTCATCTCCATCAATTGTACCCACCATGTTTTTACTATCCAAATCTCCCTTATGAATACCCTGAATCCAGTTTCCATCTTGTTCAATCGTAAAAGTATGCTGGCTGGTACTTAATGCGTACTGAACTTCAACATCCCAGCGTCCGCTTAGGTTAATTGCAGGTGTTTTCATTTCGGGATTAGGACTGCGCTTCTTTGATAATACTTCAAATAACCGATCGGCAACAATCTTTTCTTCGCCCGCTTGCATATGCCCTGGTGTAATTTGTATGGAGCTTGTACCATCGGGTTCATCCCGATTCCCAAGCGCTATTCTTGGCTTATTTCTTCCCACTTCTTCTGCAATTTCGTATCCTGTAACATGAAACTTTTCAGGATCCCAGATAATATGAAGTACCGGATACTTATTGTTTAAATTGACGGGCTCAACTACCTTGGTGCTAATTCCATTGATCTGATTAACTTTCTTTGAAATGACCTCAAGCCAACTAAGCCATCTTTTCCACTCCCCCTCATGATCCCGTTCTAGCCAGTCTTCAACTGCAGCAACCATACCTACTATTTCATCTCGATCCAGTTTATTGTCGCGGCCCGGACCATGATGCGGAGCACTTGCCTGCCATGCGGCTAATAAAATATTTTTATTTCCAAGCATCAATCCTGCCGACTGCGGCCCGCGGATTGTTTTACCACCGCTGTATGCTACAATATCTGCTCCTCTTTTTAAATGATAAGGAGGAATGGTCAAACTCTCTGCTGCGGCATCCATCAAAATTGGAATATTTTTCGGTTTAGCTATTGAGGCAATTACCTCCAAAGACAAGGGCTGACCTGTATCAGAGGCGGCCCCAGGAGTACCTGATGTAAGGTAGATCATTGCCGTTTTTGAATTAATGGCCTTTTCTAATTCTTCAGGAGTAGCTACAGTAATTATTTTCACACCAATATTACGGACTGCATGATCATAATGCTGGCGGGAATATCTTGGAATGATAACCTCCGTTTTTTCAAATCCGGTAAGATCAGGAATGCGGATAAGTCTTTCTGGACTACCACCGGTAACACAAGCTGCCGTAATATGTTTGACTCCGGCTGCACATCCTGAAGAAACCATTCCCCATTCTGATTTTGTGAGTTCTGCTAAACGCTTTCCAACAGCTTCAGCAAGCTCATCAAGCTGTACAAAATTTGTGCTGGCCGCTTCTAATGCAAGTTTCACTTTTGGTCTTTTGATAGACCCCCCTATAATGGTATAAGAACCCCTGCAATTGATGATGGGCTCAACACCCATTGCTCTGTATATATTTGTTTCTGACAAAAAGGAATTCAATGTAGTTAGCGATTCTGAACTTTGTGCTAAAGAGTTGTTTTCTGTAACAGTTCCAGCCAAAACCGAATCACTTGATAGAACACTTCCAACAACCGGTAACATGGCCAGTCCCTTAATTACATTTCTGCGTTTCATGCTGTTATATTATATTTTAACTAAAAAATCCTTTTTCTATTTTGTATAAGGCGTTGCTGCCAGGCCATTCAGATCCCAAATAATTCGACCAGCTCTTACTGTCAATTCTGCTTCAAACTTTTGATTACCTTCTATCCG
>NZ_JBIKSU010000028.1:0-25168 GCF_044348475.1 Daejeonella sp. | reverse complement strand
CTTGGTTAACCGCGACAAAAGGCCGGCTGTAGATGTAAAAAATGATATGCCAGCTACCCGATAAAATTTGCTGAACTCATTAAAAAAAATGCTTCTGGTTTAAGGAAGCATTTTTTTTGTGCCGGAATTTATTTTACTATCTTGAATGCATGATGAAAAAACAAGTGTTTTGGATCTTTTTTTTAGTCTGCATCGCATCTATTGCCTTTGCACAATATCCAAATGCTGAAAAGTATGCCCGAAATATCACTACAAAAATCACTAAAAAGCATTTAAGCATTCTGGCATCAGATAAATATGAAGGTAGAGAAACCGGTAAGCGCGGGGCTGAAATGGCAGCTGCTTATATTTCCAGGGAATTTGAAAAGCTGAAACTTCTTGCACCCGTAAATGGCTCCTATTTACAACAAGTTTCTTTAATTGAAACGTCCATGTTTGTCAATTCTTTTGAAGTCAATAAAAATGTATTGAACTCAGGAAAAGACTTTAAATTCAATGGCAGCGGAGATGCAAAAACAATACAAGCAACAGAACTTCTTTTCATTGCCAGCGCAACAGAACTAGAATTAAAACAATATGACCTATCTGGAAAGGTCGTTTTGATTATTGATTATGGGCAAACTAATGAAATTGTAAAGCGTTTAAGCTTTTTGAAAAGCAAGGAACCCGCATTAATACTAGTCATCAACTCTGAAAAAAACGATTCTTCGCTTTCGCATAATTCAGGAAGCAGCCTCCGAGTAAAAAATGGAAGCAGAGAGAGCTTTCCAATCAAGGCTTATAGTTCGCCGGTAATTCAAATCAATCCTGAAATCACAAATCTGATTTTCAAGAACTCGGGATTCAATTATGAAAAAGCTTCTTCAATACATACACCAATATTGATTCAGGCAGAACTCAAGCTCAGCTATGGGCCGGTATTAAAGGAAGTACGATCATCCAATGTATTGGGATATCTTGAAGGAACTGACTTGAAAGATGAGTTGCTGGTTTACTCAGCTCACTATGATCATATCGGTTTAAATCTAGATGGTGGCAAAGACAAGGTATTTAATGGAGCTGATGATGACGGTTCAGGAACTTCAGGCGTGCTTGCAATAGCTAGAGCTTTTGCAAAAGCTAAAGAAAAAGGGAATGGTCCGAGGCGGAGTATCCTTTTTATGATGTTCACTGGCGAAGAAAAGAATCTCTTAGGTTCAGAATATTATTCGTTGAACCCCGTATTTCCAATGGCCAATACCATTACCAATCTGAATATCGATATGATTGGCAGAACCGATTTTATTTATAGGAATACCCCAGATTCAACAAATTACCTTTATTTGGTGGGCACAGATAAACTGAGTACCGATTTGCACAAAATAAGTGATAAAGCCAATGCCACATATACCAAATTGAAGCTCGATTATAGGCATAATGCAAAGGATGATCCCACACAAATCTATTACTGGTCAGACCATTACAACTTTGCCAAAAATGGGGTTCCGGTTATATTTTATTATAACGGAAAACATGAAGACTACCATAAAGTAAGCGATGAGGTTAATAAGATCAACTTCAATCTGTTAAGCAAACGCGCGCAGCTAGCCTTTTTTACTGGTTGGGATTTGGTGAACCGCGATAAACGACCAGTTATGGATGTCAAAAAATGAATAATGGCTTTTACAGTGTATTTATCGATCTATTAAAGCTTAAAAATGAATGTAATGTAAAATTTATTCTATTTACAACCCTTTATCATCTAAATACCTAAATTAGCAAGATGAGCACCATAGCTTCCGATTTTCTAAAAACTTCTGATACCAAGGCTTTTGACAAGGATCACCGCCGTATCATTAATTATAATATTGGGAAATATGATGTAGCTGTTGAGCGCGGACTTTCAAAATTTGCAAACCTCGAAAATTCAAAACGCAAAGCTCATACAATCAAATGGAAAGTAATGGAAAATCTGGACAAGCTCCTTCCGGAGTTTGAATCAAATTTTCAGCGCAAAGGCGGTAAAATTATTTGGGCTAATGATGCTGCAGAAGCCAATAAAGAGATCCTGCAGATTATCAAAAAAGCAGGTGCAAAAACCGTAATCAAATCCAAATCAATGGCCACTGAAGAGATTCATCTGAATGAATTTCTTGAGGATAATCACATTGAAACGATTGAAAGTGACCTCGGCGAATATATTGTTCAACTACTTGGACAGAAGCCTTATCATATTGTTACTCCGGCCATGCACCTTAGTAAGGAAGATATTGCCAAACTTTTCAATGAACGATTTGGCACACCAATCGATGCAACGCCCGAACAATTAACCCTGAAAGCAAGAGAACTATTAAGAGAGAAATATACCTCTGCAGATGTAGGAATTAGCGGCGGTAATTTTTTGATTGCCGATAGCGGTAGCATTGCACTAACTGAAAATGAAGGAAATGCAAGGCTCACTACCACATTTCCTAAAATACATATTGCCATTGTTGGGATTGAGAAAGTTATTCCATCCATCAACGATTTGGATTTATTCTGGCCAATATTATCGACACATGGTACCGGTCAGAATTTAACGGTTTACAATACCATTCTAGGCGGACCAAGGCAGAGCAATGAAAGCGATGGCCCAGAAGAGATGTATGTGATTTTACTTGATAATGGCCGTACTAATCTACTTGCTGAAAAAGACCAACGCCAAGGTTTGTATTGTATTCGCTGTGGTGCCTGCTTAAATGCATGCCCGGTTTATAAGAATATTGGTGGTCATACCTACGAAACAACCTATAGCGGTCCAATAGGATCAATCATCACGCCCCATATGGCCGGGATGAAAGAATTTAAACATTTGAGTTATGCTTCCAGCTTATGTGGCAAATGCACAGAAGTTTGTCCGGTTAAAATTGATATCCATAAAATGCTTCTCCTGAACCGCAGAGATTCTGTTGAACAGGGATTGAGCCCACGGGTAGAAAGGCTGGGTTGGAAAGGCTGGAAAATGGGCATGATGAAGCGTAAAATGATGGATATGTTTGGAGGCAAATTCAAGAATCTATTATTGAAAAATTTCTTCAAAAAAAGTTGGGGTAATCATCGAGACCTTCCTCAAGTAGCTGAAAAATCATTCAGTAAGCAATGGCAAGAACAACAAGCAGGTGAAAAGCTTTAAATTCATAGCAGTAGCGTTTATTCGCTGTTTTTATTGTTTTTAAAAGCACTCATGGTCTCGTCGTACCGCCTCGGCATTGGTACTTTTTACCTATAGAAAAAGGTAAGGCCCCTGCGGCTATGAGCGGAATGAAATTATGAATGGTGGGCACCACCAAGCACTTTCCTATGCTTGATGATTCTCAACACTAAAATTAAAAACCACCCCCTTTGATTCCCCCGCCAGCGGTGGACACAGGGCGCCTAAGGAAAATTTGATTTTAACATTAAATTATATCCTCTTTTCGAAATCTTTTTATCCGATATGCTGTACCCCACGGCTATGAGCGGAATGAAATGATGAATGGTAGATAGCTAAATCCAGGAACAGGAAAACTCATATCAATCTTAAACAAATCGTCCATTCACTGAACCTCCGTTCACCTCTCTTCCGCATTGACTGGTGCGGCAATTACAAACCTAGCCCTCGCAGAACCTTTCATAGCAGCAGGCGCAGCGGTAGCATTTTGGTCCTTTTTTGCTACAGAAAAAGGACTAAGCCCCCGCGGCTATGAGCGGAATGAAATCATGAATGCTTGGTGGGTGCCACCAAGCATAAGAAAAGTTAATTATTGTCGTATTTGAAATTTTTTAAATCGCTATGCAGGTTTCATCCTGAACAAAGTGAAGGAACTTAGCTGCTACGAAAGCAAAATTATACTAAGAACTACGAAGGTCCCTCACCTGCTGAAGGGCAAGTTTCGGGATGACATTTGATTTTGATTGAAATTTATTTTTTTAAGCGTTGTGCAGGTGTCATCTCTACCTACCGTCTGACAGGCAATGCCGCGCAAGACGGTGAAGCACAATTATTTTTATCCGCCACGCTTGCACAGACCTTTAATAACCTCTCTTCCGCATTGACTGGTGCGGCAATTACAGTCTTAGCCCTCGCAGAACCTTTCATAGCAGCAGGCGCAGCGGTAGCATTTATTCGGTGTAGCTTATTGTTTTTTAAAGGCCCTCATGGTCTTGTCGTACCGTCTCGGCTTGGTCCTTTTCTGCTGCAGGAAAAGGTAAAGCCCCCGCGGCTATGAGCGGAATGAAGTTATAAAATGCTTGGTGGGTAACACCAAGCACAAGGAAAAATAATTAGAAAAGAAAAATTCCTACTGCTTATAAACCACTCCTTCTTTCATCACAAAGTTCATTGAACTCAACACTTTTATATCCTTTAGGGGGTCGCCATTTACGGCAATGATATCGGCTGATTTTCCTTTTTCAATTGAACCAATACGATCAGCAATGCCTAAAAGATCAGCTGCATTCATAGTTGCAGATTTGATCGCTTCCATGGCCGGCATTCCTACCTCTACCATATATTCAAATTCTTTATAGTTCTTGCCGTGTGCAAATACGCCAGCATCGGTACCAAAAGCAATTTTCACACCAGATTTATACGCTTTGGCAAAGGTGCTTTGAATTTTTGGGCCCGTTGCAATTGCTTTAGGAACTACCAAGGGAGGGTAATAACCTGGAATTTTAGCTGAATCAGCAACAGATTTCCCTGCAGTAATTGTGGGTACATAATAGGTACCATTTTCCTTCATCAAAGCGATAACCTCATCATCCATAAAAGTACCATGTTCAATAGAAGAAACGCCCGCCCGTATAGCCCTTTTCATTCCTTCAGCACCATGAGCATGTGCAGCCACGCGATAACCATAATCTTTGGCGGTACTGACCACTGCTTTTATCTCATCCTCTGTAAATTGTGCACCTGCACCATCTTTGGCATTACTTAAAACACCACCAGTTGCAGTTATTTTAATCACATCTGAACTTTCTTTATAACGCTGCCTAACAGCTTTTCTGGCTTCCTCCGGACTATTAACTACTCCTTCTTTGGCCTCGGGATCTCCCATCAATGACCTGCTGTATCCATTTGTGGGATCGGCATGCCCCCCGGTAGTGGCAATACTTTTTCCTGCAGCTAAAATCCGCGGGCCTTTAATATCTCCGGCATTGATGGCATTTCTAAGCGAAACTGCTATATGCCCTCCCAAATCTCTGACAGTTGTGAAACCAGCCATCAGCGTACGCTCAGAATATTTAACTGCCCTTAAAGCGTTATCATCATCATTAAGCGTAAAGTTTTCCATGTATTTATTCTTACTGGTCTCACTCGATAAATGAACATGCGAGTCAATGAATCCGGGCATTACGGTCTGATTTCTCAAATTAATGAGCTTATCACTTGCAGCGCCCAACTGATAGCCTTTTCTGACATCTATTATTTTATTCGATTCCAATACGATAGTCATCTCAGTCTGAACCGAGTTTGTTTTTCCGTCAATTAAGCGGCCGCATTGAATAAAAGTTTGCTGTGCAAGAACAGGAACAGCAAAAAAAGCTGAAAGAACAAAAGCAATATATTTCATACAGTAGTTTTTGGTTGCTCTAAACTATCCAAAAAAAGGTATAAAACAAAAAATCCGGCCATAGACCGGATTTTATTATCAATAAATAGTTTGATTTTGATTAACAGTATTGATCAAATGCCTGACTCAGGTTATCAGCAATCATTTGAGCCGGCCGCCCTTCAATCTGATGACGCTCAATCATATGCACTAATTTGCCATCCTTAAACAAGGCAATTGCAGGTGAAGATGGAGGGTAAGGCAGCATATGAGCTCTCGCTGTATCCACCGCTTCTTTTTCCATTCCTGCGAATACCGTAATAAATCTATCCGGGTGTTTTTCATTCTGTGTAGAGATCCTGGCAGCAGGACGGGCATTAGCAGCAGCGCAACCGCAAACTGAATTAACCATGACCAAAACTGTTCCATCTGATTTTATAGCCTGATCAACTTCTTCAGCTGTCCTCAGATCCTGAAATCCGGCATTGGTCAATTCCTGACGCATGGGTGCCACTAAATATTCTGGATACATATCTTATATTAAATTAATGAATTAAAAATTGAAATTAAGCAAAGTTAAGTATTTGAAGGTTATACAAGCTAAATCATCAGACTTTTGACGCTGGAATTACCAAAACATTGGCCACAATTCAATCAAAACAGAATATAGGCCGTCAAAAAAAGACTTATACCATTCCATTGTAATAAAATCAAATTACTGATTTAACCGCAGCAGACTTTGTCAATTTAGTCAAAAAAACTGTACTTTTGCGAAATGTTTTAAAAGCCGATACCTTTTGGGTAATACTTAGAAGAATTCCGGCTATTAAAAAAATAATTATTTATTTATCAATACGTTAACTCGTATTTAAAACACAAACTATGTCATCAGTAGAGACAAACTATGTGCCTTACAAAGTTAAGGACATCACATTAGCAGAATGGGGCCGTAAAGAAATCGGTCTTGCAGAAGCAGAAATGCCAGGATTAATGGCACTTCGCGAAGAATTCGGAGCTTCAAAACCACTTAAAGGTGCACGCATCGCAGGATGTTTACACATGACTATTCAAACAGCTGTTTTAATTGAAACACTTGTTGAATTAGGCGCTGAAGTTACCTGGTCATCATGTAACATTTTCTCAACTCAAGATCATGCTGCTGCTGCAATTGCTGCCGCAGGAATTCAGGTTTATGCTTGGAAAGGTCTTAATGAAGAAGAATTTGACTGGTGTATCGAACAAACATTACATTTCGGACCAGATCGTCAGCCATTAAACATGATTTTAGATGATGGTGGCGATCTAACAAATATGGTATTCGACAGATTCCCTGCGCTAATTGCAGCAATCAAAGGTCTTTCTGAAGAAACAACTACCGGAGTTCACCGCTTATATGAGCGCATGAAGAACGGAACATTGCACTTACCTGCAATTAACGTGAACGACTCTGTAACAAAATCTAAATTTGATAACAAATACGGTTGTCGCGAATCATTAGTAGATGCGATCCGTCGTGCAACTGATGTGATGATGGCTGGTAAAGTAGCGGTTGTTTGTGGTTATGGAGATGTGGGTAAAGGTTCTGCAATTTCTTTAAGCTCACAAGGCGTTCGTGTTATTGTAACTGAAATTGACCCAATCTGTGCTTTACAGGCTGCAATGGAAGGTTATGAAGTAAAGAAATTAGCTACAGCAATTAAAGAAGCAGATATCGTAGTAACTACTACTGGTAATTGTGACATTGTTCGTGGCGAACATTTCCTTGCTCTAAAAGACAAAGCGATTGTTTGTAATATCGGCCACTTTGATAATGAGATCGATATGGCCTGGTTAAACGAAAAGTATGGTCATACAAAAGTTGAGATCAAACCACAGGTTGATAAATACACAATTAATGGTAAAGATGTAATCGTTCTGGCTGAAGGTCGCTTAGTGAATTTAGGATGTGCAACTGGTCACCCATCATTTGTCATGTCAAATTCATTCACCAATCAGACTTTAGCACAATTGGAACTTTGGACTAACTCTGCCAATTATGAAAACAAGGTTTACGTTCTTCCTAAATATCTGGATGAAAAAGTTGCCCGTTTACATCTTGCAAAGATCGGAGTTGAACTTGAAACTCTAGATCAGCATCAGGCAGATTATATTGGTGTTCCTGTTCAAGGTCCGTTTAAAGGTGACGCGTATAGGTATTAAGAAGGGTGTTGTCAGTTGTCTGTTATCAGTTGTCTGGCTAACGACAAATGAAGAGTGTTGTCAGTTGTCTGTTATCAGTTATCTGGCTAACGACAAATGAAGAGTGTTGTCAGTTGTCTGTTATCAGTTGTCTGGCTAACGACATCCAAAACTTATAACTTATAACTATTTAAAAAAAATGCTTACTTATGGGTAAGCATTTTTTTTGAAAAAACGGTTTGTATATTAGGCCTTGGTAATTCAATCATTAAAAATTAAATAGTTGCCCAACTTCATATAATTATAAAAGGAAATCTTGGTTTATTTAATACTTTACCTAACCATCAATCAAACTCCCGAAAACAAATAATATTAACATATACCAGACAACTGATAACAGACAACCGATAACTGATAACAGACAACTGATAACCGATAACTGACAACCGATACCCCCATGCCAAACCTCTCCATCAATATCAACAAAATAGCTACCCTTCGCAACTCTAGAGGCGGCAATAATCCAGATTTGGTAAAAGTTGCACTTGATGCAGAACGATTTGGTGCTGAAGGAATAACTGTGCACCCTCGCCCAGATGAAAGACATATTCGCTACCAAGATGTCTTTGACCTTAAAAAGGTGATTCAGACTGAATTTAATATTGAAGGCAATCCCAAAGAACAAAAATTTGTGGAGCTGGTTATGGCCAATACTCCTGCGCAAGTTACCCTTGTACCGGATGTTGAAGGACAACTAACCTCCAACCATGGCTGGGATACCATTAAACACCAATCCTATTTAAAAGATATTATCGCTGAATTTAAAGCAGCAGGAATCAGGGTCTCCATTTTTGTGGACCCTAGTGAAGAGATGGTTGAAGCAGCAAAAACTACAGGCACAGACCGTATTGAACTTTATACCGAGGCCTACGCTTCTGGATATCATCAAGATAAAGCCCGTGCTATAAAACCTTACATTGCGGCAGCAAAAATGGCTGATCAGCTTAACTTAGGCATCAATGCAGGTCATGACTTAGATCTCCATAATCTTCAGTATTTTTCTCAGAATATACCAAGTTTGCTGGAGGTTAGCATTGGGCATGCGCTGATTTGTGATTCACTTTATTTTGGCTTGGAAAATACCATTCAAATGTATTTGAGGCAGCTGAAATAGCTGATCATTCAATTTTTGCAGGTGCTCAATCTTCAAAATACTAATTTTATATAAAATGATTCAAACGCTGGACATTGTTAACTTCCTGGACATGGCTGAAACTACACCTGTGGTAGATGTTAGAACCCCCTTGGAATTTGAACATGCCAGTATTCCGGGTGCATTTAATCTTCCTATCTTTTCGAATCAGGAGCGGGTACAAGTTGGCACAACCTATAAACAGAAAGGCCGCGAAGAAGCTATTTTACTTGGTTTTGACTTTACTGGGCCCAAATGGTCAGGATTTATTCAACAGGCCTTGAAAATAGCACCCGATAAAAAAATCATGGTGCATTGCTGGCGTGGCGGCATGCGAAGTGGAGCCATGGCTTGGGCATTGAGCCTGTATGGTTTTGAAGTTTACTTGTTAGAAGGAGGCTATAAACGCTATCGGAATTGGGTGTTGGCTCAGTTCAAAGAAAAATATCCCATCCTGATTTTAGGTGGGATGACCGGATCAGCTAAAACTAAAACACTGGTAAAGCTAAAAGAACTTGGACAGCAAGTAATTGATCTAGAAAACCTTGCTCAACATCAGGGATCTTCGTATGGTTCAATGGGGTATTTGATACAACCTAGTCAGGAACATTTTGAAAACTTACTGGCATCACAACTCATAAAAACAGATAAAACAAAACCCCTATGGCTCGAAGATGAAAGCCTATCGATCGGGAAATGCTTTATCCCCAATCCAATTTTCAAACAGATGCGCGACTCTGTACTCCTAAAACTTGAAATACCCTTTCAGGAACGGGTCAACTTTCTGGTTCAAGAATATGGAAAACTCAATAAAGAATTCCTAATCGAAAGTACTACAAGAATTGGAAAAAGACTTGGCCCTGAACAAACACGTGATTCTATTGCTGCCATAAATGACGGCCAAATGGAAGTTTTTATCAGATTAGTGTTGGTTTACTATGATAAAACCTATGCCAACGGACAAGGGAAAAGAACTAAGGAAAGTGTTCACAACTTAGTTTGTAAAAGCACCAACGCCTTAGAAAACAGTACACTCCTTTTAAATCACATTCAATCAAAACAAATTAAAAAAGCAATGGTGCATACTTAAAATTTTAGTTTAGCATCTCAATTCTCATATCTCAATACTCATATCTCATATCTCACTTATATGAATCCCGCAGAAATAAAATTAACCCAATACTCACACGGTGCAGGCTGCGGATGCAAGATCAGTCCGGCAGTTCTTGATTTGATTCTTCACAGCTCCATAAAACATACCGCAGATCCATCGTTATTAGTTGGCAATAATACCCGTGATGATGCAGCGGTATTAGATCTGGGTAACGGAACCGCTTTAATTTCTACGACTGATTTTTTTATGCCTATTGTTGATGATGCGTATGATTTTGGCAGAATCGCCTCTGCAAATGCGATCAGTGATGTATATGCCATGGGAGGAAAACCGGTATTGGCCATTGCTATTCTAGGTTGGCCCATCGATAAATTATCGCCTGAAGTTGCACAAAAAGTGCTCGAAGGATCGAGGTCTATTTGCGCTGAAGCAGGAATTACCCTTGCTGGCGGACATAGCATTGATAGCCCTGAGCCTATTTTTGGACTCGCAGTAAACGGAATGGTAGCTATTCAGCACTTAAAACAAAACTCAACAGCCAGTGCAGGATGCAAACTTTATTTAACTAAAGCATTAGGTGTTGGTATTCTAACCACCGCACAGAAAAAAGGAATTCTAAAACCTGAGCATGCTGCAATTGCACCTAAGAGCATGTCGATGTTAAACAAGATTGGCGAAACACTGGGTAAACTCGACTATGTAAAGGCAATGACAGATGTAACCGGATTCGGATTATTAGGCCATTTATCTGAGATGTGTGAAGGAAGTAATCTAGAGGCAATCATAGAGTTTGACAAAGTTCCCAAAATAGCAGAAATCGACGAATACCTCAACCAAAACTCTGTTCCGGGAGGAACCAACAGGAATTGGGCAAGCTACGGGCATAAAGTAAAACCCATTTCAGAAAGGCAAAAACATATTCTGGCAGACCCTCAAACAAGCGGCGGACTTTTAGTCGCAATTCAGGAAGATAAATGCATTGAATTTGAACAGATCCTAAGAACCAATGGAATTCCCGAACAAAATATTGTTTGCTTTGGCACTTTATCAGCAAGAACCAGTGAAAAACTAATTGAGGTTATTTAATAAAATAGACAAAATAAAAATGCCAGTCTATATTCTATTAAAATTGGCATATTTTTGTTAAATCATAAATTTCAAAGCTATGAAAAGATCAATAATACTCGCGTTTATACTATTCAGCACCATTTTTATCAATGGATGTGGTAATGAAACAACGATCAATGAAAATGAAGCATCAGAAGTAATTGCCGAATTTCTCGAGTCTAATCCGGAGTTTAAAACAGCTTCCTTTAACTATGGTGAAATAAAGTTCAAGGGTGAAAAAGACCAAGAAGAGCTCAATAAATATGAAGCACTTGAAGAAAATGGGCTCATCAAAATGGATCTTATTGAAGGAAAAAAACGATTTTTTTCAAAAGACAGTATTTATATTTATCAAATCAGCCTAACAGAAAAATCCGCATCACTGGTTATTAGTCAGGGAAAAGATAAAGCAAAAGTTAAAACTGTGTTTTATGTTTTAGATGAAAGCAAACCGGTAAACTTTATAAAATCAAGCAGCAAAACCGCTAAAGCTACCGTTAGCTTAAAAAGAGAAGAAACTGATTTTTATTCTTTTGACAATAGCAAGGCATCCAACAGTGAATTCATTACAAAAACCTATAAACTAAAGCTTAAAAAAGAAGCGGGCTGGGTGGTTACAGGAGAATAACCGCAAGGTAACAATCATCTGTTTGTAATATTTTTTCACGAATTGCCAGCACTCGAAGTTTGGCCATATTTTTTCTAGTGAAAAGAATTCACGTTCAATAAAATATGGTGAAAATGATTATTTTTGAAAATCAAAACTCCCCTTATTTTAATGAAGTTAAATATAGATTATCAGGAAAAATTTGAGCAACGTCACATCGCTCCAAATGAGAAAGATGTTAACGAAATGCTTGAAGTTATTTGTGTGGATTCTATCGATGAATTGATCGAACAGACCGTACCGGCAAACATTCGGTTAAAAAAAGGATTAACCCTTCCAAAGGCAAAAAGTGAGTTTGATTACCTGAATGATCTGAAGCTTACTGCTTCAAAAAATAAAGTTTTTAAGAGCTACATCGGTCAGGGATATCACGATGTGATTGTTCCTGGCGTGATTCAACGTAACATTCTGGAAAATCCGGGATGGTATACCCAATACACTCCTTATCAGGCAGAAATAGCACAGGGGCGTTTGCAAGCCTTATTGAATTTCCAAACCATGGTGGTCGACCTTACCGGGATGGCCATTGCTAATGCATCTTTACTTGACGAGGGAACAGCAGCTGCCGAAGCCATGTTTATGCAGTATAGTCTGCGTAAAAATGAAGAAGCTAAAGTATTCTTTGTTTCTCAAGAAGTACTGGCTCAAACCATTGACATTTTAAAAACCCGTGCTGCTCCATATCAAATTGAGATACGCATCGGTGATCACCAAAGTGTTGAACTGGATGAAACCATGTTTGGAGCAATGCTTCAATATCCGGCAGGAAAAGGAGAAGTGTATAACTATTCTGATTTTGCTAAAAAGGCACAAGAAAAAGATATCAAACTCACAGTTGCTGCTGATATTATGTCTTTGGCACTTTTAAGTCCTCCGGGAGAATGGGGCGCCGATATTGTGGTAGGATCAACTCAGCGTTTTGGAATTCCAATGGGGTTTGGTGGTCCGCATGCTGCATTCTTTGCCACAAAAGACGAATACAAACGTTCGCTTCCTGGAAGAATTATTGGAGTTACCATTGACAGTGCTGGTAATTATGCACTTAGAATGGCTCTTCAAACACGTGAGCAGCATATTCGCAGAGATAAAGCAACCTCAAACATCTGTACAGCACAAGCCTTATTGGCAATTATGGCTAGTATGTATGCCATCTACCATGGCCCAAAAGGACTAAAACTGATTGCAGAACGGGTTCACGGACTTACCGTATTCCTGTCAAAAGCATTAGAAAGTTTAGGATACAAACAAGACAATCAATTTTTCTTTGATACACTAAAATTAGACCTGGGCGAACTCAAAAATTCGATCCATGCTGAAGCCATCAATAATGAGGTAAACCTGAACTATGAAGGTTCATTGGCAAGCATCACGCTCGATGAAACCACTTCAACAGAAGATGTATTAACGTTGATCCGATTTTTTGCAAAAGTAAAAGGTAAAAGCATGTATGATCTTGACCTTGATGGATTAAAATCTGATATCAGCTTGCAAATTCCATCTGAGCTGCAAAGAAAATCAAGCTATTTAACCCATCCAGTATTCAACTCGCATCATTCAGAACATGAGATGCTCCGATATATCAAATCATTGGAAGCAAAAGATCTATCGCTTTGTCATTCCATGATTGCTTTAGGTTCATGTACCATGAAACTGAATGCCACTACTGAAATGGTTCCAGTTACTTGGGCCGAATTCAGTAAGATACATCCATTTGCTCCTACCGATCAGGTGGGAGGATATATGCAGATTTTTGCTGAATTAAATGAATGGCTTAGCGAGATTACAGGCTTTGCAGCAATGAGTTTACAGCCCAATTCAGGAGCACAAGGCGAATATACTGGGCTGATGGTTATCCGTGCTTATCATCTAGACAGAGGCGACACGCAACGTAATGTGGCCTTAATTCCTTCTTCAGCACATGGCACTAACCCAGCTTCAGCTGCTATGGCAGGTATGAAGATTATCATTGTAAAATGTGATGAAAAAGGGAATATTGACCTTGCCGACTTAAAAGAAAAAGCTGCAGAACATGCACAAGATCTATCCTGTTTGATGGTTACTTACCCATCTACGCATGGAGTTTTTGAAGAATCAATCATTGAGATTTGCCAAATTATTCATCACTATGGCGGACAGGTTTATATGGATGGCGCGAATATGAATGCTCAGGTAGGATTAACTAGCCCAGCAACCATTGGAGCCGACGTTTGTCACTTAAACCTTCACAAAACATTCTGTATTCCTCATGGCGGGGGTGGTCCGGGAATGGGTCCAATTGGAGTTGCAAAACACCTGGTTCCATATTTACCAGGACATTCAATTATAGAAATTGGTAACAGTAAATCTATTTCGGCAGTTTCATCTGCACCTTGGGGCTCTGCATCCATATTGCTAATATCTCATGCTTATATTGCGATGATGGGTGGAGATGGATTAGCCAATGCAACAAAATTTGCGATCCTGAACGCCAATTATATTAAAGCCCGCTTAGAAAGCTCCTACCCGGTTTTATATTCAGGAAGCCAGGGCAGATGTGCACATGAGATGATCTTAGATTGTCGTGCATTCAAAAATTTTGGTATTGAGGTTACTGATATTGCCAAAAGGTTGATGGACTATGGCTTCCATGCTCCCACTGTTTCATTCCCAGTAGCTGGCACAGTAATGATTGAGCCCACAGAATCAGAACCAAAGCATGAATTGGATCGTTTTTGTGATGCCATGATCGCTATCCGTGCTGAAATTGAAGAAGTGGAAAATGGAACAATGGATAAAATCGACAACCCACTAAAAAATGCCCCACATACCTCATCTGTGGTAACAGCAAATGGCTGGTCACATCCTTATTCACGCCAGCAAGCTGCCTTCCCACTACCTTATGTTGCAGCATACAAATTCTGGCCTTCGGTTGGAAGAGTGAATGATACGCATGGCGACAGAACACTTATTTGTTCTTGCCCACCTGTAGAATCTTATGCTGAAGAAGCAGTATAAATTATTTATAAAATAAATTTCATTAACCTACCCTGCCCCAAAAAGGCAGGGTATTTTTTTTAGATAAATCTGGCGAAAATCAGTGCAAATACTCTTTCAACAAAAATTATATTAATAAAAAGATCAATAGGAAGAGCTATTGTAGGCTATTCACAATTATTTATTAAAATAGTACATTTAGGTAAATTTTTTATATGGTTTACCTATCCAAATCTGATTTTAAGATAGCACATACTTGTGCTACAAAGTTGTGGTATAAGAAGCACGGCTATCCAACAAGTAATGATGAAAATGAATACATGAAAATGTTGGCTGACGGTGGCTTTATGTTTGGAAAATTGGCCATGTTATTATTCCCTGAAGGAATTGAAGTAACAGGTACCATACCAGAAGCGATAGCAAGCACCAATCATTTACTAGCGATTCACGAAAATATTATATTGTTTGAGCCTGCTATTAGTATCAACAATCAATTGGTTCGTGTTGATATTCTCCAAAAAACAGGAAATGAAATTAAAGTCATTGAAGTAAAATCAAAGTCATTTGATTCAGGCAAAGTAAATGAAAAAAACTATTGGTTAAAGCCTGATATGAAACCATACATAGAGGATATAGCCTATCAAACTAAAGTTGTTCGTGAAAAATTTCCGAACGCATTCGTTACTAGTTATTTGATGATGCCTGATACATCTGCGACCTCTCAGTTTGATGATTTGATCAACAAATTTCAAATTATAAATATACCCGCAAACCCAAATTCAAGGTATAGAACTGTTGATGTACTATTTACTGGCGATGAACTATTACTACAAAACATTATCGAAGCATATCACAATGATAGCTTGTTTGTAAAATTGATTCCTGTTGATACACAAGTTAAGGAGGTAATGAATGAGGTTACCCATGCTGCAACTATTTTTATTGACTCTTTGATCAATGATATAAAAATAGAAACACCTCTATCATATAATTGCAAAAATTGTGAATATAAACCCCACAACGACAATCATCCCATTAGCGGATTTGATCAATGCTGGGGTGAATTGGCTAAGGTTGAACCGCATATATTAAGCATAGGGCAATTGGGCAACATTAATAAAAAGTCGCTAAATAATGAGAAAAAAGAAGCTGGAGCACTTGGCTGTATCGATGAGCTCATCCAAGATAAAAAAGTCTCTTTAAATGATATTCCACTTGAATTACTTGGCTCTACTAATGGCAAACCATTTTATAATGATCGGCCACTTTATCAACTGACGCAAAAGTCTGAATTAATATTAGCGGATTTGAAATCAGAAATGGCATTAGCTGAATATCCCTTACATTTCATAGACTTTGAAACTAACAACATGTGTATTCCGCTTCATGAAAATATGAGGCCTTATGAAAATGTGATGTTTCAATGGTCATGTCATACCATTACTCATTTAGGTGCAAAACCAATCCATACCGAATGGCTCAATACATCCGATCGATTTCCTAATATTCATTTTGCAAAAAGTTTGAAAAAACAATTGGCTCTAAAAGGCACATTTTTAACATGGAGCCCCTATGAAAATACCCAACTTAAAACCATATACAATTACCTAGTTGCTCTTGATAATCCTGAATATGATGAATTAAAAAACTGGTTAAACCAGGTGGTTAGTTTCGATACTGATGATTTTACCAAGCTTTTAGACATGCATGAACTTGCAAAAAAATATTATTTTCACCCAATTATGGGAGGCCGAACCAGTATAAAAGTTGCTTTACCGGCCGTTTTAAACGCCACAAAATCTAAGGTAATTGAAGCATGGCTTAGAGAAGAAGGTTTATATGGTAAAAACGAAAATGGGGAGATTATCAATCCATATAATTTATTACCTACTCCCGAAATTTCTGTTGGTGGCCAAAAGATAGTAGTTAAAGAAGGCGGTGGAGCGATGTCAGCTTATCGCGATATGCTTTATGGAATAAATAAAGACAATACTGAGGTTAAAGCACTTTATGAAGGGGCTTTAAAAAAATATTGCAAGCTTGATACATTGAGCATGGCTTGTATTTGGCAACATTGGCATGAAAGTACAAATGGATGAATGCCGAGAAAAATTTGATTTGATTTAATTTTCATTATTTAGCCACTCGTCGTCTATGCATATTAAAAATTCAATTTCATACTTCTATTTGACCTAAGTTTAACTAAAAATTTTATTGAATTGATTTAGGCATAAGACGTAATTTTTAAAAACGTAATTTTCATATTTTGAATCGAATAAGAATTTAATTAAATTTATTTCTTAATATATTTCATATTAACCGAACCAAATAAACTAGCATTTTGACTGAAGCTAAAGCTTCTGACCGTAATCAACTTTTATTTATCAAAAAATTACAATGACATAATTTATTATAGAATTTTATGAAAAACAAAACATTAATTACTGCGCTTGAGAATCTCGACCGCGATCTATCAGTTTCAATAAAAGCATATCTCCAAAATGGAGCAGTTGAAAAAGGTTATGGAAATGGCGAATTTAATGGCTTCTCTTTTAGCCAAGATTATAAAATAGAATGGAATGATGGATATCTTGAAGCTAGTGAATATGACGGAATTACTGTTGGTGATGTAATAGAAGTTCTACGAAAAAAAACACTTTCGAAAATTGGTAGTGAAGATTTTGAACTAGGTTTGGGACAATTAATGAATGGAAATACAGAATATGATACAAGTTGGGATGATGAAGAACCCGATGAATTACCTAGCGATAGTGAGTTATACTCTATAATGGATATTGACGGTGCGGAATACGTGTGGGTTGGCGCTAGTTCATTAGAGTTTGAAATAATAGACGATTCTGGAGAGATTGATGACACGTCATTTATTCTATCTATAGATGAAAGTGATGATAAAGATTCAGAATCTAATTCCGATTCAACAGATAATACTACTTTTGAAGCTGTTGATCTAGACGCAACCCTTAAAGAAATGGGATATGTCGATGATGATTCTGAACAAGAGGTTTATGTAAGAGGAATGCCTGCCAAAAAAGCGGCAAAAAAAATAAGACCTTAAAACTAAAAAAGCAGGTTAAAAATTCTTATCTAAACACCTCATCTAGTATTGATGAATAACTTCTTTTGGCTGTAATAATCCAGATACGGCGGCCAAAAGATAGTAGTTAAAGAAGGCGATGGAGCGATGTCAGCTTATCGCGATATGCTTTATGGAATAAATAAAGACAATGCTGAGGTTAAAGCACTTTATGAAGGGGCTTTAAAAAAATATTGCAAGCTTGATACATTGAGCATGGCTTGTATTTGGCAACATTGGCATGAAAGTACGAATGGATAATGGCTGGCAAGAATTTGATTTGATTATTCTAGTTTAAAATTATACTTTTTTTTGGGAAGCAAGCTTACACTGCCTTTCACTAATTCATTGTTAGCCTGGTATTTATTAATTTATAAATAAATTCTATATTTAAAAAAGGCTTTTTAAAAATAGAAATGAAGTTATCAGTTAGCGATTCAGATTTATTAGGATTAGTCCAAATCCTCAGATTTTATGGTAAAGATCTTTCTAAAACATGGAGTTATACTATAACTCATCTAATTAGAAAAATACATGATCAGGAACATTTTCCAGTTACCGAAATGGTAAAGAAAGAGCTAAATGAGCATATCCTTAATAAATATCAGAGGCCACATTTAGTTATGTTTAATGCAAACAAATTTTAATGCTACACTTAATCGTTATCGAAATATAAATTCCAAGACTCTCTGTCTAACGCTTTTTCAAATTCCTCTTTGTCTTGCCTTTCTGCCTCAGATAATCTATCCTTATTGAGTAATAGGTATTTATTCATTGTTTCCAAAGCCTGGCGTTCTACCTCATCATCCGACCAATCTTTATGAAGTTTTTTGAAATGCTTTTTAATTGTTTCTAGGTCTGGTGCGTTCATGGTAAATTTAGATTTGATTTTCTTATGATGCAGATAACCAAATATATATAAATCTTCAACTAAAAATTATTGCTGATTGCAAAAATTACTTATTGTCAAAAAGAGGTAATTTATCAGAGATCATACTAAATTTTGAAAGAACCCAGTTATCTTAGTCATCAAATAATCAATTAACTCTACAATGAAAAAAACTAGTACAACCCTAAGCCTAATTGCTTGCATGTTCTTCATGACGGCTTTTAATCCTATTAAGGATGATATTTATACCGTTGATGTTGAGCGTTCAACCATTGAATGGTCAGCTAAAAAAGTAGGTGGCGGCCATGCCGGAACAGTAAAAATTGCTGGTGGGAACCTGATTTATACTGGCAAAGCCTTGAAAAGTGGAAGCTTTCAAATGAACATGTCAAGTATCACATCTGATAATGCTCGCGTTACAACTCACTTAAAGTCTGATGATTTCTTCTCTACAGAAAAGAATCCTATGTCGAAATTTGAGATCACCAAAGTTACCAGTGCGGGTGCAGATCGAGTAAATATTACCGGAAACCTGAGCATTAAAGGCTTTACCCACCCAGTCACATTTCCGGCAACCGTAAAACAGCAAAAAGGCGTTTTAGTTGCAGTAGCAAGCGGCATCCGAGTTGACCGTACTAAATATGATATCAAATTCCGTTCAAAAACTTTCTTTGGCGACATCGGCGATAAAGCAATTGATGATGAATTTGAGCTGAGTATTAATTTAACGGCGAAGAAAGGGTAATCAGAGATCAAAAATCAAGAACATTTTGAATTTTTATTGAGATGTTGCTGATTTTTGATCTGTTATCTGTTATCTGTTGTCTGGCTAACGTACACTATCTGATAACAGATAACTGATAACCTCTTTTTTAGTATAGATTATAGAGTTTTGGGTATTGGGTATTGAGATAAATTAACTTCATTTCATAGCAGCACCTCAGACAACTGACAACCGAGAGCTATCGGGTGACAACCGATAACTGACAACAGATAACTGACAACAGATAACTGATAACTGACAACCGATAACCGATACCTACAAAATCCTAAACCCCTCATTTTCAAACCCTACCTTAGCAATTGCTTTGCTTTTTGCGTGATAGAATAGGCATTGCCAGTGCTCTTCAACTGCTCTGATACCGTATTCCTGTCTTAATTCCATAGATCTGCGGCCATCAAAGTCGTATTTGGCAATGAACTTTCGCAATAATTGTTCGGGTTCGGGAAGTATATCGGCACCAAAGAAAATAGTTTCATCATTTTCTTTAATCAGAAATACCTGATGATTTTCGCAATGTCCGCCGGTAAACTCATAGGATATCTCCTGATTAAACTGTCCGCTGCCTTCAATAAAATGCACCGAACCACTGCGTTGCATAAAATCAAATATCTCAGTTTTGTAAGAGCGTGATGGTTTACTGTATGCGGCTTCCCATTCACCACGCTGAATCACATACTCCGCATTCGGAAAAGTGAGCGATACTTGACTGCCGCTATCATTCACCATCCCACCGGCATGATCAAAATGTAAATGCGACATCAATACCAAAGTCACATCACGGGGATCATAGCCAGCACTGCGGATATTTTCATGGATCAACGGCTCACCCGACTTGCCCTTAAACCCAAGTCCGGTATCTAGAATAATCAGATCACTCTTCGTTTCAACAAGAAATGGCTGAACAAAAATAAAGAGTGAAGCAGGCCTATCTTTGGGATTATGAATGGCTGGATTGAACGGAATGAATGTCTTTGAGCTATCTACTGAATAAGATCCTTCATATAAGGCTAAAGCTTTCAACGTTCTTTGTTTATTAAAAGGTTAAATTCTATTTTTACAGATTAGAATTCAAAGATATGCAAAAAAAGTGGGTGGAACGTGAGCTTGAAAACCTTACTGCAATAGCAGAATTGCAGGAATCTCTGAAAATTGACCGTATTCTGGCAGAGCTGCTGGTTAAACGTGGGATCAACACCTATGAGCAGGCTCATCATTACTTCAGACCAACACTTGAGCAGCTTCATGACCCCTTTTTAATGAAGGATATGGATTTAGCCATTGACCGCATAGCGCAGGCTATACAATTGGCCGAAAAAATCCTCATTTATGGCGATTATGATGTAGATGGTACCACTGCGGTTGCACTTACCTATAGTTTTTTTCGAAAACACTATTCGGCCATTGATTTCTATATTCCTGATCGCTATCTTGAAGGATACGGTATATCCACACAGAGTATTGACTATGCTGCTGAGAACGGGTATACCTTGATCATCGCGCTCGATTGCGGAATAAAATCAAACGATAAGATTGACTATGCTATTGAAAAAGGCGTAGATTTTATCATCTGTGATCATCACCTTCCGGGAGATAGTTTACCGGCGGCCATTGCTGTTCTGGATCCCAAGCGAGCGGATTGTGAGTACCCCTACAAAGAATTATCAGGTTGCGGCATCGGGTTTAAACTCATACAGGCCTATGCCCAAAAGCATGATCTTCCCTTTAAGGAGGTGAGTACTTACCTTGACCTTGTTGCCTGTAGCATTGCATCCGACATTGTACCCATTACTGGCGAGAACAGAGTTTTGGCCTATCTGGGACTGCACAAACTGAATACTGATCCATGTAAAGGCTTAACCGCACTCATGAATCTATCCGGGAAAAAAGACGACCTCACCATCACGGATGTGGTCTTTACTATTGGCCCTAGAATTAATGCAGCCGGCAGAATTGACGATGCCAAGCATGCAGTAAACTTACTTATTGCCGATAGTGATGCCTTTGCATTTGAAAAAGGACAAATCATTAACATCAAAAATACCGAACGTAGAGAACACGACAGCCAGATTACTGAGCAGGCCTTAGCAATGATTGATTCCAATCCTGATCTGATTGCCATGAAAACTACTGTTTTATATAATCATGATTGGCATAAAGGCGTGATTGGCATTGTGGCTTCGCGCCTGACCGAAAAATATTACCGCCCAACCATTGTGTTGACCAACTCAAACGGATTTGCCGCTGGCTCTGCTCGGTCGGTGATCGGATTCGACCTGTATGAAGCATTGAGCGAATGTAGTGACCTGCTGGTACAGTTTGGAGGTCATAAATTCGCAGCAGGAATGACCATGAAAACGGAGAATATCCCGGCATTTCAGCAACGCTTTGAAGAGGTGGTATCTAGAACCATAACTGATGAACAACTGACTCAGTCAATCAGTATTGATGCCGAAATTACACTAAAACACATCGATGCTAAATTTTTCCGCATCCTAAAACAGTTCGAGCCCTTTGGTCCGCAAAACATGGCACCCGTTTTTCTAAGCAGAAATGTTTATACTTACGGAAATGCAACCCTGGTAGGAACCAATCATTTGAAAATGAATGTACACCAGAATGACCAGAACTATTATAATTGCATCGGATTTGACTTAGGAGAATTTCTTCCTATGATCAATTCTGGCGCACCATTTGATATTTGTTATACTATTGAAGAAAACATATGGAAAGAGAAACGAGCGATACAACTGAACATCAAGGGAATACGAGCGTCTCTTCCAATCCTAAACGAATGATACTCAGAGCAGAGAACCTCGTCAAAAAATATAAGCAGCGAACCGTTGTGAATAATGTGTCGTTCCATGTTTCGCAAGGAGAGATTGTTGGTTTACTAGGGCCAAATGGGGCAGGTAAAACAACCTCCTTTTACATGATTGTAGGGCTAATCAAGCCCAATGAAGGTCATGTTTATTTGGATGATCAGAACATTACCGAAGATGCCATGTACCGAAGAGCACAGAAAGGAATCGGCTATCTGGCGCAGGAGGCTTCAGTGTTCAGGAAATTAACGGTTGAAGACAATATCAAAGCGGTGCTTGAAATGTCGAAACTAAGCAAAGAGGAGCAAAAGCATAAACTCGAAGAGCTGATTGATGAATTCAGCTTGCATAAGGTTCGAAAAAATCGTGGCGACCTTTTATCGGGTGGTGAGCGACGCAGAACCGAGATCTCGAGAGCGCTTGCCGCAGATCCTAATTTCATTCTCTTAGATGAACCTTTTGCAGGAGTTGACCCCATTGCCGTTGAAGAGATTCAAAGTATTGTAGCCAAACTCAAACTGCGCAATATTGGTATCTTGATTACCGATCATAATGTGCAGGAAACCCTTTCCATAACAGATAGAGCCTACCTTTTGGCAGAAGGTAAGATCATGCTAACCGGCACTCCACAGGAGATTGCTAACAATGAAATGGCTAAAAAATTCTATCTTGGCCAGAACTTTGAACTACGAAAAAAGAAAATCCTGACCCGCTAATACAGCCTATAAAAAATGACACTAGTAAATTCCATTTTTACCTGGATTATGAAAAAGCGGATGCACCAAATCGAGCTTTTCATAAAATATCCACATGATGTTCAGGATGAGTGGTTCCAGAATTTAATAGCTACCGCACAACATACGGAATGGGGAAAAATACATGGGTATGAATCGATCTTTAACCAAGAACAGTTCAAAGAACGGGTTCCGATCCAGACCTATGACAGCCTTAAGCCCTACATAGAAAAAATGCTGAGTGGCGAGCAAAATATACTCTGGCCTTCAGAAATAAAATGGTTCGCCAAATCATCGGGTACCACCAACGATCGAAGTAAATTTATTCCGGTAAGTGAAGAATCACTAGAGGAATGCCATTTTAAAGGCGGCAAAGACCTGCTTTCAATGTATTGCAATAACCGCCCAGACACCCGAATATTTACCGGAAAATGCCTAGTTCTGGGTGGTAGTCATCAAATTAATCAGCTAAATGCTGATTCCTGCTTTGGCGACCTTTCGGCCGTGCTGATTAAGAACTTGCCATTCTGGGCCGAGTTTTACCGTACTCCGGATATGTCAATTGCTTTAATGGATAACTTCGAAGAAAAGGTCGAGAAAATGGCCCAGGCTACCATCGATGTGAATGTCACCAATATTTCGGGAGTTCCTACCTGGAACATCGTACTTGCCAAACGAATTTTGGAAATTACGGGCAAAGACAACCTGCTTGAAGTATGGCCAAACTTGGAATTTTATTTCCATGGGGCCGTTAACTTTAACCCTTACCGGGAACAGTTTAAAAAGCTGATCCCTTCTGATAATATGTATTATCTGGAAACGTATAATGCTTCAGAAGGATTTTTTGGAATTCAGGATCAGTCGGACTCTGAAGAAATGCTGCTGATGCTCGATTATGGCATTTACTATGAGTTCCTTCCTATGGAAGACCTGCATAAAGAAAATCCTAAAACATTGCGACTTGACCAGGTAGAGCTCCATAAAAACTATGCGCTTATCATCTCAACTAATGCCGGTCTATGGCGCTACATGATTGGCGATACCATAAAGTTCACTTCACTATCGCCACACCGCATACAGATCACTGGCCGCACCAAACATTTTATCAATGCATTTGGCGAAGAACTGATCATTGATAATGCAGAAAAAGGACTTAGCAAAGCATGCAAGGAGACAGGGGCAATCATCCGCGATTATACTGCGTGTCCAATTTATTTCAAAGGCAATGAAGCCGGAGGCCATGAATGGATCATTGAGTTTGAAAAAAAACCAGATAACCTTGAGCGCTTCACCGATCTGATGGATCAAACCCTGCGCGAAATCAACTCAGATTATGACGCCAAACGTTTTAAAGATATGGCCCTTGGCCGCCCACTAGTTCACCTGGCCCCCGATGGCACCTTCTATGAATGGATGAAAGGCCGCGGTAAATTGGGTGGTCAGCATAAAGTACCGCGCCTAGCAAATGACAGGGCGTATGTGGATGAGATATTGAAGATGTTGTAAGGAGTCTGTTATCTGTTGTCTGTTGTCTGTTGTCTGTTGTCTGTTGTCTGTTGTCTGTTGTCTGGCTAACGTACACAAATTGTTAAAAGGTAACTGTTAAAATAAATCAAATGTCATCCCGAACCCTGCCCTTTAACAGGTGAGGGACCTTCGTGAAAACCAATAAAAATTTGCTTTAATAAAACTAAGTTCCTTCACTCCGTTCAGGATGACAGGTGCATAGCGCCTAAAAAAATAAATTCCAAATTTAAATCCAATGTCATCCCGAACCCTGCCCTTTAGCAGGTGAAAGACCTTTGTGAAAACGAATAAAAATTTGCTTTAATAAAACTAAGTTCCTTAACTCCGTTCAGGATGACAGGTGCATAGCGCCTAAAAAAATAAATTCCAAATTTAAATCCAATGTCATCCCGAACCCTGCCCTTTAGCAGGTGAGAGACCTTCGTGAAAACGAATAAAAATTTGCTTTGATAAAACTAAGTTCCTTCACTCCGTTCAGGATGACAGGTGCATAGCGCCTAAAAAAGTAATGTACTAAATAAAATCAGAACTCATCCCTCCA
>NZ_JBIKSU010000083.1:0-7060 GCF_044348475.1 Daejeonella sp. | reverse complement strand
AGAGTTTCAAGAGGCTCAGCATTTGTTGAAATATAGCCAAAATCAGGATTGGTTGAAAACACTACGCCCTGATATCCCTTATTTTTTTTAGACATAATTTAAGTGAGGATATTTAATGAATGTGGGTTAATTCCAATATTAAGTGTATTTCCCATATCAAAAGGATCTCCATCCAGATGAATTACTGCAGCATTCTCTCGCGTAATTATGATTTTACTGCCCTGTATTATCTCCAAATAGTTTGATTTATGGGTATTCTTTCTAAACATTCTAACTAGTAAGGCAGGAAATTTATAAAGAGGAAATGGCTTTACAATACAAATATCCATCATGCCATCATTTAGAGATGCTAAAGGAGAAATATGCGCATTATTACCATATTGCGAAGAGTTCGCAATGCTAATCATAAAAGCCTGATGTTCATATTCTTTTCCATCTATAGTTAAACGATAATATTGAGAACGGTAATTGAAAACTTCTGATAAAGTGATTTTAGCATAACTAATAAGACCACGTTTAACATTTTCAGCAAAGCGTGCACTAATTTGAGCATCGAATCCTATGCCCGCCATATTAAAGAACTTTCTGCCGTTAAACGTACCTACATCAATTTTACTGATGTTGAGTTTATTTATTCTTTTAATAGCTTGAATAGCACGAATTGGAATCCCCAAAGATCTGGCCAGGCCATTACCTGATCCAAATGGGATTATTCCCATTAATTTATTTGTTCCCTCAACTTCAGATGCCACCTCATTTATTGTTCCATCACCCCCCACCGCAACCAAAATATCCACTCCATTTCTGATCGCCTCGGCTGCTATCTGAGAACCATGTCCACGATATTCAGTAAACACACATTCAGAATCAAATTTGCTCTTATCCAGATATTTATCAATCTTAAGCGGGAAATTATATTTGGTCTTTACGCCCGAAATTGGATTGATAACGAATAAAATTTTTCTTTTCAATTTAATTTAGAATTAAACATCAAAAATACTCTTAAATTTTTTAGAACATAATATTAATCCTACTTTTGCTATGCAAAAAAGTGGATCGATTTGCGTTGATTGCAACCACGTAAAAAAAAGTGCTAAAACATTCTGCCAATTTTTACTCCGGTCAACTCCATTTCCATTTTACTGCATTATTTAACTGTCTATTTATTTTTAATATTTAATCAAACTTCTATGCCTTATTTATTTACCTCAGAATCTGTATCAGAAGGGCACCCAGACAAGGTAGCTGATCAGATTTCAGATGCATTAATTGATAATTTTCTTGCTTGGGATGCAGAATCTAAAGTGGCCTGTGAAACTTTAGTAACAACTGGGCTTGTTGTATTAGCTGGCGAAGTAAAATCTCAAGTTTATCTGGATGTTCAGAAAATTGCACGTGATGTTATCCGTAAAATTGGCTATACAAAAGCAGAATATATGTTCGAAGCTGATTCATGCGGTGTTATTTCAGCAATCCATGAGCAATCTGCAGATATCAACCAAGGTGTTGATCGTGTAAATAAGCAAGATCAGGGTGCCGGTGATCAAGGTATGATGTTTGGCTATGCAACTAATGAAACTGAAAATTACATGCCGCTCGCATTAGATTTGGCTCATAAAATCTTAACAGAACTTGCCATTCTAAGAAGAGAGAATTCATCTATTAAATACCTACGTCCAGATGCAAAATCGCAGGTAACGATTGAATACAGCGATGATCATAAGCCTGTGCGTATCGATGCAATTGTTGTATCTACTCAACATGACGATTTTGATTCAGAGGAGAATATGCAGAAAAAGATTCAGCAGGATATTGTTTCAATATTAATTCCTAGGATTAAAGCACAACTTAAGCCCGAACTTCAGGCTTTATTTACTGATGCAATAAAATACCATATTAACCCAACTGGGAAATTCGTAATTGGTGGACCACATGGAGATACAGGTTTAACGGGTCGTAAGATCATAGTTGATACTTATGGTGGAAAAGGTGCACACGGTGGTGGCGCATTCTCAGGAAAAGATCCGTCAAAAGTGGATCGTTCGGCTGCTTATGCTACTCGTCACATCGCTAAAAATCTTGTTGCAGCAGGAGTTTGCAGCGAAATCCTTGTGCAGGTATCTTATGCAATCGGAGTTAAAGATCCAATGGGAATCTTTGTAGATACTTACGGAACTGCAAAAGTTAATTTCAACGATGGCGAAATCGCACAAAAAATAGCTTCAATTTTTGATATGACCCCTTACGGAATTGAAACTCGTTTAAAACTTCGTAATCCAATCTATTCTGAAACTGCAGCTTATGGACATATGGGCCGTACCAATGAAGTAGTAAGCAAAACCTTTAAAGGTTCAAATGGTGAAGAAAAGACCGTAAATGTTGAGTTATTTACTTGGGAAAAACTTGATTATACAGATAAAGTAAAAAAAGCCTTCAACTTGGCTTAATCGTTTTTTTTATATCTAAAAGCCTTCTTTCTTTCTAGAATGAAGGCTTTTTTTTTAATATTGTATAGATGAAAGAACCAAACATTAACCCATGGCAAACACTTTCCAGTAAAAAGATCTATGATAACCCATGGATCAGTTTAACAGAGCACCAGGTAATCAATCCGGGTGGTGGAAAGGGTATTTATGGAGAAGTTCATTTCAAAAACCTGGCAATTGGGATCATTGTTTTAGATGATTCTAATAATACCTGGCTTGTTGGTCAATATCGCTTTCCTTTGAAATCATACAGTTGGGAAATTCCGGAAGGTGGCGGGCAAGAAAACATTGACCCCCTGATTTCAGCAAAACGCGAACTTCTAGAAGAAACAGGTATTGAAGCAGAATCATGGACAGAAATTCAAAGGATACACCTTTCTAATTCTGTGAGCGATGAACTTGGCATCATATTCCTTGCTCAGAACTTACGTTTTGGTGAATCAAAACCAGAAGAAAGTGAAGAGCTCGCTCTTAAAAAAATACCATTTATGCAGGCATATGAAATGGTTTTGAATGGAGAAATAACTGACTCACTTAGTGTTGCTGCAATCTTAAAACTAAAGATTACACACTTTAGTTGATAAAAATCAAATCAAAAAATAATTTTACCAGGTAAATTAAGATACATGAATAAACTATTTGGCTATTTACTCACTCCAATACATTATTTGCTATTTGGCATGTTACTCTTGTTGTTCCATCCAATACAATGGATTTGTTTAAAATTGGGAGGCCAAGAAGGGCATAAAAAATCTGTAGATGTATTAAATTTCTTTCTATTAGCCACTTATTATGTTTTAGGGAGCCGAATAAAATTTAAAAATCCATATAACTTACCAACCAATAGACCAATCATCTTTATTGCTAATCACCAGAGCATGTATGATATCCCTGCATTAATTTGGTTTCTAAGAAGTTACCATGCAAAGTTCATTTCAAAAATAGAGTTGACAAAGGGTATCCCTAGCATATCATTTAATTTGAAATACGGCGGCGGAGCTAATATTGACAGGAAAGACAGTAAACAAGCCGTTTCGGAAATCATAAAATTGGCTGAAAGAATGAAAAAATTCAATTGGTCAACAGTTATTTTTCCAGAAGGAACGAGATCAAAGAATGGACAAATGAAACCTTTTGCAGTAGGTGGAGTAGCCACATTATTAAAAAAAGTACCTGATGCACTGCTAGTACCTATTGCAATTCATGGTTCTTGGAGGTTAGTACAATATGGCAAATTTCCATTAAGCGCCGGTCAAAAAATAATATGGGAGGTTCTAGAACCATTTGAACTGGGCAATAAAACAATGGAAGAAATTGTAGAGGCCGCAGAAAAAGCAATCAGCAAGGCATTGTAATTACTACCTACAGTGATTTAGCCAATATTCGTATTTTCAATCTGCTTAAAAAAATACTCCCGATAGGTATCACCAATTGGTATTATCTTTTCACCGATCTGAATTCGGCTACGTTCTATACTTTCAATTTTACCTAGAGCAATTATGTAAGATTTATGAACTCTAATAAACGATTTTGAAGGCAAGGACTCTTCCATTTTCTTCATATTTTGGAGGGTAATAATCCGTTCAGACCTAGTAAATATGGAAATGTAATCTTTTAGCCCCTCAATGTAAAGTATATCATCAAGATAAATTTTCTGAATTTTGTGTTCGGTTTTTACAAAAATAAAGTCATGATTTTTTTGAACTGAATGTACTTCAGGAGCTGAAGAGTTAGTATTTCCTGTACTTTGAAGCACTTTTTGTGCGGCCTTATAAAATCGATCAAATGCAATTGGCTTTAACAAATAATCTACCACATCAAGATCATATCCATCAAGAGCATACTGAGAATATGCAGTTGTGAGTATCACATCACATTTACCATTGATGATCTTTAAAAACTGTATGCCGGTCAGCTCGGGCATCTGCACATCCAAAAAAACCAGGTCTATAGCATCACTTTGCACAAGCGACAAGCCCTCAATGGCACTGGTAGTAGTCTTTACAAGAGTCAGAAATGGAACCTTACTGATATAATCTTCTAAAATATCCAGAGCAAGTGGCTCATCGTCAACAACCAGGCAGCGTATCATTCTATAAATTTAGATATAATTCACAATTATAAATATCATTAGTATCATCAATTTGAAGGCGATACCGATCTTTATATATCAGGGAAAGTCGCCTTTGTACATTCTGCAAGCCAATTCCTCCAGTTATATCCTTATTCATTGAACTCTTTATATTGCTTACATGAAACAAAAGTTTACCGTCTGTAAGATTGAGTGAAATGCTAATTGGATTTTCACTATCAGTTGCAATGCCGTGTTTAAAGGCATTTTCTACAAAAGAAATTAGCACGAGTGGAGTAATCATTAGCCCCAAAAGATCGCCATTTATTTCAAACTTAATATAAATATTGTCTTTGAATCTAAGCTTTTGAAGTTCAATATAATTTTCAAGATATCTGATCTCATTAGATAGTTCTACTTTGTCTTCATTGCTTTCATAAAGCATATACCTCATAATCTCAGAAAGCTTTAGTATGGCTTCGGGGGTTTTCTCTGATTTTTGGTAGGCAAGCGAATAGATATTATTTAGAGAGTTAAATAAAAAATGAGGGTTTATTTGAGATTTCAAAAACGCGAGCTCGGCAATTAAATTCTCGTTTTCCAGATTACTTTTAACTTTTTCATTTAGAAACCAATCCTGTATAAATTTTAAAACCGTACTCAGTAAGATAAAGAAACAACTAACAAATACAGCGCTTGAATAATAATACCAGAAGTCAATCACAACCTTACTTCCGCCTCTTTTTATTACAATATCATAGAAATAATAGGCTAAGCCACATTTTATAAATGAGAATATCATTACAACAAAAAATATGGAAAGAGCACACCATAAATATTTTTTTCGATTCAGAAAAGTTGGTAGGATGAAAAGGTAATTAATATAGAAAAGCGAAATATTAACGATTCCGAAATAAACAAAATTAACTATGGTTGAATATTCAGTTCTGCCATTATTATACATAAAGTACAGTACAATTGCTATCCAAATAATGGCATGAAGAACTATCTGCTTCAATTTATTCATGACCTAAAAGTATTATTTCAGGATTGTTAGAGGGTATTAGTTTCGACCAACAGGCAAAAGCACTCTTCCAAACACCTAATTTAAACTATTAAACTTTAGGAAGGAAAAATGTACGGTTTGTCTTGTAAATAGGCATCTTGGTCTAATACATTTCAGGATGATAATAAATAGGTATTTCTTTGTTCTATCAAAATAGATAAAATGAAAAAGTTGACGAACTGTATTTCTCCATTCATCATGCTGTTAATTCCATTATTCCTTCTAATCGGAATTCTAGCATTTAGTGTACATAATGAAAAACCTGTTGAAAAACAAAATGCGGGCTTAAAATTACAGGTTCCATCTGTCAAGACACTAATACAAGCCGCTATTAAATAATTACCGTAAAGAGCGGGGAATCACCACCAAGCTTTCATGCCCATCACTATCAACTGATTGTACACCAAAGTAATAGTTATCTTTTGAATAATTGAGAATTGCTTTTGTATCGGTAACAAAAAACTTTTTCTGCCAAACCGGACTACTTGTTTCTCTCATCACCACATAATAACCAATAGGTGTTTCGCCTGTAGGTAGTTCCCACCTAAGTTCAGTTTTATTCGTTAAACCACTGGTTACAATGCCCACCTTTTGAGGTTCTCTTGGTGCTAAAGCTAGATTAGCAAGCGATGCCAAATTCATTCGGGTTACTTTGCGGGTATATTCATAATCTACAAAATCAGGTAAATCACCATAATCAGTGCCATTTTCTTTACGGACTGTTTGATGCTGACGATCAAAATTTTCATTCATTTCGGTAACCCTTATTCCTGCGAAACCAAGCTGAGAAAATGGTGTATGGTCACCACCCCTAAGATACCTGTCGCGACGATAGATCAACTTAACATCTAATTGCTCCACATATCGTTCGCCAACTTCCTTAAAATATCTTGCAAATTGCCTTGCATTACCATCATTCTCTGATCCTGTACTTGCACGTCGAAGCGCTTCTTCAGGGCTTTCTACAACTGAAACTCCCTCACTGAATATTCTAACACTGTTATTGTCCTTTAAACCAGTTTCAATACCATAGGTATTACCCACAATATCATTGGTAATCATGCCAGCTACATTCCAACCTTCTGCTTTTGCTCGTTTTGCAAGATTGGCAGCACCGTATAAACCTTGCTCTTCAGCAACCATGGCCACAAAAATCAAGGTGCAATTAAACTTAAACTTACTCATTACCCTGGCTAGCTCCATAGCAGCAGCTGTTCCTGAGGCATCATCATTGGCACCTGGAGCAAAAATTTTAGAATCGTTTACATCTGATGCCCTAGAATCATAATGGCCTGAAACAATAAATACACGGTCATCTGCAGGGTCAGTTCCAGGAAGTATCCCCAATACATTTTTCATAACCATTGGAGTAGCAATCCTTCTACCATCAGCAGCTTGAGTGAATGTATCAAACTCAACCTTAAGCCTCCCTCCTGA
>NZ_JBIKSU010000082.1:0-7065 GCF_044348475.1 Daejeonella sp. | reverse complement strand
ACCTGAGTCTACCTGGTTAGGCGATGAGCGTTACAAAGGAGATCGTCAACTTGACAATCCGCTAGGAGCAGTTCAAATGGGTTTGATCTATGTGAATCCGGAAGGGCCTAATGGCAATCCTGATGCATTAGGTTCAGCAAGAGATATTCGTGAAACATTTGCGCGTATGGCGATGAATGATGAAGAAACTGTAGCACTAGTTGCTGGTGGTCATACATTCGGTAAAACTCACGGTGCTGGTGATGCAGCCCTTCTTGGTCCTGAACCTGAAGGTGCAGCTATACAAGAACAAGGTTTAGGATGGATCAGTAAATATAAATCAGGTAAAGGTGTTGACGCCATTACCAGTGGTTTAGAAGGTGCTTGGACTCCAACGCCAACTACTTGGGATAATAGCTACTTTGATATGTTATTTGGTTATGAGTGGGAGCTAACTAAAAGTCCGGCCGGTGCGCAGCAATGGGCACCTAAAGGTGGTGCAGCAGCAGATTTAGTCCCTGATGCTCATGATCCATCTAAAAGGCATGCTCCTTTTATGACAACAGCAGATATGGCCTTGAGAGTTGATCCAGCTTATGAAAAAATTTCAAGACGTTTCCACCAAAATCCTGCAGAGTTTGCAGATACTTTTGCCAAGGCATGGTTCAAGTTAACGCACCGAGATATGGGTCCTGTTTCTCGTTATCTTGGTAAAGAGGTTCCGGCCGAAACTTTAATTTGGCAAGATCCAATTCCTGCAGTTGATCATAAATTGATTGACGATCAGGATATCGCGGCTTTAAAAGCTACAATTTTAGGTTCAGGTTTAAGCATCTCTCAGTTGGTTTCAACTGCATGGGCTTCTGCTTCCACATTCCGTGGTTCTGATAAGCGTGGTGGTGCCAATGGTGCACGTATCAGGCTTGCTCCTCAGAAAGACTGGCAGGTTAATCAGCCTGCAAAACTTGCCAAAGTTTTAGAAAGTTTGGAAGCAATTCAGGCCGATTTTAATAACAAACAATCAGGTGGCAAGAAAGTATCTTTAGCCGATTTGATTGTTTTAGGAGGAACAGCTGCTGTTGAAGCTGCTGCAAAAAAAGCTGGCCATAATTTGGCCGTTCAATTTACAGCTGGTCGAACAGATGCTTCTCAAGAGCAAACAGATGTCGATTCATTCTCATATTTAGAGCCAAAAGTTGATGGTTTCAGAAACCATACCAATCAGCCAGTTATTGATCGTTATGCTGAAGAAATGCTATTAGACAAAGCTCAGTTGCTTACGCTAACTGCACCAGAAATGACAGTTTTAGTGGCTGGTTTACGTGTTCTTAATGCCAATACCTACGGTAGTCAGCATGGTATTTTCACCAAAAATCCAGAAACATTAACGAATGATTTCTTTGTCAACTTACTTGATATGAGTACGAAGTGGGAAACATCAGCTGATTCTAGAGATGCCTTTGTTGGACGTGATCGTACAACAGGTGATATCAAGTGGACTGGAACCCGTTTCGATCTTATTTTTGGTTCAAATTCTGAGTTGCGTGCCCTTGCAGAAGTTTATGCATCTGCAGATTATCATGAGCGATTTGCTCAAGATTTTGGAGCCGCATGGACCAAGGTTATGAACCTTGATCGTTTCGATCTAGCATAGGTAAGTAGTAATAATTTCAAAATAATGCTAAAAAAAAGGTGGTTTGTTTCAAACCACCTTTTTTTTATCTGTTATCTGTTATCTGTTGTCAGTTATCTGTTATCTGTTGTCAGTTATCTGTTATCTGTTGTCAGTTATCTGTTATCTGTTGTCAGTTATCTGTTGTCAGTTATCAGTAAATTAATAACTGAATCCAATTATTGAAACAGAATTCAGCTTTCTGCTTTGACCTTTGGGCTTTCAGCTTTACGCTTTCCCCTTTCAGCTTTTAGCTTTCAGCTTTTAGCTTTCAGCTTTACGCTTTACGCTTTCTACTTTCAGCTTTCAGCTTCCCCCCTTACCAATCCAACCCCGGTTGTTTCAAAGTTTTTATATTTTCTTTTGCTTTGGCCTCCTGAACAATTTTGCGGGTGTCTTCAAGCAATTGTTTGGCATCATATACAATTCCATCTTTCACTGTATATTTTACTCCGCCTACACGAATGGGCTCATTATTTTCGTCTAGTCGGATAGCACCAGTTCCATATAATACCTTGAGGTTTTGCAATGGGTTTTCTTTCAGGATAACAAAGTCAGCCAGTTTCCCAACTTCTACAGTACCAATCTCTTTTTCCATACCCAGAGCTTGTGCAGCATACATGGTTGCCGAACGGATCACTTCAAGTGGATGGAATCCTGCCTCTCTAAGTAATTCCAATTCTCGGATAAAGGCAAATCCATAAAGCTGGTAAATAAATCCGGAATCAGACCCAGCCGTAACCCGACCACCCCTGTTTTTATATTCATTGACAAAAGTCATCCAAAGCCGGTAATTTTCTTTCCACTGAATTTCTTCTTCGCTTGTCCAGTCAAACCAATAAGATCCATGCGACTCTCTGCTTGGCTTGTAGAATCGCCATAGTGAAGGCAAGGTGTATTGCTCATGCCATTCGGCTCTTCTTGCCCGCATTAAATCTCGGTTGGCTTCATAAATATTAAAGGTTGGATCGAGGGTGAAATCCAGATCCAATAATTCTTGCATGACCTTATTCCAGTGATCTGAAAATGGGGGAGCGGCCTGTTTCCATAATTTGCCAGCTTCGGCAAAGCGATGCTGTTCGTTTTGGTAATTATAATCCAGACGGTAATCCTGTATGGTACGGTCTACCAGTAAAGCTTCAGGTAATCCATACCAATGTTCCATAGTAGTTAAACCAGCCCTGGCAGATTGTAAAACATTCCAGCGTGCCACATCCATTTGAGCATGATGCATGCCTGAGCGTAAGCCAATGCGTTTATTTTCTTCTAAGGCAGCCTTCATGACTTCAGGTTTAGCGCCAAAAAACTTGATGCCATCGGCTCCCTTTGCAGCATTTTCATTGACCCAGGCCTTAGCCTCAGTAGCGTTTGAAATTGGTTTGGTGGCACCCTGACCAAAACTGGTATAGGCTAGCAGTCGCGGAGCAGTAATCAAATTTGCTGCTGATTTTTTCTTTTGATCGAGTACCCACTTTAAACCATTTCCAGCCGATGGATCTCTAACTGTGGTTATCCCATGAGACATCCAAAGTTTAAATACATATTCGGCCGGAGTTCCTTGCCCGGTTCCACCAATATGACCATGCATATCTATTAATCCAGGCATCAAATAATGCCCTTCCAGGTTCATAACCTTATCGCCTGTTTCGGCTTTTGGCCTACGTTCTTCTTTGATCGGTAAACCAGGATAACCCACGATCTTGATTTCAATGATTTTATTTTTTTCTACGACAATATCTACCGGACCAATTGCTGGTGCACCGGTACCATCAATCATGGTAACACCGCGGATAATCAGTTTATTGAAAGGACCCTCGCCCTCTTTCCTATCGGGAGCCTGTTTAATTTGTGCCAAACTAAGTAATGGCAGTAGCGCAAAGGCAAAAAATAGACTGTTTAAAGATTTTTTCATACGAATGAAAGATAAGAAGTATAAATTGATTTTTATGCGGTGTCGTCATTTTTGATTACCAGAATACTACTCAAACTAGAACGAATGCTTGATTTTGACCTAAGATTTTAAAAAAATAGGGATAGGTATAATTAAATATCGTAATATTGCGATATAATTCATTTTAAAATGTCAGCTACGAATTGTACGCCAACGCAGCAAAGAAAAAAATTAGGGTTTTTAGACCGTTATTTAACATTATGGATCTTCCTGGCGATGGTACTAGGTGTTGGCATTGGTAATTTTTTTCCAGACGCTTCAACCTGGATCAATTCTCTTTCAAAGGGAACAACCAATATTCCACTAGCAATTGGCTTAATCCTGATGATGTATCCTCCTTTTACAAAAGTGCGGTATGATCGATTAGCTGAAGTCTTTAAAAATACAAAAGTATTGACTGTTTCTTTGATCTTAAACTGGATTATTGGTCCGGCACTCATGTTTTTGCTGGCTATAATATTTTTACATGATTACCCTGAATACATGGTTGGACTCATTCTTATTGGTTTGGCTCGATGCATTGCCATGGTTATTGTATGGAATGAACTGGCAGAAGGTAATAGGGAATATGCGGCCGGCCTGGTGGCATTGAATAGTATATTTCAGGTATTACTTTACAGTGTTTATGCCTATGTGTTCATTACAGTACTGCCTCCATTATTTGGATTATCGGGTTCTATCGTTCCGGTTACGATAGCAGAAATTGCCTTCAGCGTAGCTATTTATTTGGGTATTCCATTTTTGGGTGGTTTTTTAACCCGTTATTTTTTGATTAGGATCAAGGGAGAAGAATGGTTCACAGAAAAATTTATTCCGCGGGTATCACCGATTACATTGGTAGCCTTACTTTTCACAATTGTGCTGATGTTTAGTTTGAAAGGGCAATTGATTGTTCAAATTCCATTTGATGTGGTTCGCATAGCCATTCCATTAGTTATTTATTTTACATTGATGTTCTTTATTAGTTTTTTGATTGGAAAAAAGATGGGAGCCGATTACAGTACCAATACATCAATTGCTTTTACCGCTTCTGGCAATAATTTTGAATTAGCAATTGCCGTAGCCATTGGAGTTTATGGAATAAATAGTGGTCAGGCATTTGCCGGTGTTATTGGGCCATTAGTAGAGGTTCCGGCACTCATCATCTTGGTTAATGTAGCTTTTTGGTTGAGAGATAAATTATATAAAACTTCATAAAATGAGAATTGCACTATTTTCGGATATACATGCAAACTTACCGGCTCTGCAGGCATGCTTAAAAAGTATAGATGCACAAGATGTGGATGCTATTTATTGCCTTGGAGACCTAGTTGGGTACAATGTATGGCCAAATGAGGTGGTCAATGAGATTAGAAAAAGAGGTATTCCCACCATTGCTGGAAATTATGATGAAGGCATTGGTTTAATGAGTGATGAATGCGGGTGTGCTTATAAAACCGATCCAGAAAAGGACATGGGTAAGATTTCGATTTCATATACCAATAACTTGATCAAGCCAAAGGAGCGCAACTACCTCCGTACTTTACCATCGCACTTGCGCGTTGAGTTTAAATTGAATAATGAACAGATGAACCTCTTGCTGGTTCATGGTAGCCCACGGAAAATCAATGAGTACCTATTTGAAGATCGCGAAGAACAAAGTTTGTTACGGATTCTAGAAAATGCTGATGCCGATATTCTATGTTTCGGTCATACACATAAACCATATCATAGGGTATTGCCATCGCAAGTGGCAGAGGGGCAAAGCTATCGCCATGCTATAAATATTGGCTCTGTAGGCAAACCAAAAGATGCTGATCCGAGGGGATGCTACGTAATTTTATCCATAAATTCTGAATCCAATAAACTAGACAGAAATGCCATTGATGTTGAATTTGTGCGCTTTGAATACGATGTGGAAAAAGCGGCAAAGGCTATTGAAGACAGCCCCTTGCCCAATGAATTTGCAGAGATGTTAAGAAGAGGGTTTTAGGTGTTTTTGATGGCAGTTTTTAAAGGGTATAATTAATTATTCCCTCCACCAATTAAATGCAATTTAGTCTGGCGCCCATCAATGTACCAGAATCCGTTTTTATCAAAATAGCCATTTTGTTCAAGCATAAAACGTACCGGTTTATTCCATTCTTTAATGTCAACAGCTGCATTTAATTCAATAGAATAGGCAGTTTGAAAATGCAAAGGGTAATCACCGCTACCCGGAACACCATTTTGCTGGTCCCATAACCCGATGGTTGGTCCTGCAGCATGTCCATGAAAACCAAGTGGGTGAGTATAAATTGTTCCATTGATGTTTTCCTGTTTTGCCTGAGCTAATGCAGCGGCAAGTATTTGATTTCCTGTTCTATTTTCTTTGAACTGGCTGGTTAGGATGTCTTGTAAGCGGTTTGCTTTGGCTAAGCCTTCAGTTAAAAAGGCAGGTGCTTCTTTTTCGTGCGGAGCAAGCACATAGGCATGTTCCTGAATATCCGTATTTAAACGAAGGTAGCTTATCCCAAAATCTACATGTAAAAGGTCACCTGTTCTGATTACATTATCCTGATCTTTCGATTCTTTGGAGAATGCTTTTAAATGATCAAAAGCGACCTTGTCATTTCTTTGGATATTGACTGAAGGATGAAACCAGGTGGATAATCCCATATCATTCACTTTCTGTCTGAACCACCATACCAAGTCATCGCTAGTAGTAATGCCTGGAGTAATTACTTTGCTGCTAAATCCTTCAGCAATAATTTTATGGCTTATGCTGTTCAATTGAGGATAGAACTGCATTTCTCTTGGAGTTCTGGTTTCTAGCCATGCTACAGCCAAATCAGCAGCAGAAACTAGTTTAGCTTTGTTTGCAGCAGAAAGTTTTTGTGTTAATTCTTCGAAATCGGTATGATCAATACCATCGGCCTGTCCAAAATGTTTGGAGGTGTTTAAGGCTATTTTTTCAGGTTTTAATTGCCCGATTATATCGTTCAAGGCATCCCATTGATCCGGGAATTTTTTCATGTCCCATTGAGCCTCAATTTCATCGCCAATAGCGTATCTAGAAATGGCAATTTTCTTAAATACCTTAGTTTTCGGGTTATTATAAAATACTAGAATGGTTCGGCGTCTTGCACTGAGCCAAGTTGCTGGCAGCATGGTTCTGATAACCGGATCTTCATTGTATTCTCTAGATACAATCACCCACATATCAACCTTATTTTTATCCATAAGGGATGGCAAAAGATTATTTAACCTATCGGCCAATACTTCATCGATAATTCTAGCCTGTTCTTTTAAGGGTAATACTTGTGCATGGGTAGCAATACCAATCAGAATAAAGGCAAGCAATACGGATAATTTCTTTCTCATATTTAAGTTTATAATTGTATTTGAGGTCTATTGAGACTCAAATATTGGTATAATTTTTCAAAAATTGCTGGGAATGCATCTCTGCGAGATAACTCTTCTAATTAAACAAAGCCCCTAGATT